>RECD01000088.1 GCA_007694185.1 Planctomycetaceae bacterium
CTTAGCAATGAGCGGTAAAAAAGTGTCCGGAACCTTTTGCGAGGAACTCGCCCTTCGGGTGCTTTGCACAAAACGTTCCGGACACTTTTTTACCGCACGATCCTTAACGAGTCCCGCCTGGTGAAGTCGAAACGGAGCCGAGTGAGCGAACTCGCGTATGGCGCAAAGGAAGAACGGATGGAAACGGAATCGAGCGTTCGGCAGCGTTATGCGGACGCGGCCCGACGGGTTGAAACGGCCCTCTGTTGCCCGGTCACCTACGACGCGGAATCGTTGCGAGCGATTCCGGCCGAGGTCTTGGAACGGGATTACGGTTGCGGCGACCCGACGCCCCACGTGCATCCCGGAGACACCGTGCTCGACCTCGGGTCCGGCGGCGGCAAGCTCTGTTTCATCGCCGCCCAAGCGGTCGGCCGGTCGGGCCGGGTGATCGGCGTCGACTGCAATCGGGAGATGCTCGGGTTGGCCCGCTGGGCGGCGCCTCAGGTCGCCGAACGAATCGGCTATGCCAACGTCGAATTTCGATTCGGCCTGATCCAGGATCTGAAACTCGACATCGAACGGCTCGAATCCCACCTGCGGGACCGGGCGGTCGCGGACGCGGCCGGTTACTTGGAGCTTCGCGATCTGGAGCAGCGTCTGCGACGAGAGCAGCCTCTGGTCGCCAGCGAATCGGTCGACTGCGTGCTGTCGAACTGCGTCCTGAATCTGGTCCGCCAAACCGACCGTCGATCGCTGTTTGACGAAATCTTTCGCGTGCTCAAGCCAGGTGGCCGGGCGGCGATCAGCGACATCGTCTCCGACGAATCGGTACCGGAAGCCTTACAAAAAGATCCGGAACTCTGGTCGGGATGTGTCTCGGGCGCGTTTCGCGAGGACGAGTTCTTGGAGGCCTTCGAGGCGGCCGGATTTCACGGCATCGAGATCGTGCAGCGAACCGCCGAACCGTGGCAGACGATCCGTGGGATCGAGTTCCGGTCGCTGACCGTCGTCGCCCACAAGGGGAAGCAGGGTGATTGCTGGGAACGGAACCAAGCCGTGGTCTACCGGGGGCCCTTCCGACAGGTCACCGACGACGACGGACATACCTTCCGCCGTGGCCAGCGGATCGCGGTCTGTGACAAGACCTTCTCCCTGCTGATGCGACCACCCTACCAAGGGAAGTTTGAGCCGATCGAACCGCGGATCGAAGTTCCGCCGGAAGCGGCCCTGCCGTTCCCTTGCGAAGGGGCTGGAACCCCAATCCGCGACCCGCGGGTCACCAAAGGTTCCGACTACGACGCGACCACGGCGGCAGATCCCGCTTGCGCCCCGTCGGCCCCCTGTTGCTGACGCCCTGTTGCTCACCCGCCGTCGCCCGCTCAACCGATCCGCCAAAACGATACCAAAACGATGCTCAAGACGCTTCACCGCCAAGGCCACTCGCTTGCCGCAAGCGCCGAGCAGCTCCGGGTACTCGGAGATCCCCAGCGGGTTCCGGAGGGGCACTTTGCCGAAAGGATCGCCTCGACTCAGCATGCCCCGTTACTCGCCCGGTCGCTCGATACACTCCAGATCAATCTCGGCCGGGTCTGCAATCAAACCTGCACCCACTGCCATGTCGACGCCGGCCCCGACCGCCGGGAAGCGATGTCACGGTCGACGGCCGAGGAAGTGATCGCGTTTCTGAAACGCGTCCCCTCGATTCGGACACTCGACATCACCGGCGGCGCCCCCGAGATGAACCCGCATTTCGGCTGGTTGGTGGAGCAGGCTGCCGAGTCAGGACGCCAGGTGATCGATCGCTGTAACCTGACGATTTTGCTTGCCCCAGGCTTCACGCACCTGCCGGAGCTACTCGCCCGGTACCGCGTGACCGTGATCGCCTCGTTGCCCTGTTACCTGGAACAGAACTGCGACGCCCAACGGGGCGATGGCGTTTTCGAAAAGTCGATTCGGGCCATCCGCGAGCTGAACCGACGCGGCTATGGTGACCCGTCCACCGGCCTGGAACTCAACCTCGTCTACAACCCGGTGGGCAGCGGGTTGCCTCCCAACCAAGCGGAGCTGGAAGACCGTTATCGCCAAGAGCTGGCGAGCCGCTACGGGATTCGCTTCAACCGCCTGTTCACGATCACCAACATGCCGATCAGCCGGTTCCTCGACGACCTGCTGCGCCGAGAGGAGTATCAGGCCTACATGGAAAAGCTGATGGAGGCATTCAACCCGTCAACCCTCGATTCGCTGATGTGCCGTTCGCTTGTCTCGGTCGATTGGCAAGGCTTTCTCTACGACTGTGACTTCAACCAGATGCTCGGTTTACCCTTGGGGGACGGCGAACCATTAGCCCTTTCGCAGGCGACCGAAGCGGAACTGATCGGCCGACGAATCCGGACGGCCAATCACTGCTACGGCTGCACCGCCGGATGCGGATCGGGATGCCAAGGGAGCCTGACGGAATAGCCGCCGACCGCTCAGCGTGGCAGGCGATAAACCGCGTACGTCGTCAACGTGCCGGGCGCGCCCGACGCCGGTGGCGGGTAGACCTGGACGAGCGGCAGCGAAGGGCCCACGATCCGTCGATCGACCAACATGAAGCGGGCACCGTACTCGTCACCGAAACGCCGCAAATCTGCATAACGGATCGTCGCCCGCATCGTCCCCAAACGCTGGGGAAAGATGTCGAAGAAACGCCGTTGCCAGGCCAGCATCGAGTCGGCATCTTGAGGCACGTCCTTCCAATTCACTACCTCCGATCGCTGCGCATACCACTTGAACGTCTGCTGGTGACGTGGGGTGATCAAGACCTCGTCGGGTGGCAAGGCTTGGCGAACCCACTCGCAGACATCCAACCAATCCCGCTGTACGTCCCGGGCAGATCGCCCGACCGACGGACTCTGGGGGAGTTCGGGAAAGCCGCGAACGGCCGGCGGGAGAAACTTTTCCTGCGACAAGAACACCGATAGCGCAATCGCCGCGACGAGCGGGAACACCCGATCGCCGGCGGCCAGACCGATGAACCTGCCGCCAGCGTCCGCTTGGCCTGGCAAAGTTCCCCCCGGCGGGCAACCGACGGCTTTCGCCTGCCGCGCCAGGACGGCCAGGCCGAGCGTCAACGGCACCATCGCGTCGCCCGCGCGAAACCAATAAAACCTCAGCCAGTTGGCGGCCTGATCCGGAGCGAATCTCGGCAACAGGCCGACCAGCAAGCCACAGGCCGTGATCGCCAGACAACCGATCATCAACCAAAACACGCCCCGAAACCGGGGTTCCCGACGGCAAGGCCAAGCGACCGCGATCGTCACGGCGATCAGCCCGATGTGCCGGAAGTAGGCGACAGTGGGAAAAGCCGACGGCAACAGGTGATGAGAAATCCGCCAATAAGTGTAGACCTTGGCGGCCTGCAAACGGTCGGCAGGTGCAACCCCGGCGGAGGCCTGGAGCGCCGGCCAAACACCGACAAGCGAGATCAGCCCCCCCAGCACTAACCATGGCAACTGGGCCTTGAGCGGGGACTCGCCCCGACCCACGATCCAGTAGGCGAAACCGGCCGCGACGACCGTCCAACCGCCGACAAGGACATGAAAGGCGCTCGCCAACCCCAACAGCGGCCAAACCCGCGGCCAATCTCCCCGAGCGATCCGGCTCATGCCGGCCAAAACGAACCCGTAGGCGGGAACCTTCGCCTCGATCCCTCCAATCACCCACTCCCCGGCGAGATGAAAGAACTCCAGGCCGATGATCCAAATCATCGCGACGCCCAGGCAAGCGTAAGGCCGATCGAACACTTGGCGGCACAGACCTCGCAGGGCGACGGCCAGCAACGTCCAGCCGATCAACCGACCGGCCCATGCGGCGGCAGGTAACGTCAGCACTTGGGTCAAACTACCGCAGGTCGCGTGAAACAGCAGGTGGGTTTTATCAGAAGTGACGAACAGGTCTTGCACGCACCACGAGGGGTCCCAAAAGTTCTTGGCAAGTGCCAAATAATGAGCTTCGTTGATCCCCGGCGGCGGGTCGCCGCGGTAGGCGAAAAATAGCAGCACGAGCAGGACCACTTCGGCGACCGCGGTCAGCCGAGTGCCGATCGTGCCGGGCGACGCTTCGCAGGATCGGGATGACAGACGCTCGGTTCGATTCATGCTAATTCACTCGCCATGCGAATTGCCGCCATCAGACTCGATTCGCTCGCCTGTCCCTCCCAGGCGATGTCCATCGCCGTGCCGTGGTCGACCGACGTGCGGATGATCGGCAACCCTATGGTCACGTTCACCGCTTCGTCAAAAGCGAGTGCCTTCAGCGGGATCAGACCTTGATCGTGATACATGCAGATGTGCACGTCTGTGATCCGCCGACGCGCGGGCAGGAAGGCGGCGTCAGGTGAAAGCGGACCGGTCACGTCCACGCCGGCTTGCCGCGCCCTGCGGATCGCCGGTTCGATGATTCGCTCTTCTTCCGAATGGCTTAGCAACCCATGTTCACCGGCATGGGGATTCAGGCCACAAACGGTCACCCGTGGCCCTCGACCATGGCGGGCTCGGGTCCTTCGCTCCAAAGCCTCGGCCCCCAACAAGATCGAGTCCAACACGTCTTGCTCGGTCAGCCGCGCGGCAACATCGGCCAGCGGCAGGTGTACCGTCACCAGAACGCAAGACAGTTCTTCGCTGGTCAACATCATCCGCACCCGTTTGCGGCCGGCCATATCAGCCAGCAATTCGGTGTGGCCCGGGTAGGGGATCCCGGCGGCGTGCCAAGCCTCCTTCTGGATCGGCCCGGTGACGACCGCATCGATCTGGTTCAGCATCGCCGCGGCAACCGCGAACCGAACCCACTCGCAGGACGCGGCACCAGTCTGGGACGTCCATATGCCCGGCCGGACCGCGTCAGCATCCAAATCACCGACGGTTACCGAAACGACCGGCGGGCCAGCCTCAGCAGCGAGTTCGTGCGACCAGCGATCCGCTAAACGCTCCGGTGGCAACGGCAATCCCAGCTTCGCCGCGACCCGGCCGAGCAGGGCGTGGTTGCCGATCAAGCCCAGACGCACGCCGGGGAACTCCGAAATTCGCTCGGCGACCCGCAACGCCAATTCCGGACCGACCCCCGCGGGATCCCCGATCGACAGGCCGATCCGTAAACGAGTCAATTCGGCGTCCTCTCAGCGTGCGTTCGGCGGCATGGGGCGACTGCCCCACCAGGTCGGATTGGGCTCAAAATCGGGTTCCAGAAATCGGGCGTGCTGGCGTTCCAGTTGTGGCCATAACTTGTCGCGAATCTGCTGCCGTTTGGCCAGGGCACCCGCTTCGGTAAAGCGATCGTCGGGCTCAGGAAATCGGGCCCCGACGGACTCGAGGAAACGCAGCAGCTCTGTGCGCATCCGCAGCACCCGTTCCGGTTCGTCTGCGGCCAGATCCCGAGTTTCCGACAGGTCGCTGTCCAACCGATAAAGTTCGTCGCGGCCATCTTCGTAGTACCGGATCAGCTTCCAGGGGCCGTCCCGATAGATCCCGCTCGGTTCTCCCCCCTGGTTGCCGTAGTGCGGGTAATGCCAAATCAGCGGTCGCTCCGGGAGCGTACCGCCGCGAAGCAAAGGCACGAGGCTAAGGCCATCCGCATGTTGGGACGGCCGTAGTGGCAGCCCCGCCAATTCCAACAGGGTCGGGTAGAAGTCGGCACCCGTGACAGGAACCTCGCTCTGCCCGCCGCCGTCGGTCAGGCCGGGCACGCGAATGAGAAACGGGACCCGCAAACCGCCTTCCCATTGTCGCCCCTTGCCTGTCCGCAACGGCCGATTGCTGGTCGCGTAGGCATCACCCGAGGCGACGCCCCCGTTGTCTGACGTGAACACCACGATCGTGCGGTCGGCGATGCCTCGCTCTTGGAGCGCACTGAGCACGCGTCCCACGGCCGTGTCGACCGTTTCCATCATCCCGGCGTAAATCGGGTTGTCCTGGACGATCCGAACCGGCAGCGTCCGGTCGATCTCAAAACGGGCCGAGGGGGCGGCACGCGCAGCCGCCTTGTCTCGATACTTTTTCCACAGTTCCGGCGTCGTCTGCAGCGGACTGTGGACCGCGTAAAACGATAGCATCGCGAAAAACGGTTGGCCGTCGGCCGAGCCCCGGATGAACGCTGCGGTCTCGTCTGCGAGCCGCAGGGTGAGCGATTCGCCGGGCGGCCCGTCGCTCAACTTCGGGTTCTGATAGGGGCTGAAAAAGCCGCCGGGGGGCGAACCTCGATGATGGCCGCCATGATTGATCTGGAACCCATGATCCTCCGGGAAAGAGCCTTCGTCACCCAAATGCCATTTGCCGGCGAAAAAAGTTCGATAACCGGCCTCCTGGAACGCCTCGGCCAACGTCGTCTGCTCCAGGGGGAGCGACCGAACGTACTCGGCCGGCAACAATCTGTCGGCCCGATTCCACGCCCTGCCGGTGGCCGCTCCGATCCAATCGGTGATGCCGTGACGCGCCGTGAATTGCCCCAGCAGGATGCTTGCCCGCGACGGACTGCAGACCTGACAGCAGGCATAACCCTGGTCAAATCGCATCGATCGAGCGGCCAACGCGTCCAGGTTCGGCGTTTCGTGAAAATCGCTCCCCGTAAACCCGAGATCGTGCTTTCCCAAGTCATCCACGAGGACAAACACTACATTCGGCGGAACGGCCGACACGGGGGCTCCGATCAGGATCATGATCGCCATGACTGGCAAGCACGGGAACAGCGTTCGAAGGGGATTCATGGCAGGTTCGTCTAGCATCGGGTTGAAAAGTTGGACGAGCAGTTGGACACGCCAGGGACGCACCGGAGTCTTGCGCCCGCATCCCTGTCGATAGCGATGTCGACCATTGATGGTAATCGACAACGGCCGCCGGCGAACGGCGGTACCGTTGCGACCGCATCATCCCCAACCAAGACGAAACGGATTCGACGACTTCGTGCCGATCCGGTTAGGAACACCTGCCCAGCGGATCGATCTGGAGTCCCGGGGGGCTTTGCCGAATGAGTCTTGGCCCGCTGTCGGCCACTTTGCTACGCTTCCCGAGCGTTGCCCCTTGCCTACCGGAATCGAACGTCATGAAAATCGCCTCAACACGCAGATGGCTAGTCGCTTCCGCATTGGTGGCGACGGCTGCGGGATGTCGTGGAGGCCACTGGATGCAACCCCCGGGACCGTTGCAGCAGCAGCAAGCCACCGCCGTGATCCACGACCCTTACCCGCAGGCGGATCTCGGTCCTTCCGATGCCGGTTCCCGTCCGCCGGCCTATCAGAATCCGTTGCCGGAAGCTGTCCGCAATCGCCTCAAGCACGACTCGATGCCCTGGGTACCGAGCCGCTGAGTGCTGGCCGCGTCGCGGCTAGTTGCCGCCGGGACTCGGGAACCAAAAGGAAACGTTGTCCACCAACCACTGGGCGTGCGTGTCGGCTGTCGGCGGCAGGTATTCCATGGTCAGCCGAATCGGCGTTTTCACGCTGCCCGACTGATCCTTCCAAAAGGTCGTCGTCAGTTGGCGGCCGTTGAACTGATATGACTCGGTCGCCCGAAACGGTTCCCAACGGACCGCATCACCGGCATCGATGAGCTGGACCGCCGTATCGTTCTCGCGGAATTCTTGGAGGAAACCGGTCCCCTCGGTGCTGCTGCGGTAGAATTCCGGAAGGGACATCGTGGCCGATTGACGCTGAGCAGGATATTTCTTCAGTTCCAACGCGACTTCGATATCCCCCTGAGCAAGCAGCTCAAGCCAGCGGATGGCAAAGCCATTCGCCTGATCCGCCAAGGCGCGGTGCTTGAATTGCCGAGCGGCCGTTCCCCAGACGCCGAACAGCGTGGCCAGGACCAGAGCGACCTTGGCCATGCGGTACCCGGTCGGCTCAAGGCCCGTGTAGGGTCGCAGCGCGACCAAGCCGGCCACGATCGCCAGAACCGGCACGATCATCATCGGGGCCCCGAACAGGGCGGTGAAACTGAGCAGGCCCAGCAACAGCGCCAGCAGGCCGCTGACCCGCATCGGCCGCGATTCGTTGAGCCATTCCGCTTCGCTGCCGGCGGTCATGGCCGGGGTGCGAAAGATCGGCTGGGAATTCTCCGTCTCGGACATCGGGAAACCTGAGGGGGAACCTTGGGACGCATGGACAGGGCTCGAGCCGTCTCGGTAGGCGGCTTCTCAAACCCATCGGTCGCGTACGAATATAGCGGCCGCTCGGTTCGGCGTTACCGGGCTGCCGCCGCTCAACGCAGCCCCATCCGTCCGCTGTAGAGGCTCCGTTTCGATTTCTTGGGCACCGCGATCGGTGTCGGGTTGACGTCGAACGGGATCGAAGCGACGTGTTCGGCGCGGATCACCGGGCCGAACTGGGTCATTTGGACATCGTTCCCGGCCCGATAATTCTCCATCACCCGACGGATCTCAGGAGCATACTCGAACTTGCCACCCGGCGCGACTTCTCCCAGTCTTTCGAACCCGCCGATCGTGACCAAACTGCGGGTCCGATCATGGAACTGATAGGCCTCGACCCCTTCTTTACGGAGCTCCCGCACCATTTTGTCCGCGTTGAGAGCGCAGGCATCCATCCGCTCGCTGCTGGGCTGAAACGTTTTTTCCAGCGTTCCGTTGGCGATCATCGACAGTCCCGAAAAGGTGCCGACGACCACGGTGAACTTGCCGGGGTTATTCAACAAGCTGTGCTCCACGTCGGAGTTCAGTTCCATCACGAACGAGTCGACTTCGGGAGCCATAAAGAACTCCTTCTTCAACATCGGATTGGTCGTCGCGAACGCGTTGCTCATCGGCCCCGTTGAGGAGCGACCGACGCGGTTCAGCAGACCTCGCTTGAGACTCCGCACCGCATCCAGCGGCGTACTCCCCGCAGCGTCCGGTTCGCTCGACACCTCCTCGGGTTCACCCTCGAAGACCTTCGGATTGGCCGCCTTGATGCGTTTCAAATCCTTGTCCAATTGGGGGTGATCGATCGAGTCATACTCCCCCACCAACACCGCGAAGGCTGCGTATTTGTTTTCGTTGACATACCGCATCACGCGGCCATCCGCAGCGGGCTGGTTCAACTGGCCCGTGAAGTCAAATTTGGCTTCATGGATGAAGGTCGCCAGGCCGAACTCCTGAGCCAACTCGTCCGCCAATTGGTCGGCCTTGGCTTTGCCCTCGGGGCCGGCAAAGGATGCGGCCAGAATCATCCAGGGGCCATCGATCTCGGACAAACGCCGCGGGTCTTGGGCCGCCACCTTGGCGGCCGGGGTGGGTCCGAAGATCCGCAACAGCCCCGGAGGGGCTGCCGATGCCGAATGGGTCATCATTGCGAACAGGCAGAGCGACAACGATACCGCGGTAATCCAGTTCCTTGACACGGTTTTTTGCTCCGATGACGGCGATTCGGGAAATTGGCAAGCGCGGCCCAGCGGCTCGCGGTCGATTATCCGTAGCAAACCGATCGGGCTCGTCGGAAGAGGTTTTCCGCGTCCGTGATCCGACATCCGACATCCGACAACGCTGCTCCGACGATCCGCCGATCACCGAATTGGAAAATCCGCCCTTTCGGTTACTCAATCAACCTTGCTCGAGGGGCCGGCGATCGGCTACAGCAATGACCTTCATCGCGACAGCCTGCCCGCCACCATCGAGGAGAACCCCTCACGATGAAGGCGTGCCCGATCGGAAAACCGAAGCAAGGAACGGAATCGATGCGAGGGTGGTTCACAAAGTTCGCCGTTACCTCACGGCCGGGTTGGCCGACCGGATGCCGTTGGCTGCTGATCGGAGGAGCCTGCGGACTCGGTTGGCTGTTGGGGATGAGCACCGAGTCGACCTGGGCTCAGGCCCCCTCGATGCCCCCCAGCCTCCAGGCGGAAGGAGGCACTCCGTCGTCCCCCGGCAAGGCCGGCAACGGCTCGCTGCCTCAGGGGAACGGCCAGGAACATCGGGTTTACGATCTCCGGCCGTACACGGGCTACCTGACCAAGCATGACCGCCCCCACCAAGCGGTCGTCGATTGGGTGCTCCGCGAGACCGGGACCGATCTGTGGTTCACCGAACCGTTCGGCTTTCTCAGCGCCGACCGTGACTCCTTGTCGGTCTATCACACGCGTGAAGTTCACGAAGTCGTCGCAGGAATGGTCGAGCGATTCACCGCCGGCGAAAAGGACCCGCAGGTGCTGCACCTGCGAACGCTAACCGTCGGCAGCCCGAATTGGCGGGCCCGTACCCATCCGCTGATGCAGCACGTTAGCGTCCAATCACCAGGGCTACAGGCCTGGTTGCTGACCAAGGAAAACGCGGCGATGGTGCTGTCACTGCTCCGACAACGCAGCGACGTCCGCGAAGTCCAGACGGTCGACCTGATCACCCACAACGGCCAGACCGAGAAACTGGCCAATATCCGCGGACGCAACTACGTTCAGAATGTGGGGTACGTGCCGTCCGGCTGGCCCCCATACGAACCCCAAACCGGCGAAGTCCAAGAAGGGTATCGGGTCGAACTGAGCCCCTTGTTGTCGGTCGATCGCCGGTCGATCGATTGCATGATCAAGGTCGAAATCGATCAAGTCGACAAGCTGGTTCCGGTCGACCTTGACCTGCCGCTCCCCAATCGAGAGCCCTTTCGGGCGAGGATCGACGTTCCCCAGATGGTCAGTTGGCGTTTGAAGGAACGGTTCCGTTGGCCGTCGGATATGGTTTTGCTGCTTTCCTGTGGGGTGGTCGCCAGCCCCGAACGGAGCGCGTCCACCAACCCGTTCTTCAATATGAATGCCCTGACCGGCACGACGGCCGGCCGGGCGGATGCCTTGATGTTCGTCGAGTTCCGCGGACGGTCCAATGACAACCTCCCGTCCGCCCCACGGGTCAGCGACTCCAGCGGCTCGATCAACCGCGGTCGCTATTGACCTGCCGCGTAACGGTCGCAGCCACCGAGCAGCTATTTTTCCGCTCCTGCCATGCTTTGCCGATCCGTCCGGATCGCGCAAACTGAAGCGGGCGAGATCCGACCTCGTTTTCGTGGTCCTGCGTGTCCAAGCCGCCCGGCGGGCCCGCAGCCAAACCTCGCACTAGCCCGAACCTCGCTACGGATTGCTCGCACCCCATCGATGAATGCCGCTCCCCCCCCTCGAGTCGTGATCACGGGCATGGGCGTGATCAGCCCGTTAGGCTGCACGACGGCTGAACTTCTTGACGGACTGCGTTGCGGCCGTAGCGGCATCGATCGCTTGACACGCATCCCCAGTGGGGTGCTGTCAGTCGACCACGGTGCGGAAGTGACGTCTTTTACGGGCGAAATCGAGGACTACGGCCCGTTAGACAAGAACCTGCAGCGGACCATCCGCAAAGGTTCCAAGCTGATGTGTCGCGAAATCGAGATGGGCGTGGCCGCGGCACAACTGGCGATCCATGACGCCCAATTAACCCCCGACAACCGTGACGCGGATCGGACCGGGGTGATTTACGGGTGCGATTACATCATGACGCTCCCGGAGGAGTTCGCGGCCGGGATCCAGAACTGCTTCGACGAATCGGGCAACTTCCAGTTCGGCAGCTGGGCGACGAAAGGCTTGCCCCAGGTCAACCCGCTGTGGCTGCTCAAGTACTTGCCCAACATGCCGGCCAGCCACATCGCGATCTACAACGACCTCCGCGGCCCCAACAACTCGATCACGGTCCGCGAAGCCTCTCCAGCCGCCGCCCTTTGGGAGGCGCTGTCGACGCTTTGCCGTGGCCACGCGGACGTCCTGATCGTCGGTGCCACCGGCTCGCGGATTCAGACCTTCCGTTCGCTCCATGCGTCGATGCAGGAACCGTTGGCGACCGCCTCGAAAACGGCCACCCCCGAAGAATTGGCTGCGACTTGCCGGCCGTTCGACCAACAGCGGAGTGGCTCCGTGCTGGGGGAAGGCGCCGCCGCCCTGATCCTGGAGACACTGCCACATGCCCGTGCCCGGGGTGCCCGAATCCTCGGCGAAGTGCTCGGTGGCGGCAGCAGCGCCGTCGGGCCGCAGGCCGGGTCCGGCAACCTGCGACTGGCGATGGCGAACGCGATTCGAATGGCAACCCGTGATCAGAACCCGGCCTCGATCGGTCACGTTCACGCTCACGGCTTGGGCAGCATCCCCAGCGACCGGGAAGAGGCGGAAGCGATCCGGGATGTCTTCGGCGACAGCCAACCCGACGTCCCCGTAACAACCGCCAAGGGGCATTTCGGCAACCTTGGGGCCGGCGGAGGAATGGTCGAGATCGTTGCCAGTTTGGCGGCGTTGAGAGGCGAGCTGTTTCCCGTTCGCAACTGCCCCGATCCGGACCCCGCCTGCCCGATTCGGGTGGTCAACAAGCCGGGCATTCCCGCCGGCGAGAGTTTCGTCAGTCTCAACGTGACTCCTCAGGGCCAGGCCTCCGCGGTTCACATCCGCGCGTGGCAGGAAGCCTGATCCGATCAGACGTCGGGCGGTCGCCGCGCCCTGTGGATCGTTGGTTGACAGCCCCCTCAGCCATCGTTACGCTGATCGATCCGTTGATGATCCGCTGACGTGCCCGGGTTAGCAGCCCTGGGCCGTTTTTATAGGGGGAGCCGTTGCGCTTCCCGCCGAAAAACCGACCGTGCTCTGGCATGAACCCACAAGATATCCTTCGCTACGTCGATTCGCTTCATCGCGAGAAAAACATCGATCAGGAGATCGTGTTTTCGGCGATTGAAGCGGCGCTGCAGACCGCCGCGAAACGTCAGTACGGCGAGGAGTCGGATATCGTCGTTTCGCTCGACCGCAAGACGGGGCAAATCCGAGCCCTACTTGAAGGCGAACCGCTCGGGGACGATCAGATCGGCCGGATCGGTGCCCAGACGGCCAAGCAGGTGATCATCCAAAAGGTCAAGGAAGCTGAACGCGACGCGTTGATGGTCGAATACCGGGAACTGATCGGCCAGATCGTGACCGGGGTGATCGGCAGGTCCGACGGAGGCGTCGCGACGGTGCAACTGGGCAATGTCGAGGCGATTTTGCCACGCAGTGAGCAGATCCCTGGCGAGACGCTGCATGCCAACGAACGGGTCCGAGCGGTCGTGTTCGAAGTCCGGGCCAGTGGCAACCGCATTCGCGTGGTGCTCAGTCGCACCCGCCCCCAGTTCGTGCAGCGACTGTTCGAACAAGAGATCCCGGAGCTCGCGGAGGAAGTGATCTCGATCGATTCGATCAGTCGCGAGCCAGGCTATCGCAGCAAAGTCGCGGTGAGCAGCATCGATTCTCAGATCGACCCGATCGCGGTTTGCGTGGGATTTCGCGGCAGTCGCATCAAGGCGGTCCGCGAAGAGTTGGCGGGTGAACACATCGACGTGGTTCGCTACAGCAACGACCCACAGGTCCTCATTCCCAACGCCTTACAGCCCGCGGGAGTGGAGCAGGTGTTGCTTTGCGATCTGATCGGTCGGGCGATCGTGCTGGTTCAAGAGGACCAATTGTCGTTAGCGATCGGTCGCCGCGGTCAGAACGTTCGGCTGGCGAGTAAACTCTGCGGCTGGGACATCGAGATCATGACCAGCGCTGAACTCGAAGAGAAAATGGACGTGGCGATCGCCGGTTTCAGCGCCATCCCCGGGGTCACCGAGGAATTGGCCCAAGGTTTGGTCGAGCAGGGTTACCTGTCCTTCGACGACCTGTCGGTGATCGAGCCGGATGTCTTGATGGAAATGAGCGGCTTGACCGCCGAGCAGATCGACGAAATCGTGGAACAGGCTGAAGGCCGGGCCGCAGACGCGGAGGAAGCCGCAGCGGAAGAACGACGGCAGCGTCGGGAGCGTGAACGACAGGCGCAAGCGGAACCCGAAGCGGTTACGCCCCCAGCCGAACCGACCGACGAGGCGCCGCCAGAAGCCGTCTATACGGAGACGGCAGAGTCGGTTGTGGATGAACTCCCTGCGGTCGCCGATTCATCAGCGGATGTTGATGACACCACGGCTTCCGCAGAGGTCACTTCGGCGGAGGAAGTTGACTTGCCGGAAGAGGCTGTCGCGTCGGAACAAGACGCGTTGCGGGCCGAGTCTGGGTCGGATGGTGACGGCGGAGCGGCGGATGCCGACAACGCCGCTGACCAGGTGGAAGACGGGGCGGAGGCGACGGAGTTGTCGCCGAAGTCCCCCTGATTGGTGTTGGCGGCTTCCGCGTGCGGGTTTGCTCCGAGCGTTTTTTGGAACGCACTGGGCGCCGAGAATCGCTGTAGCCGTCAGTTCGCTTCGAAGGCCCGGTTCGCTAGCCGGATGCTCTCGATCGCGTTCATTTGAGGGATTTGTTCATGTAAATATTGCCCCGTGTCGAACCGCCTTTGATGCCCCAACCGACCGCTTGTAGGCGTCTTGTCGGTTGGGCTCAGGTCGTTCGCAGACCTTGATAGGATCGTTTATCCGTGCCCGTTCGTATTTATTCGCTCGCGAAAGATTTGCAGGTTGACAGCAAAGAATTAGTCGACCTCTGTAAGAAAGCTGGGATCACCGGCAAAGGCTCGGCGTTGGCCAGTTTGTCGGACGACGAAGCGCAGCGCATGAAGGAGTTTCTGCGGAACGCTTCCGGACCGGCAGTGACGTCGCCGGGGACCAAGCCTCAACCCGTCGTTCCGGTGCCGGTTCGTGAACCCGCTGCCCTCACGCCTGTTCGTCAACTTCCGCCGATCGGATCACCCCGCCGCGTGATTCGCACGCCTTTGTCCACGGGGAAAGGCGAGCCCGCTGCGGAGGAAGCAGTCGCTCCCAAACCGGTCGGTTCGGGCGAATTTGGCACACCGGTTGCAAAGACGGAGCAGCCCTCGCTTTCTGAAAGCGGTACGGCGAAAAACGTGGAGGCCGAAACGAAAGGTCCTGCGCCGGACAGCCCGTCGGCGGCAAGCCCTCCCGACCACCGTCCGTCCCCCCCGCCCAACGTCCGCCCGGGCGCCTTGGCCAGTCGCGGTCGGGGTGGTTCGGAAGGGGGCTCGTCCGAGCCGATTCGGCGAGACTCCATGATGTCGGCATCCGGTTCCAAGATCCGTGTTTTGGGGCGCCCGCAACGTCGCGAAGGCGACCCCAGCGGCCCGACGGGCAAGCCCGCTAAACGACGAGATCCCGTTATCAACCTGGCGGCGCTGCCGGAGGCGGCTGCCCCCTCGCGAACGCAGTCCCCGTCGGAGGCGCCTTCGCAGAAGCCGGACATCAAGCTCAGCAAGGATGTGATCGCCGGCCACAAGCAGGGCGTGAAGGCTCCTTTGGAAAAGCTGGCGAAGGCGGAAAGCGACAAGAAGCGAATTGGCAGTGGCGGACTCAGCGGATTTTCCGGCGACAAGACGAAAGGCAAGCGGCCAGGAGTGGGGGCTGTCGCGGAGGAGGACGAACCGCGTCGCAAGCCCGGTCTGGCCGGGATGGCGTCGGCTCGTGCCGACCGATCCAAGGGGCGTCGGACCGGCAAACGTAGCGATGTCGAGCCCGGTTTCGGACGTGATGAAGGGCGTCGACGACGGACGATCAAGCGGAAGGGGACGAACACGGCCGCCCCGCGGAAAGAACGGGTCCAGCTCGAAGCCCCCTGCAGCATTCGCGAGTTTTCGGAAGCGGCAGGGGTTCCCGTAGCCCAAGTCCTCCGCGTCCTGCTCGGCATGCAATTGATGGCCAACATCAATTCCCAGATCGATCTGGAAACGGCCGAGGTGCTCGTGACGGAGCTCGAACTCGATCTGGAGCTGGTTGCGGCCGGTTCGCTCGAACAAGAGGTCATTTCGGGCATCGAGGAAGTGGCAGATGACGAAGAGGACTTGGTCACTCGACCGCCGATCGTCACTTTCCTAGGTCACGTCGATCATGGCAAAACCAGCCTGCTGGACAAATTGATCGGGAAGGACGTCGCCAGTGGCGAAGCGGGCGGAATCACGCAGCACATTCGGGCTTATCAGGTCGATCGGGATGGCCGGCAAGTAACGTTCGTCGACACCCCCGGCCACGCCGCCTTCACCGAGATGCGTGCTCGCGGGGCGAACGTGACCGATATCGCGGTACTGGTGGTCGCGGCCGACGACGGGATCATGCCGCAGACGGAAGAAGCGATCAGCCACGCGCGGGCAGCCGAAGTGCCGATCGTGGTCGCGCTCAACAAAATCGATGTCGAAGGGGTCGATATCACACGAGTCCTGACCCAATTGACGGAGCACCACCTCACGCCCAGCGAGTGGGGCGGTGATGTCGAGGTCGTCCGGACCAGCGCCATGACCGGAGAAGGCTTGGACGAGCTCTTGGAAACGCTGTTGACGGTTGCCGAATTGCATGAGTATCGCGCGAATCCCAACCGCCAAGCGTTGGGCGTTTGCATGGAGGCTCGGCAGGACGGCGAACGGGGTGTGAGCGCCAAAGTTGTCGTTCAGAACGGCACGCTGCGGGTCGGCGACATCATCGTTTGCGGTGCGTCCCACGGTCGGATCCGAGCCATGACCGATCCGCTGACCGGGCGAAAAGTCAAGGTGGCAGGTCCCAGCTGCCCGGTAGACATCTACGGCTTGGATCAGCCGCCCGGTGCCGGCGATCGGTTCCACGTGCTGGACGACATCACCAAAGCCCGTGAAATCGCGGCGACACGTGAAGAGGGGAGCCGCGCTCAAAGCCTCTCCGGCGTGACGACGAAAGTGTCTTTCGAAAAGTTCCAGGAACTGCTCCAGGAAGGCCAACTGGGCAAACAGGCTTATCACTCCCGCCTGAACCTGATCATTCGCGCCGACACGCGAGGATCGCTCGAAGCGATCGAAAACGAACTGACCAAATTCGACCACCCCGAAGTCGAAATTCGGGTCCTGCAAAAGAGTGTCGGTGGCGTCAGTCTCGCCGACGTCACGCTCGCCTCCGCTTCGGACGGCGTGATCCTTGCCTTCAACGTCATACCGGATGATGCCGCGCGAAGCTTAGCGGATGAACGGAACGTCGAGATTCGGCGCTACAACATCATTTATAAGCTGGCCGATGACATCAAGGCGCTGATCGAAGGACGCCTGCGACCGGAAGAGCGGGTCGTCGAATTGGGACGAGCACTTGTCAAGCAGGTCTTTCAGATCAGTCGCGTCGGCACGATCGCCGGTTGCTATGTCCTGCAGGGCGCCATTCAGCGTGGCTGTCGCATCCGCGTCAATCGGGATAGCCGCACCATCGGCGACTACCCACTGGACACCCTGCGACGGATCAAAGACGACGTCAAAGAAGTCGCCCGCGGGTTCGAATGCGGGATCAAATTGTCCGGCTTCAACGATATCAAGCAAGACGACGTTCTGGAGGCGTATCGGATCGAACAGGTCGCCCGAAAGTTGGAAATGTGACCCTCGGTTCACTCGTGACCACGCCACTTGCTCCGTAATCCGCCCCCCACTCACCCGGTGTACCCGCAATCCCTGTGACCAGTCGTCGTCAACTCAAAGCCGCCGAAGCCATTCGCGAAGTCGTCGCCACCTCGATCCTGACCGACGTTCGCGACCCGCGGGTCCGCGACGTGACGGTGCTGGGTGTGGAGGTCACGGCCGATATGCGGGAGGCCAAGGTCTCCGTCAGCGTGATGGGTGATGAGGATCAGCAGGATCTGACGTTGCGCGGCCTGCAAAACTCGGCCGGGTTTTTGCAAGCGAAAATCGCCCAACGGATCGAAACGCGGTACATCCCCAAACTTCGTTTCGTTCTCGACAAGGGGATCCAAAACGTCGTCGCTGTCGGAGAGATCCTCAACCGAATCCGTCGAGAACAGTCCGGAGCGAATCCGGCCGCTACCGATTTGGATGAGGGCGAGGAGGACGTTCCTCATGGCAACCGACCGGCCGACGCGGATGCGGCATCCGACCAAACCTTTCCAACCGACCCATAGCGTCCACCCGGTCACAGTGACCCCCGCGTCGAAACTGACCGAAGACTCTCCCGTCTCGGCCCCGATCTCGAAGCCCCTTCTACGCAGCCCTTTGTTCCCGCGATGACCGCAAAAAACCGAGCCGGATTGATCGGCAAGCTCCATACACTCCTTAAAAAGCACTACAAATCGGCTCCGCCCAGCCCGGGTCGTCCGTTGTTGGAACACGTGCTCTATGGCGCGTTGCTCGAGGAATCCCCGGCCGATTTGGCTGACGAGGGTTATGCGAAGTGCGAGCAGGAGTTTTTCGATTGGAACGAGGTTCGCGTCACCTCCGTGACGGAACTGGCGGAAGTTTTGGCACACCTCCCGGCGTCAACTTCGACCGCGATCCGTTTGAAGCGTTGCCTGCAGGGCGTCTTTGAAACCTTCTACACCTTTGACATCGATCACCTGAAGAAGGAGAACCTCGGTAAGGCGGTTGCCAAGTTCGAATCGATGGCCGGCGTGACCCCCTTCGTACTCAATCACGTTGTGCAGCACGGGTTGGGAGGCCATGCCATTCCCGTCAACTCGGCCGCGATGAAGATCATGCTGCACGTGGGGATCGTCACACCTCAAGAAGCCCGCACCGGCAAGGTGCCTGGCCTGGAAAGGGCGATCCCCAAGAACAGGGCGATCGAGTTTTCCTCAACCCTGCACCAAGCCGCGATCCAATTCGCGTTCGATCCCTTGGATCAACAGATCCATGATTTGGTGCGAGCCATCAACCCCGACGCGGTGTTGCCGACCGCCGCATCGGAAGCCTCGCGAAAGTCCGCCCGCCGAAGCGGTGCGAAACGTAGAACGGGTGCCTCCGCTTCGAGTTCACGGTCCACCCCGGCAACGCCTGCCACAGGAACTCCGCCCGCGCGGGATACCAAGAAATCGTCCAACGCGGGCAGTGACACGACGGACAAGAAAGCGACGACGGCATCGGGAAAAGCTACGAAGGCGAAATCTTCGCAGGCCGCCCCCTCGCCAGCCTCGAAGGACGTTTCGGTGAAAGCGCCCGCCAAAGGCAAATCGTCGGAAGGGCCGACCGCGGCGCGAACGACCGCAGCGAAAAAGGGCAGCCAGACGAAAGCGGTAGCCGGCAGCCCTTCGGACAAAGCGAACCCCGACACCGAAAAATCACCTCGAGCCAGCGGCTCGCCTGGAAAACCTTCCAAGACGAGCCCCAAGGCGTCCGCCGACTCGGTGAAACCGAAGCCATCGACCAGTTCCCCGGTCGCCAAAGCGAAGGCGACGGTACCCGCCAAATCGGGCACGCCCCCCAACCCGACCGCACCGAAATCAAAAAAATCGGTGAATGATAAGGAACCGGCTGCTAAAAAGGGCAAATCGAAGGGAGCGGACACAGCGACCGCGGAAGCCGGAAATCAAAAGCTAACGAAGCGAAAGCCCCGCTAACCTCCCCTTTCCCCCTTCATCCACCCTTCGACGCGTTTCCATGGCAGGCCATTCACACTGGGCGGGCATCAAGCACAAGAAAGCCCTGATCGATAGCAAACGCGGCAAACTTTGGAGCCGGCTCAGCAAGGCAATCATCATCGCAGCGAAGCTGGGTGGTGGTGATCCGGATATCAACATCCGACTCCGCAAAGCGATCGACGACGCCAAAGCGGTCAGCATGCCCAAGGACAACATCGAGCGGGCGATCAAGCGGGGCACCGGCGAACTCGACGGTGGCGATGTCGAGGAAATCCTCTACGAAGGCTACGGGCCCGGGGGCGTCGCCATCCTGTGCGACATCATGACAGACAACCGCAACCGGACCGCTCCGGAAATTCGTGGCCTATTCTCCAAGTATCAAGGCAATCTCGGTTCGACCGGTTGCGTGGCTTACCTGTTCGACCGCAAGGGGCTGTTCATCTTGGCAGACGGGTCGGATGAAGAGCGGGCCATGGAAGTCGCCATGGAATGGGGTGGCGACAACGTCGAGACCAATGATCAAGGTAAACTGCAGATTACCTGCCCGCCCGAAGCGTTCGCCGCACTCGCCGAAGGGCTCGAACAGGCAGGCTTGACGACTGAGTTCAGCGAGGTGACCCGGATCGCACAAACCGAGGTCGAACTCGAACCCGACTCAGCTCGCGCGGCATTGAAGTTACTAGAAATGCTGGACGACCATGACGACGTCCAGAGCGTGAATACCAATTTGAAATTGAGCCCAGAGCTGATGGCCGAACTGAGCGACTAGGCCATGGCCGCACCGGAGCTGAGCGATGTCCCGTCACGAACCGCGTAACATTCCGTTTGCACAAACCGTTCCTGTCGACCGCCGGGAAGCGATCCGTTGTGGCCTGGCCGCTTTGGGTGCCGCCACCGCGACCGGAGCCGCGATCACGGCCGCGGCGAAGGAATCCCTAGCCGCCGCCCCGCGAGCGGCCGACGATCGTCGCGGCTCGCCCCAGCGTTTCGACATGAAAAAGTCGATCAACCAATGGGCGTTCCCCTATCCGGACCGGATGTCGCTGCGGGAATGCTTGCAATTGGCGAAGGATGCCGGCTTCGAAGGGATCGAATTGAATTACGATCTCGACAACGACCTGTCGCCCAAGTCGACCGCCAAAGAATTGGCCGGTATCCGGCACCTGGCCGACTCGATCGGCATCGAAATCAGCGGGCTTTGCTCCTTTTTGTTTTGGCCCTACCCGTTGACCAGCAACGAGGTCGAGAAGCGAAATCGGGGGCTCGAATTGGCCGGTCTGATCGGACAGGCTGCCCATCACATGGGAGTCGAAGACGTCTTGCTGGTTCCGGGTGCCGTGCATATCCCATGGCGAGATGACCACGAACCGGTCCCCAACGACGTCTGCGACCGCCGGGCCCGCGAAGCGGTCGGAAAATTGGCCGTCGCCGCCGAGCGTCTCAAGATCTCGCTGAACATCGAAAACATTTTCTTCAACGGGTACCTGATGTCCCCGATGGAGATGAATGACTTTGTCGACAGTTTCGGCAGCCCCCATGTGAACGTCCATTTCGACTCGGGCAACATCGCGATGTTCCAGCATCCCGAGCACTGGGTGCCGATCCTGGGTCAGCGGACCAAAAATGTCCACTTCAAGGAGTTCACCAAGAAAGGAACCGACTACTCTCTGGAAACCTTCCGTCCGCTCTTGGATGGGACGACCAACTGGCCGGCGCTGATGCAGGCCTTGGATTCGGTAGGTTACCGCGGATTCGTGACCTTCGAATACTTTCACCCCTACCCGCACTACCCCGAAGCCCTGATCTATCAAACCTCCGATTCGCTCGATCGAATTTTGGGCAGGACCTGATCCGCGGGCGACAGGGCCCCGTCAGGTCACGTCACCATCCGAGGGAATGACGGGGGCGCCCAGCGCATTCGCGAAACGGCTCAACCGATCACATCACGGATCGGTTCGACGGGCTCGACGCCGACCAATTTCTGGTCCAAACCGCCGTGGAAATAAGCTAACCGATTGGGGTCCAAACCCATCTGGTGCAGGATCGTGGCGTGAAGGTGCTTGACGTGCAACGGGTTTTCGACCGCGGCAGCACCCAATTCGTCGGTCGATCCGTAACTGACGCCTCCGCGAATCCCCCCTCCGGCCATCCACATCGTGAAACCATAGGAGTTGTGGTCACGTCCGCTGCCGGTCGCGTATTCCGCCGTCGGTTGTCGCCCGAACTCGCCTCCCCAAACGACGAGGGTCTCCTCCAGCAAGCCGGTGCGCTTCAAATCAGCCAGCAGGGCAGCAATCGGCTGATCCGTGTTTCCGGCGTGGTGATTGTGGTTCTTTTCCAGATCACCGTGGGCGTCCCAGTTGTCGTCATTGTGGGCACCGCCACTGTAGAGTTGCACAAACCGCACACCTCGCTCGACCAATCGCCGGGCCAACAAGCACCGCTTTCCGAAATCTTGGGTGCGGGGCTGGTCGACGCCATACATCTGGAGCGTCGCGGCATCTTCTCCGGAAAGATCGACGGCTTCGGGGGCGCTGGCTTGCATCTTGTAAGCCAGTTCATAGCTGGCGATCCGTGACAACAGGTCCTCCTGGCCCGGTCGGCTGCCGAGGTGATCCTGGTTGACACGCTGGATGGAATCGATCAGCCGACGCTGAACCCCGGCGGGCATGTCGGCAGGCGGAGACAGATCCAAAATGGGGGCCCCCTCGGTACGGAAGACCGTCCCTTGGTAGGTCGCCGGCATGTAGCCGCTGCTCCAATTCTTCGCCCCGCTGATCGGGCCGCCGGTCGGATCGAGCATCACGACAAAACCGGGAAGGTTTTCGTTGACGGACCCCAATCCGTAAGTCAGCCAAGACCCCAGCGCCGGGCTTCCCGACAGGATCTTGCCGCTGTTCATCATCAGCATCGCCGAACCATGGATCGGCGAATCCGCCGTCAACGAATGGACGAAAGCGATGTCGTCGACATGCCGAGCGACGTTCGGAAACAGGGAGCTTACCCACTTGCCACATTCGCCGTGCTGCGTGAATTTCCAGCGGGGCTCGACGATTCGGCCTCCGGAGCGGTGGCCGCCACGTCCGAACGTCTTGACATCGACCGTTTTACCGTCCATCCCGACCATCTTCGGCTTGTAGTCGAAGGTGTCGATGTGACTCGGGCCGCCGTACATGAATAGGAAAATGACCGATTTCGCCTTGGGGGCGAACTGGGGCAACTTCGCCGCCAGAGGATTGCGGAGCGAAACTTCAGCCGCTTCCACCGAACCGTCAAAAAACCCATCCCCGGCCAACAAGGAACTGAGTGCGACGGCCCCGAAACCGCCGCCGCTTTGCCACAGGAATTCACGTCGGGTACGCCGACAAAATGCGGCTCCCCCTGACTTCGAGCGATCGGCGAAGTTAACTGTCATGTTTCTATGTCTCGGTTGAAGCTCCGCGTCGAGGCGTTGACCAAGGTCGTCCTCGCTATCGCGGCTCAGTCCAAAAATACGAACTCGTTCCAGTTGAATACCGTCAGGCAAAACAGGTCGACCGCGTCGCGGCGGGACAAGCCGTAGCGATCCTGCAAATCGGCCAACAGGGCGGAACCCTCGTCGATTTCGACCGCGGTCGGTGGCCTGGCCAAGACCGTGCGAACGACCAAGCCAACGAGATCGGCATCGTCCTGCTCGGCCCCACCAATCCGTTCGGTCAACCGCCGTGCCTGCTCGTGGATGAACTCACCGTTGAGCAGCGCCAACGCTTGGCCGGGCTGGAGGGTCATGAACCGGGCTTCGCAACTCCGATCCGGCTCGGGCAGGTCGAAGGCCGACAACATCGGCACCAACAAAGAACGTTTCACATGAATATAAACGCTCCGTCGATGCTCATCCTCCGGGCTAGACCGACCCCACCCCGACCCGGGTTGAGATTGTCCCGCCAACACCTCACGCGACAGCCGCGGAAAGACGCTGGGGCCATGTACCTGCCGGTTCAGCGAACCGCTGGCTACCAAGACAGAGTCCCGGACTTCCTCGGCGCTCAATCGACGGGGATCGAACCGCCAAAAGCGATCGTTGGCAGGGTCAACCTGAAACGCCTCGGCTCGAGAATCGGAGGCCATACGATACGCCTGGCTGGTCATGATCAGCTTATGGAAAGGCTTCAATCGGCCACCGGACTCGATCAACCGACTCGCGAGGTAGTCGAGCAATTCGGGGTGAGTAGGGGGAGTGCCGAGTTGCCCGAAGTTATTCGAACTGCGGACGATGCCACGTCCGAAATGAAACTGCCAAACCCGGTTGGCGATCACCCGCCAGGACAGCCGGTTGGCCGGGTCGACGATCCAATCGGCGAGCACCCTACGGCGTCCGGCCGAGCGAGCCCCCTCCGCCGCCGGCGGGATCGCCGGGGCCGATTCCCCGAACAACTTCGGGAAAGCCGCAGAGACTTCATCCGTGGGAGAATGGGGATTGCCACGAAACAGCAGGTGAGTCGGCTTAGGGTTCGGTTCGGTCTTCGCCAATCCGAGCATCACCTCGCGAGGGGGCAACGACTTGAACTCGGCCCGAAGCTCTTCCAACCGCCCCCGCAACGCGGTATAGGACTGCCACTGCTCCGGCTCGAGGTGCTGCTGAAGTTTGTCCCGCAGCACCCGCTCTCGGGCTCGCGCGTCGCCTTCCGTCGCTCGCTGGTCGGGAGCGGACATTTTGACGATTCCCGCCTGCTCGATCTCCCTCAGCTCCCCCTCCAGGCGGCGACGGCGGGTTTCGTTGTCCGCATAACGTTCGCGGAGTTCGTCCGAAGACACGTCAACCTGATTGTTTCCCGTCTGATCGCCACGGGTTCCGTAGGGGGTGACGTCCGCCAAGAACGCCAACATCCCGTAGTAATCCGTTTGTGGAATCGGATCGATCTTGTGGTCGTGGCAGCGGGCACAATCGATCGTCAGTCCCAAAAAGACTTGTCCGACCGTGCTGATAATATCATCCAACTCGTCGAACCGAGCCTGCAGCGGATCGGCTGGCTCATCGTCCCAGATGCCGAGTCGGTAAAAACCGGTAGCCGAGAGGGTTTCGGGGGTGACGACGTCCAACTCGTCCCCCGCCAACTGCTCACGAACGAAATCCGCGTAGGGCTTATCTTGGTTGAACGACCGGATGACGTAATCGCGATACTTCCAAGCATTCGGTTTCGCCCCATCCCGTTCGAACGAGTTGGTCTCGGCGAACCGGACGAGATCGAGCCAATGCCGCCCCCAACGTTCGCCGTAGTGGGGGGAGTCCAGCAACGTGTCGAGCAGTTTCTCGTAAGCTCCCGGATCGGGATCGGCCACGAAGGCTTCGACCTGCTCCGCGGTCGGCGGCAACCCCGTCAGGTCGTAATGCGCACGCCGCATCAGCGTGCGGCGATCCGCTGGAGGATTGGGGCTCAACCCCGCCTTGGCCAACGAATGCAGGACGAATCCGTCGATCGGGTTCAGCTCTCCTGCAACCCCCTCCACCAGCGGTGGTTCAACCTGGACCGGTGGTTCGAACGCCCAATGCTCGGACCAGTCCGCTCCCTCATCGATCCACCGGCGAATCGCCTCAATCTCGGCATCACTCAGCCGATCGCCTTCGGGAGGCATCTGCTCACCCTCATCCGGACTGATGATCCGGGCTACCAGAACGCTCGCAGCGGCATCCCCGGGGACGATCGACGGCTCACCCGAATCCGCAACCGCCAATGCCGCATCTCGGTCCGTCAACCGCAAACCGGACTCGGCATGATCCGGTCCGTGACAGGCGAAGCAGCGGCGTGCCAGGATCGGCTGAATCTGACTCGCGAAGTCGATCTTGGGTGGCGACGGCGGAGTCGCCGAGCGGGCCGCGTCGACCACGGTTGCCCGAGGCGTCCCTTCGTCCGCGACCGGCGTCTCTGCCACGACCGGCCCGCCCCACCCGATCGACAAACCCAATCCCAGTAAACCACAGCCGAACGCAAGCCGTACCCCAGCAACGGCCAGTCGGAGCAGCCTGTTTCCGCCGTGCCCGCAGGTCCGATGCGACCGAACCCGATGGAGACGGTTGGCCAGCGGCTTGGCAGCAGGCCGAAATCGGCCAAAAATTCCAGGGCGTTGAATCATGTCGGTTGGCTGAGGGCCGGAACGGATGTCATTTCACAGGTGGAAACGACTGTGGGGGTTTCAGGTTTCCCTTCCATTGTTACCGACCTCCCGCCGATTGCCAATCATCTACGGTCTGCCGCGTGCCACCGGATGCCGATCGGGGAGGTTTAGGCTGTCCGGACGTACCAACAGCTGGCGTCGCCCAAAAACACTTTTTTTGGCTGGACCCTCGGCCAGGGCCGCGTATGATTGCCGCGGGAAAGGAACGACGAGCCAGCCCAGCGGATGACAAAGTAGACTTGCAGCGATCGACTTTCACCCTGACCCCAGCAGAGGCCCTGCCGAGCCGATGGATGCGAATGGAGCGGATTTTTCGTCCATGCAGACCGTGCAGGCTGTGGTTCTCGTGCTGGTTCTGTGTGTCCTGATCGCCGCCACATTTTATGTGATGGCAAGGTATCGCGACTACGCCGCCAAAGACTGGCGCGACCCCGAATCAGGGGTCGCAAATTTCGCCGATTTGCTCGCGCAGGGTTACATCACGGAAGAGGAATACCGAAAGATAGTTTCGACGTCTCATGGCGATAGCATCGCGGATCGTCCGGACCACTCGGCGAGTGGCCCCCGGACGGAACGTTCCTCCTAAAGATGCGAGTCATGTGGATCGTCCCCAATGCTGCCGAGAGTTCCTTCCCGCCGATCCCGAAGACGATCTCTTCAGGACCGGTTCAGGCGAGTGACGGTGCGGGCGAAAGTCCGGCCGGATTACGCCGTTGAGCGTTCGGAAAGCGTTACAATCGTTGAAGTTTCACACCACGTCGAGCTCGAGCTTCGAGGACACGGAAGCCCCCCCGGATCAATCCGGGAAGTGATCGAGTTGTGGACATCCCAGTCCGTTACCTCCCGACAGGCGAAGAATGACGATCAACCACTCGAGCAGCGGCTCAAGGTGTGTGGCATCGTCGGCATTCGTTCTGGCGTGAGGTGAATAAGCAGCAAGGAGCCGTGCATGCCTTCGAAGGATACCCCCACCAGCCCGTCGCGCCGCGGAAGCGGAACGACTAAAAAGAATGCGTTCTGTTCGTTCTGTCGAAAGAGCTATCGCGATGTCGGGCCGTTGGTTGAAGGACCAGGGGATGTTTACATCTGTGGCGAATGCATCGATCTCTGTCAGTCGATCCTTGATCAGGAGCAGCGGCGTCGCGGCCCATCCAAGACGCTGTTCGCCGACATCCCCACACCCCGTAAGATCGTCGAGCACCTGGACCAGTACGTGATCGGCCAAACCGCCGCCAAGCGGATTTTGGCAGTCGCGGTCCACAACCACTACAAGCGGTTGACCAACGACTGGGAGGGGGGTGGCGAGGTCGAAATCGAGAAGAGCAATATCCTGCTGGCCGGGCCGACGGGCAGCGGAAAGACGCTGCTGGCCAGGTCACTGGCCAGGATGCTCAACGTGCCCTTCGCGATCGGGGACGCGACGACCCTGACCGAGGCCGGTTACGTCGGCGAGGACGTCGAGAATTTGCTGTTGAAACTGCTGCACGCCGCCGATTTCGATGTCGAAGCAGCCCAGCGCGGCATCCTGTACATCGATGAGGTCGACAAGATCGGCAGAACCAGCGGGAACGTCTCGATCACCCGGGACGTTTCCGGTGAAGGCGTCCAGCAGAGCCTGCTGAAGATGCTCGAAGGGACCGTCGCGAACGTCCCCCCTCAGGGCGGTCGCAAGCACCCGGAGCAGCAATACATCCAGATCGATACCAGCAACATCCTGTTCATTTGTGGCGGCACCTTTGTCGGTATCGAGGACATCATCCGCAAACGCTTGGGAAAACGGATGCTGGGCTTCGGCAGCGACGTGGGGCACCGAAACGAACAAACGGAATCGGAATTGCTGACCCAGGTCCAGACCGAGGACATCCTCCAGTTCGGGTTGATCCCCGAATTGGTCGGCCGGTTGCCGGTGATCAGCTACCTCCAACCGCTCAACGTCGACGGCCTGGTTCAGGTCTTGACCGAGCCGAAGAACGCACTGATCCGCCAGTATCAGGAGTTGTTCCGGATGGAAAGCTGCGAGCTCGAGTTCACCGAAGAAGCCCTGCGGATGGTCGCCCAGCAGGCGCTCGAAAAGGGCGTCGGAGCCCGTGGCTTGCGCGGCATTTTAGAAGACGTGATGCTCGACATCATGTACGACCTGCCGGAGCAACCCGAGGGGAGCAAGTTCACGATCGATGAGTCGGTCGTCGTCGGCCGACGAAAGCTCTTCCCGATGCCCACGAGCAAATCGGCTTAACCGCCGCACTCGTCAACGCGAACGATCAACAGACGCCGCCATCCCCTCGAGGTGATGGCGGCGTTTTTCGTCGGTCACTTCGCGACCTCGGTAAATCGAGTTTCGCGAACGACCGTGACCTTGATCTCGCCCGGATAGGTCAGTTCCTGCTCGAAAGCCTTCGCGATATCACGACAGACCCGCGCCGCCCATTGGTCGTCCGCCCGTTCCGCGTTGATAATGACTCGCAATTCCCGCCCGGCCGAGATCGCGAAGGCCTGCTGCACCCCGTCGAAACGCTTGGCGATCTGCTCGAGCTCCTCCATCCGGCGAACGTAGCGTTCGAGCGACTCGCGACGGGCCCCCGGCCGACTGGCGCTGCAAGCGTCGGCGGTCGCGACCAACATCGTGTACGGGTACTCCGTGACGATCTGGTCATGATGCCCCAGTGCCGCATGCACGACCTCAGGTGCTTCTCCACTGCGCCGCAGCAGATCCGCGCCGATCTTGGGATGCCCACCCTCCAATTCGTGGTCGGCCGCCTTCCCGATGTCGTGCAGGAGCCCGGCGCGGCGTGCCAAGGCAGCATCCATGCCGAGCATCTCGGCGATCAGGCCCCCGATGAACGCGACTTCGACACTATGTCGCAAGACGTTTTGACTGTAACTCGTGCGGAAGTGGAGCTTCCCCAACATGCTCAGGACACGATCCTCTAAGCCGACAACGTCGGTTTCCTCCGCGGCCTCGCGGCCTTTCCTCAACACGAACGAATCGAGTTCTTGGTTCGTTTCCTGGACCACCTCCTCGATCCGGGCGGGGTGGATGCGTCCGTCATCGATCAGCCGATCCAACGCCAGCCTCGCTACCTCTCGCCGCACCGGATCGAAGCCGCTGACGATGACCACACCAGGGGTATCGTCGATGATCAGATCGACACCGGTCGCCTTTTCGAAAGCCCGGATGTTGCGTCCTTCGCGACCGATGATCCGCCCCTTCATGTCGTCGTTGGGGATATCGACCGAACTCGTCGTCGAATCGGCCGTGTGGGCAGCGGCATAACGCTGGATCGCGGTCAACAGCATTTCACGACTTTTGGCATCGACCTGTTCCGCCAACCGCCGTTCATGACGCAACAGCATCAACCCGATCTCGCTGTCGAGTTCCCGACGCATCGACTCGATCAGTTCCTTGGCGGCGTCTTGACGGTCCAACTCGCTGACCCGCTCCAAGGCCTCACGACGTTGCTCCAACAGACTTTCCGCCTCGGCCTGCTTGGCTTGAACCGCCTTCAGTTGGGCCGCCAAACGCTGCTGGGTCGATTCCAGTCCGCGGCTTTGCTTCTGCAAAGACTCCTCAACCCGGTCCAACTGTTCGTCGCGACGGTCGAGCTTCTCTTCACGAGAAACCAACGACCTGCGGACCGTAACCGCCTCCAATTCGATTTCTTCCCTCAGCCGGACCGCCTCCTCCCGAGCCTCCACCAATCGCTCCGCTCGCAGCGTTTCCGCATCGGCGGCGGCCCGCCTGAGGATCTCTTGCGCTGCCGATTCGGCCCCGCGAATCAATCCGAGTTCACGATAGCGAAACGCCAGGATCGTGGCGGCAATCGCCGCACCGACACTGAGCAACAGGGTGATGATCCAAAAAGGCGTCGTCATGGTTGATTTCTTTCAAACGGCTGAACGGCTGCCAGCCGCCTCGATCACGCAACGGCCTTCCCGATCCGATCAACACCCGAGCTCCCCGTTACGGTGGAGACAAGAATATCGGCGTCGTCAGCCTCGCATCCCCCGTTCGCGGGCCGTGTCAAAGGATCTTCAACGTCCACCCAAAGCGCGGTATCCATGCGGTCGGTCGAAGGGCGGTCGGGAGCGAAGGAATGCAGGGGATCGAGACATCGAGACAATGAACAGCCGAAGCGGAAGGCCCCGTAGCGGGACCGGGAGGAAACCTTCCGCAAAGCCGAAGGATGTGCAAGTGGGTTGGGCACGAGTTCGCGACGCAGGACTGCCCGAATGCTTGTTCCGCCCCCGCGAGCACGGCAAACCGAGCGGTTTACCGGCGATCCGAAGATCGGTTGAGGCGAATGGTCGGACGCCGGGAGTCACGCCATCCAAGGAGTCGACGCCGAGCGTCGCGGGCCGCTAATATATACGCCCACATCGCCTTTCCGCAAACCGCCATGAAACCCGGGCTCCCTGCCAAACCGTACCCCCGCTGGAGTCGGCTCTGCAAAAAGTTTGCGGCGGCCTTCCCGCCTGAGCGGCACGCCGGCATGGGCCTGGTCGTGGCGGTTAGCGGCGGGGCGGACAGCGTCGCCCTGCTGCGGCTATTGGTCGATATTTGGACTGCCGGGCCGAGTACCCACCGACGATCGATCTCGGTTGCCCACTTCAATCACGCCACCCGAGGAACGGAATCGGACGGCGATCAACGGTTTGTCGCGAAGTTGGCTGAAGACTTGGGGATCGAGTTCAACACACGGAGTGCCGAGGACTGGGTTGCCGACCGAGCCTGCTTGGTCGCCGATTCGCCAGCCTCCGGCTCCCCCGCAATCGGTTTTCCGACCAGCGAGGAGCAGTTTCGTCGCCAGCGATATCGCTTCCTCCGCGAATGCGTCGCCAGCCGGGGCGCCCGCTACCTGTTGACAGCCCACACGGCAGACGACCAGGTCGAGACGCTGTTGCATCACCTGCTGCGTGGAACCGGACCGGCCGGATTGTGTGGCATCCCCGCCCGTCGTCCCCTTGGCGAGGATTTCTTGCTGGTCCGCCCACTCCTCGAATTTCGTCGACAAGCCCTCCGCGATGGGTTAGAAGAAATCGGCCAGGCTTGGCGGGAAGACAGTTCGAACGATGAGCTCGTTTATCAACGCAATTGGATTCGTGGTGAACTGCTGCCGCTGATCCGTGACCGCTACCCGCTGGCGGATGATGCGATCCTACGGCTTGTGGACACCCAGTCGCGGTGGCAACAAGCCCTCCGAGAGCAGGCTCAGCAATGGTTCGACGCGCACGTCCGGATCCTGCCCCCCGGCGTTCACGTTCGCCGCGGACCCGTCGCGCCCGCCGTGCTGGGACTTGCCATCGGGATGATCTGGGACCGCTTGGAGTGGCCTCGCCAGCGACTCGCCAAATTTCACCATCAACTGCTTTGGCAATTGGTATGCTCACCATCGGCAGACGTTGCCCCCGATCGGAACCGGGAAGCAAACCGCGCCCCGGTTGCGACCGACCTGCCGGGCGGCATCCGAGCCCGCGTCTTGGCGGACGAAGTCCGCATCGAACCGACCCGGCGGAACGGCCCCGAGGAGATTTGAAATGAGCCGTGTCGACGTCAAAGTTCACGCACCGACCGCGACCATCCTGATGGATCACCCGCCCACCGGCAACACGCTGGACGAACCGATGATCGCCGAATTGGCGCAGGCGCTGTTCGACCTGCACCAAGAGAAACGCGTCCGCGCCGTCGTCTTGGCCGGCACGGGTGCCGACTTTTGCTGTGGCCTCGATCTGCGCGGCTTGCAACAACACACCCGCGTCGATGAGCTGGAAGCGATGGCCCTCTGGATTGACCAGTGGCAGCGGATGTCGGAATTGATCGAACAGTTCCTGCGGTTCCCCAAGCCCGTGATCGCGGCGGTCGACGGCAGGGCCTGGGGCGGCGGTTTCGCATTGGCCCTCGCCTGCGATCTCGTAGTCGCCAGCCGAAGCGCTAGTTTTGCCGTACCGGCGGTCCGCCGTGGAATCATCGGTGGTATCGTGGCCCCGCTGCTCGCATTCCGATTGGGTTCTGCGGTCGCCTCCCGTGCGTTGCTAACCGGTGACCCGATCAGCTCCCGGATGGCGTTGCGATTCGGTCTGGTGACCAACAGGCCACCGTCGGCCCAAATCTGGGTTGCCGCCAATGACCTTGCCGGGCGAGTCGCCTCGGCGCCACCGATCCCGCTCGCGGCAACCAAACGCCTGCTGAACGAAACGATCGGGGAGTCGCTATTGACGCACTTGAGTGTCGGTGCGGCGGCAGGCGCCACGGCCTGTTCCAGCGAAACGGCCGCCGAAGGCCTGACGGCATTCGTCGAAGAGCGTGACCCGAAATGGCCACTGTGAATCGTACCGCCGAGCCGATCGAACGCGACGACATCGTTCGCGCCGCCTTTTCCTTGGCCGCGTTGTTGGTGTTGACCAGCAGCTGGCTAGCTTGGTCCCTCCGAACGCAAGACGAACCGATCGCTCAACAGGAACCGCTGCGATTCCTAACCGATCTGAATAACGCCCCCGAATCCGAATTGTCCTTGCTGCCGGGGATCGGCAAGGAACTAGCCCGGCGAATCATTACCGAACGCGAAACCTCCGGGCCGTTCCGCTCGGCAGGCGACCTGGAACGGGTTCGAGGAATCGGCCCTAAGACAATCCGCCAAATCGAAGCGATGGCGATCTTCCCGTCGTCCGATACGTCCGCGCCTCGCCCCGAACCATCTGAGTCACCATGACCCCACGTCTCAACCGGAGCCCGTCACCAGCCTTCCTGACGGCCACCGTCGGCTTGCTGCTCGCCACCCTCTGCGGCCCGCTCGTGGCCGCCGAACCGCTGCGCATCGATCAATTACGACTGATCGGCACTCACAACTCCTACCGCCTGGCCGCGGACGAAGTCGCGTGCGGGATGATCGCGTTGGCCAACGCCGCTGAGGCGAAAGCCCTCGACTACACTCATCGTCCGCTACGAGAACAACTCGAAACGCTCAAGATGCGGCATTTCGAACTCGACCTGTATCGCGACCCCCAAGGTGGCCTGTTTGCCAACCCGCTAGCCTACGAAGTGGCAAAACGCCGGGGCACCGAAGTCCCGCCGCTGGACCCTCAAAATCGACTTCAGGCTCCAGGCATCAAGGTGCTCCACAGCCCCGATTTCGACTTCCGCACGACGGTGTACACGCTGCGAGATGCCTTGACCGAGTTGAGATTGTGGTCAGACGCGAACCCGAAACATGTGCCGATCTTCATCCTGCTGGAGCTGAAGTCCGAATCGTTCTGGCCGTTGACCCGGCCGGCAACTTGGGACGAAACCGGCTTTGAAGAGCTGCATCGAACGATTCTCGCCGTGCTCCCTCGGGAGCGAATATTGACCCCTGACGATCTCCGTGGGGGACAGCCGACCCTCCGCGAAGCGGTCTACGGGATCGGCTGGCCCCCTGTCGATTCCCACCGTGGCAAGTTCGTTTTGCTGCTGGACAACGAAGACGCGACTCGCGACAGCTACTTGGCACCGAGCGAAATCCTTGAAAATCAACTGCTGTTTGTCAGCGTACCTCCGCAACACCCCGCCGCGGCCTGGATGAAGCGAAACGACCCGATCGGCGCCGAACACGAAATCCGGGCCCTGGTCGCTGATGGGTTTCTCGTTCGGACCCGCGCCGACAGCGGCACGACGGAATCGCGTGCCAACGATACCAGACGCCGTGATCGAGCCCTGGCAAGCGGAGCCCAGTTGATCAGCACCGACTACCCCGAACCGGATCGCCGATTTTCGGATTACCACGTGCCGGCCCTGGAATTGCCCGAATGACCCCGTCGCCAAGACCGCCACGGTTCCTGCGACTGTCATTCCCCGGGATCGATTAGACTGAGGTCGCAGGCCTCCACAAACACTCGCCCTGGCCTACTCAGCAACCCGCCCACCGTTTCTCCGCCCACCGGATGATCCCACCATGAACCCCTTCCGTTTTTGCGACCGGCTGCCGTCCCTCCCGGTCACAGCCTGGCTGTTGGTCTTGGCCTTGGTCATTTCGGGATCGATGGCTCGGGACTCGGCCGCACAAGAACAGGCCGCACAAGAACAGGGGGCGCATGACGGGGCAGGGGAGACTCCCGACAGCGAACCCAAGGTCAGTTTTCGACGAGACGTTGCGCCGATTTTGCTCGAACACTGTGTCGCTTGCCACTCTGCCAAGAAGGCCGAAGGCGGTTACCGAATCGACAATTTTGGAGAGCTGTCCAAGCCAGGGGATTCCGGAATCGCCATGCTCACAGGCCCCGGAGAGGAGCACGGGGAGTTGCTGCGACGCCTGATCACCGACGACGAATCGGAACGGATGCCCGCTGAAAGCGAACCGTTATCCGGCGAACAAATCTCGCTGATTCGTCGCTGGTTGGTCGACGGCGGCGAGTTCGACGGACCGGATCCGGAGGAAGCGTTGGCTTTCGTCATCCCGCCTCCCCGCTATCCCGACCCGCCCGCCAATTATCCCGCAGCAGTTCCCGTCACCGCGATGGCGTTTTCGCCCGATGGTAACCTGCTGTTGGTTGGTGGCTACCACGAGGTGCTCGCCTGGAATGTCAGCGACGGGTCACTGGCCCGTCGCATTCCCAACCTGACCCAGCGAATTTTTTCGCTCGGTTTCAGCCCTGACGGGATGCGGTTGGCCGTCGCCGGCGGCGAACCGGGGCGGAGCGGAGAGGTCCGTCTGGTCGATTGGGCCAGTGGCGAGGTGACGGCGGTGGTCGGTCGCTCGGCCGACGTGGCACTCGACCTCGCCTTTCGGCCCGACACGCCCCAGTTAGCCATCGCCGCCGCCGATTCGCTGATCCGGATCGTCGACATGGAGACGTCGGAAACCATCCGCACACTGGCGAGCCATGCCGACTGGGTGACCGCGGTCGCTTGGAGCCCCGACGGAACCCGACTTGTCTCGGCCAGTCGTGACAAGTCCGCCAAGGTATTTGACAGCGAAACCGGTGAACTGCTCAGCAGCTACCAAGGCCACGGCGCCGCAGTTCGTGGCGTGATGGTCTTGGCCGATGGCCAACATGGCCTGTCGACGGGTGCCGATAACCAATTGCATCGCTGGGAAATCTCAGGTGGCAAACGGATCGCAACGGTCCCCCTCGGGGGCGAAGGATATCACCTGACCAGCGGGGGCGACGGCTTCGTGGTCGTCCCGGTTGCCGACAAGCGTTTGCTGCGAATCGACTTGTCGAAGAACGCGGTCCAGCAGGCGTTCAGCGGGTTGTCCGATTGGGCCTTGGCGAGCGCGTGGCATGCCCCGACCAATCGGTTAGCGGCAGGTGATTACGCGGGCAGGGTACGGATCTGGGCCCTCGAGGATTCCGAATGGGTTCGCGACTGGGGAGCCCAGCCTTGAATCTCGGCTGCCCGGCCGAAATCGCAGCGGCCTAATCCGCGTCCACCTCGCTATCCCCCCGGGGGAGCCCACGCAAGATCATCCGGGCACGGATCCGGTTGCCGTGTTCTTGAGGGTCTCCCTCGGTACGGAGAATCTCAGCGGCCTGCTCCTTTTCGCCCAACCGCTCGAGGGCCCGCGCCAAGTTGTAGCGGGCAGGAGCTTCCCATGGGGAATCCACGCCATCCTCGAGCACCCGCTGCCGAAACCAATTCTTCGCCAGGTCGAAGCGGCCGGTGTCGTATTGAATCAGACTCAACCAGAAGCTGGCCAGAACCTTGCCTTGGCGCATCAGCAATTGGATCTGCTGAATCTGCATGTCGTATTGCTCGGGCGTGACCCTCAGCTCACGCCGGATCCCGTAACGCATTTGCAACTCGACGTTACCCCTCAGGTCAGCGATCTCGAACTCGGGCTGCCGCTGGTTCAGGTACAACTTCTTGGCCCCCAGGATCGCGTCGTCATCATCGGAATCGAACCGACCTTGCAAATGCCGCCACCTCCCGATCGCCAATTCTTGCGATTGCTCGCCTTCCCCTTCCAGGATGAACCAGGGCGCGTTGAGATAGAAGTTCAGCAGCACGTCTTGCCGGGACGCGGCGTCGATCGCCGCACGGTACGCGCGCGCCTTCAACGGAACGTCCCAAATCCTTGCCGCGGCAATCCCGGCAACCCCTTCGAAGAGATCCGCCAACGCGACAGGATCATCATAAACGGACATCCGCAGGTCGCCTGTCAGCCCCCTCTGCAAACCTTGGGCTCGTGGGCCCATCGCTTCTGGCTCGAGCATCAGCAGCGCGACGCATTGGCCGACATCTTCGCGTCCGAAAGGATAATCGAACCAGCCGGGAACGTTCATTCGCCGCAATACGGAGGCGTCGGTACGGGCCTGAGCCAACGTCGCGATTCCCGATTGGTTCGGCCCGATGATCGGTACACCCAAACCGCAATCGAACAGGTAAACGTCCCCGCCGATCCAGACGCCGGCCACCCAGGGGCGAGCTTCGGAGTCACCCGAGGGCGCCGTTGCCAATAGTGCCGCCGGGAGTTCGGCTTGGCGGCACAGCCCTAGAAACGTGGAGGTCCTCTGCAAAGCATCCCCGGTGCCACGAAAAAGCGTCTGGTAGGGGGTTTGCCGATAACCGGAACCGCGGAACCGCATGCCCAAAGGCAGACGCAATCCGGGAGGTGTCGACTCGCCCGAGACCTCCCCCTCGGTCGGTTCCAGCGAAATGTTTCGCACCGTCCAATCGAATAAACGGATCGCCAAAGTCAACGGCTCCGCGACGTCTGCTCCCATTTCCTCTCGGTTCTCATCGACCCAGTCAGCCCACAACGGATCAACGACCTCGGAAACTCGCACCCACTCACAGACCTGGCGAGCCAAATATCGATAACGCAGCCCCTCGACATCCGCAGCATCGAACGATGCTCGAGCGATCCCTTCGGCGGTTTCTGCGGTCGGCAGGATGTCGGCAACCGAAGTCAGCAAGCGACGCAACTTGGCTTCCGCCTCGGGGTCGGTGCCGCCCGTCACGCCCGCGTCCACCCGCGTCTGTTGCCAGGCATTGAGGTGATAGGTGATCTGCCGTGAAGCCGCTTCGGGTCGCAACTCCACCAATCGCGAAACCAGCGAAAAGGCTTCGGCCAAATGATCCACCTTGGCCCCCGCTTGCTGACGTTGCTGGCGATCCGCCTGGATCGAGCGGATCGTCCGCGTGTCGTCGGAACAGCCAACCACCAAAACGCCCCCGAGCAACAGACCGACCAGACGGCAGAGTGACCAACCGGACGGCCTACCGACTGCTCCCGTAGCCGCGCGTCCTGCCGACAACTCAACGGGCGTTCCGCTGGCGGGCTCGGCGGAAGAGGAAACACCGGCTGACCAACAGCCGGTCAAAGGAAAACAGACGGGCATGAATTCGATACGGGTTGGAATGAAGATCGGCTGGAAAATCGGTGGCCCACGCGGCCGACGCTAAGCGACACGTAGAATCATGAGAGTTCCGCGACGCAGCGATGCAGCCGAATCAATCGCGTGATCAAGCCCTCGGCGGCATCCAGCGGCACCATGTTCGGCCCGTCGCTGGGTGAGCGATCCGGGTCGGGGTGGGTTTCGAAAAACAACCCGTCGATACCTGTCGCTACGGCGGCGCGGGCCAAGGGTTCAACCATTTCTCGATTTCCCCCCGTGGCCCCCCCCAAGCCGCCGGGCCGCTGAACGCTGTGAGTGGCGTCAAAAATGACCGGAACGCCGAGGCCACGCATGATCGTCAACGCCGTCATGTCGTTGACCAGCCGGCCGTAGCCGAAAAACGTGCCACGCTCGCACAACAGAACTCGCGGCGGAGCCTTCGGCGCCGCCCCCTGGCCGGCGTCCGTGGGGCGACTCTCACGGATCTTGTCGATCGCGTACCGCATGTCCTCCGGCGCCATGAATTGGCCCTTCTTCACATTCACCGGTCGTCCCGTATGGCCCGCCGCGACCAACAAGTCGGTCTGGCGTGCGAGGAAGGCTGGGATCTGAATCAGGTCGCAAACCTGCCCGACCGCCATCGCCTGATCCGGCAAGTGGATATCGGTGGTGATCGGTAGACCGCTTGCCTCCCGTACCCGTTCCAGCACCCTCAAGCCGTCCTCCAAACCGGGCCCACGAGGCGACGCCAAGCTGGTTCGATTCGCTTTGTCGAAAGAGGCCTTGAACACGATCCCGACTTGCTGACGGTCGGCGATCCGGCACAGCTGATCCGCGATCCGCAACGCCAACTCGGCGGTCTCCAGCACGCAGGGGCCCGCGATGAACAGCAGTTGTCCGTCGCCACAACGATACGGCCCGATCGAAACCCCTGAATCGGGTGCCGTCGTTGCGGCGTTCGCGGCGGTGGACTCATCCGAGGGAGTTGACTTCATGACGTTGGGGAGTTGACTCTGCGGGCTGGCGGACCGCGGTTGGTCCGCCAGCGGCTAGGGGCGGGGGCGGAAGGCGAAGGCGAATTCGTTCGGGTAGGACACGGATCTCCAGCGGCAATTTGCCCGCGTAGTCCCCGTCCAGTTGGTAGGCGACCGCGACCCGACTGCTGATCTGGCAGGATCGAATCGGCCTCCGGACCACGTCACCCCAGCCAATATGACTTCCCCAGAGGACACCGGCCAGGTAGCGAAAACCGCTGACCAGAGTCCGGCGAGTGAACGCGATCACGTCGAGCCGTCCATCGGTCCCAGAAGCGTCCGGTTCGATCGACAATGAGAGTGCGTAGCAGGGCAAATTGAACACCATCGCCCAGCCGCACCGGACCGCATGGGTTTGGCCCAAATCGTCAGTCATCGTGACCACCAATTCAGGAAATCGATATCGACGCATCGCTCGCAGGATCGGCCCGAGGTAGCTCCAGCGACGGATATGACCTCGCCGGGTCAGGTGCATCGCCCGCACGACCTCGGCATCAAAACCACAGGTAGCCATGACGAGGAATAACCGATCGTTGGCCGTTCCGGCATCGATCGTAAAGTCGTTCCCACCCAGGATCGTCGCCAGCGCGGCCGGAACCTCTTGCGAATAACCGAAATGCAACGCCACCAAATTCTCCGTGCCCAATGGCAGCGGTACGATCGGCATTCGTGATGGCAACTCCCGAGCAACCAAAGCCAACGTCCCGTCACCACCTGCTGCCACGACCAATGCCGATGGATCGTCGCAGGCATGGCGCGCCGACCAGCGTTGTAAGACCGCCGGATCGCTCTCGACCGACACGTCGACACCGAGGGTCGCCAATCGATCCGCCAACTCGGCGACCCTTTCTCGTCCCTGACCACTGCCCGCCTTGGGGCAGGTGAAGATGAGCACTGTCCGGGGCGACCGGCCGTCTGGGTTCGTCATTCGAGGGTGCTCATGGCGAGCATAAAGGAGGAGCAGACGAACCGGACCCTAGGCCCACTTCGGTCGACGTCAATCCGGCGCAGCCTTTTCAAAAACGAGGTAACCGGCGGCGACCACGCCCGCTACCATGACCCTATGATAGGCTGGCAGCGTTCCTTTCGCTTCCCCGGAAGCTACCCCTGTGTGAATCTCCACCCCTGTGTGAACCTCTCGGAAGGCGAATTTTGTGAGCGTGTGGTGGTTGGTACTCGGGGCCGCGACCCTGATCCTGCTCGGTGTGCTCTGGCTGCGAATGCACGCGATGTTGGTCCTGCTGGCCGCCTCGTTGCTGGTCGCCGTGCTGACACCCAGCGGGGACTTGCGTCAACACGCCGCCGATCAGGTGGCCCGAGGCAAGCTGAGCGAGTCGGCTGCGGCAACGCTGGTTGGCAGCTCAGCCCCGAAACGGCTCGCGACCGCCTTCGGCCAGACCGCAGGGGACGTCGGGATTCTGATCGCGATGGCGAGTATCGTCGGAATCTGCTTGCTGGAAAGTGGCGCAGCCGCGGGGATCGTGGCTGCCCTGCTGAAGATCAGCGGCACCAAACGGGCCGCCGAAGGGCTCGCGGCGGGCTCCTTCATCCTCAGCATCCCGGTCTTCTTTGACACCGTCTTTTACTTGATGGTCCCCCTCGCACGGTCGCTCCGACAGCAGACCGGACGCGATTACGTCCTCTACATCCTGGCGATCATGGCCGGTGGGGCGATCGCCCACTCGCTGGTCCCACCGACGCCCGGCCCACTCCAGGTCGCCGAAATTCTCGGCATCGAGATCTTCCCGATGATCGTTGCCGGACTGGCGATCGGCAGTTGCAGCAGTTTCTTGTCGCTGATGGCCGCGCGGCTACTGAATCGAATGACGGTCGTGCCGCTTCGCGACGCCCAAGGCGAAACCGAATCCGAGGCGACCAACCAGGACCCGCCGGAGAGAGACGCCGCCACCGACGCCCCGCCCGCAACCAGCGGTGACGCGCCGCCGCTGTACGCCAGCCTGATGCCGATCGTGCTACCGGTCCTGCTGATCGCCTACGGCGCGATCGCCCCCTGGCTGCCCGTCGCATTACCGACGGCGATGGGCGGGCTGCTGTCTGACAAAAATGTCGCCATGGGAGTCGCCGCGGTCCTGGCGCTGCGACTGTTGCGATACGCCCCTCAAATCACCGATCGGCGTGACATCGTCTCGCGCGCGTTGGCCAGCGGCGGGCAGATCATCTTGATCACCTCCGCCGGCGGCGCGTTGGGCGCGATGTTGCGACAAGCCGGAATCGCGGCAGCGGTCAGCGATCTGGCGACAGACGTCCCCCCCTCCTCTTTGCTGATCGTCGTGTTCCTTGTCACCGCGGCGATCCGCACGCTGCAAGGCAGCGCGACCGTGGCGATGATTACCGCGGCCGGCGTTTTGCAGGGCCTAGCAGATGTCGAAAATTTGCCGTTCCACCCGGTATATGTCGCGATGGCGATCGGCGTTGGCAGCAAACCGATCTCTTGGATGACCGACAGCGGCTTCTGGATCATGTGCAAGATGAGCGGGATGACCGATTCCGAGGGCCTGCGCACCGTCTCGTTGCTCAGTATCGCGATGGGCCTTTCCGGACTGCTGATCACGCTCGTCTTCGCGAACCTGTTTCCCGCGATCTGAGCACTCTGGCTTGTCGGAGGTCTGCTCACTCGGTAGCGACCGGCGTCTGAGCCGCCGCGAGACTCGATTTCAATTCACCATCGGCAACCCAATAGAAGATCATGCCGATGATCGCCATGATCACTTTGACCAGTTCGCAAACCAACGCGACCAACGTCCCCGAGGCAACGGTGGGTTCGGCAGGTACGACCCGGTAAAGCCATTCCATGGCGGCTTCGAGGACCCCCAAACCTGCCGGGGCGATCGGCAACGCCGAGGCCAAATTGGCGATCGGGAAAATCACGAAATGGTCGCCGATGCCCGGAGCCAAATCGCCGTACAACCCGCGGGCGATGAGGTAGGCTCCGACGGCGAGGCTAAGGTGTACCGCTAAGCTCAGTGGCAGAGCCCCGAGAAAGACCCAGGGGTGTCGATGAAAAACCCGGATGGGCCCGGCAACCCGATCGATCCACCCGCCGACATACCGCCAACGGGCGGCTCGACTCAACGACCGATCGATCGCCCGACCGCCAAGCACAAGAAGCAGCAAGACCGCCGTGCCAAGTAAGGCCAGGACCACGGCCAAGTCGCCGATCCTGGTCAATTCGGGATTACTCGGCCGTCCGGCTTGAGACATCGCCAAGGCGACCAACCAAATCAAACCCAACAGACCGACGCCGCGGTCCACGATGACCGACGCGACCGCCTCGAGCCCTTTGCCGGGACTGCGACGCGCCAAAAAGACCATCTTGAACAGGTCACCGCCGACGCTGCCGGCCGAAACGAAACTGAGCAAGAAACCGATCGCCCCCAACCTAAACGCCTCGATGATCCCGATCGAAATTCCTTGGCAGCGGACCAACAGCCACCAACGAAAAAAGGAAATGCAAAACGCGAGCAGCGAGGCCAGGATCGCCAGCACCAACAACGGGTAGTCGATGGGACGATCACGCAACGCCTCCCATTGCTCCGGTTCGACCCGCCAGACCAGCCACGAGATGATCAGCAAGGGCACCAGAAACTTGATCGCCGAGAATGCGATCGTGCGACGGCGGCGACTCATCGACGTGCCTCCTGGGATTGACGAGAGAGTCGGCAACGGGCCGCGAGCCGATGACGCTCAAGCCCCGGATTCCGCGAGCGACTCCAATTGCTCCCAACGCCCGTAACTGGCGGCCAGCGTCTCTTCAAGATCGGCGAGCTGTGCTCGGACGGCAGCTTGCTGGTCGCCAGGGAGCTTGAAAAAACCGGGGTCCGCCATCCGCTGGTGAAGGTCAGCCAAACCCGCTTCCAAGCCCTCGATCCGCTCCGGCAATCGGTCGAGCTCGTACTGATCCTTGAAACTCAAGCGACGCCGCTTGGCGTCGACCGTCGGCGGCTGGCCCGCCGAACGAGCCGGCGTCGCCACCGACACGACCGATTCGTCTCGTGACTCGCTGTCGCGTCTGCGGACCGCGGCCACCCAGTCGTCATAGCCACCGACATACTCTTGCACCCCGTCGTCCTCGAAAACGAGCGTGCTGGTGACGACGTGATTCAAGAAGGTCCGATCGTGGCTGACCAACAACACGGTCCCACCGAAATCGACCAATTGTTCCTCGAGCAGATCCAGCGTTTCGCTGTCCAAGTCGTTGGTCGGTTCGTCCATCACGATCACGTTGGCCGGCTGCGTCATCAGTCGGGCCAACAACGCCCGGTTCCGCTCGCCACCCGATAAGTACTTGACTTGAGTCCGCGCCCGCTCGGGGGTGAAGAGAAAGTCCTGCAAATACCCCATGATGTGCTTCGACCGGTCCCCGATGCGAACCGTATCGCGTCCCTCGCCGACGTTCTCCTGAACAGTCTGCTCGGGGTCGAGGGTGTCCCGAAGCTGGTCGAAGTAGGCGATCTGCAATTGTGTCCCCAGCCGAACCGTGCCGGCTTGCGGGGCCAACTGCCCGAGCAGTAAGCGGAGCAGGGTCGTTTTGCCGGCCCCGTTGGGACCGATGATGCCGACCTTGTCCCCCCGCATGATCGTGGTGGAGAACTCTCGTAGGATGACCCGATCGCCGTGTGCGAACGAAACCCCCTTCGCCTCGATCACCAACGCCCCCCCTCGGGAGGCTTCCTGAATCTGCAATTTGGCGGTGCCGACCTTTTCGCGCCGCTGTTGACGAGCACGCCGCATGTCCTCCAATGCCCGCACACGTCCCTCGTTCCGGGTCCGCCGAGCCTTGATGCCCTGGCGGATCCAGGTCTCTTCCTCGGATAACCGTTTGTCGAACAGGGCGTTCTGCTTGTCTTCCGCCGCGATTTTGTCTTCCTTCCGCTTCCGGAACGTGTCGTAATCGCAAGACCAATCGAACAGCTTGCCCAGGTCGATCTCCCAGATCCGGGTGGCGAGTCGCCGGAGGAATGACCGGTCGTGAGTGACGAAGATCAGCGTCCCGTTCCAGCGGAGCAAGAAATCCTCCAACCAAACGATGGCTTCCAAGTCGAGGTGGTTGGTCGGCTCGTCGAGCAACAAGACGTCTGGCGCGGCCGCGATTTCTCGAGCCAGTAGCACGCGGCGTTTCATCCCGCTGGAGAGCGTTTCGAACGGTGCCTCACCGTCCAGCTTCATCCTGCCGAGTGTCTCTTCGACCATCCGGTCGACTTCCCAATGCTCCGAGAGATCACGCCCGACCTCGAGATCACCCCGAACCACTTCGGCGATCGACCCGGACATCCCGGCAGGGACTTCCTGGGGCAACTGCCCGATCCTGACCCCGGGATTCACGGCGAGCTGCCCCCCGTCTGGGATGACTTCCCCAGACAGGATTTTCAGCAGGGTGCTTTTGCCGGCCCCGTTGCGGCCGAGCAGACCGATCCGCTGCCCCGGGTCGATCTTGGCGGAGATCCCGTCCAACAGCATCGGCCCACGAAATCGGATCGTGAGATTTTCGATCGTGATCAGCGGCATGCTGGCGACTTACCGCTGGTCGGTCGGAATGAAGTCGCGCCGGGTGGGGCCGACGTAAATTTGACGGGGCCGATTGATCCGGCTGCCGTCGGCGTGCATCTCTTTCCAATGTGCGATCCAGCCCGGTAAACGGCCGATCGCGAACAGTACCGTGAACATCTGGACCGGAATGCCCATCGCCCGATAGATCACGCCGGAGTAGAAATCGACGTTGGGATAGAGCTTGCGTTCGACGAAATAAGGGTCACGCAGTGCGGTCTCCTCAAGCTCCTGCGCGACCTCGAACAGCGGGTCCTTGACGTGATGCTTCTGGAGCAATTTGTCGCAGCAGGCCTTGATGATCGTCGCCCGCGGGTCGCGGTTCTTGTAAACCCGATGACCAAATCCCATCAGTCTGAAATGGTTCTTTTTGTCCTTGGCCATGTCGACGTACTTCTTGACGTTGCCGCCGTCCTCGACGATCCGCTCGAGCATGTCGACGCAGGCCTCGTTCGCCCCCCCGTGCAACGGCCCCCACAGGGCGCCGATCCCCGCCGAAACGGAAGCATACAAATTGGCGTTGCTGCTGCCGACCATGCGAACCGTCGAAGTGCTGCAATTCTGCTCGTGGTCCGCATGCACGATCAGCAACAGGTTCAAGGCCTCGACGAAATCAGGATCGGCATGGTACTCACCCGCCGGGGTCGAGAACATCATGTGCAAAAAGTTGTCGCAGTAGGGCAACGAGTTCTTCGGATAAACGAACGGATGACCGATCGATTTTTTGTAACTGTAGGCCGCGATCGTCGGCAATTTCGCGATCAGTCGATGGGTCGACACCTCGACCTGGTCCGGATCGTGAACATCCATCGCGTCCTGGTAGAAAGTCGACAACGCCCCGACAACGCTGCTCAAGATGCCCATCGGGTGGGCATCGCGAGGAAAGCCGTTGTAAAACGACTTCATGTCCTCGTGCAGCATCGTGTGGTTGCGGATGTCCTCGCGAAACGAATCGGCTTGCTCGGCGGTCGGCAGCTCACCGTAAATCAGCAGGTACGCGACCTCCAAAAAGCCGCAGTGCTGAGCGAGCGTTTCGATCGGATAGCCGCGGTACCGCAGGACCCCCTCCTCGCCGTCCAGAAAGGTGATCCCGCTGCGGGTGCTTCCCGTGTTGACGTAGGCCTCGTCGAGCGTGATCGCGCCGGTCGAGGCCCGAAGGGCAGAGATATCGATGCCGACCTCGCCCTCGGAGCCGACAACGACAGGGAACTCGATCTCCTTTCCATCCAATACCAAGCGGGCCATTTTCGGAGTCGCCGAGACTGCTGATGTCATTACTGAATTCCGCCGGGGGTCTACGTCGAGGATGGATGCGGGGGAGGGCAGGTCGTGACCGAAGACTTGTCGATCGAAGCTCCTCCAGAGTCTACCGGGTCCGTCCGGTACAGACAATCCGCGCGGCCCCGCTCGTAAACCGCGGGGCGTCGTGGCCGATCAGCAAATCGGGACTGCCCCGCGAAACGTGAACCGATCGCGGCGCACGAGCGGCGTTGACGGTTCGGCTCAAACCCCTTCCTCTTGCGGCACCTCATCCAGCGGGGCGTCGTCCTGAGACGAGCTCGCCCCGGCGAGATGTCGCAACCGCACCGACTCGATCTGACGGTTGGTGGCACGAACGATCTCAAACACGATCTCCCCGATCGTGATTTGCTGTCCGTCCTCGGGAATGCTGCCGGTGTGGTGCAGGATGTATCCGGCGACCGTCTGGTAGTCGTCCCCTTCGGGGATGCTCCAACCGAGCTGCTCGTTCAGGTCATCGATCATCGCCCGCCCGTCGGCACGCGCGGTCATTTCATCGATCACGACGATCGCCGACTGCTCCTCCGGGTCCGACTCGTCGACGATCTCGCCGACGATCTCTTCCAAGACGTCCTCGATCGTCACGATCCCGGCGGTCTGCCCGAACTCGTCCTGCACGATCGCCAAGTGACTGCGGCTGTGGAGAAACTCCCGCAGCAGCGTTTCGACATTCTGGTCGATCGGAACCATCCAGGCCGGTCGGATCAGATCCCGAAGGTCGACCGACTTCGAACCGGCGTGACAGAGGAAGGGCAGCAGGTCCTTGATGTACAAAACGCCCACGATGCGATCGAGCGTCTCCTCGTAAACCGGCAACCGTGTCCGCCCGAATCGGCTGGCAAGCTCCAGCACTTCACGCCAGTGAGTCGAGATCTCGACCGCGATCACGCTTCCCCGCGGGGTCATGATGTGGGCGACCGTGTCCTCATGCAATTCCATGATCCCCTGGATCATGTCACGGATGGCCGGCGCGAAATAGCCTTCGCGGGTCCCCGCAGTGACCATCGTGCGGATGTCATCCTCTAACTGCTCCTCCTCCTCGATCTCGTCCTGGTCGTTGCCGGTCAGCCGCCCGGTGATCACGGCCAACAACTCACCGGGTGCCGCCAAGGGCGTCATCAGGATCGAGAGGAACCTCCACAGCGGCCAGGTCCGATACAAGACGGGGGCGGAGGCATAGCGGGTCACGGCGAGCGGAAACCAAATGTGCGTGAACAGCAGGGCCACTCCCGCTACCACCGCCCAGATCCAGATGGGATTGCCAGTCCCCGTGTCGCCGACGCGGGAGGTCACCGCCATCGTCCCGGCGATGAGAAACAGCAATGTCCCGAGGACTCGCAGATAGTCCGCGGCCGCCGCCGCGGATTCCTGACCATCCAAAATCGCCCCGAATCGTTCGCGACTGCGACGCAGCCGACAGTAGGCTTCCAGCGAACGCCCCGCGAAGCCTTCGAGCAATTGGCTGCCCAAGCCGCCGATCGCGCCGAGCACCAGGCCGATTCCGGACAGGAACATCCACCCGTTGGCCGTCATCACGTTTTTGCCCTCCCGGCCCGGACCGACTCGGTATCAGCGACCAATCCGAGGCGGGCCAGAACCTGCCGCTCGGCCAGCCGCATTTCCGCACGCCCTCGCGGATCACCGTCCTCCAGACCGCCGATGTGCAGCGTCCCGTGGATCACGTACAGCAACAGCTCGCTGTTCCAACCCCATGCGAAATCGCTCGCCTGTGCCCGCGCGGTGTCCAAGCTGACCACCAATTCCCCTTCCAACACCGAAGCTGATCGGGAATAGGTGAAGCTGATCACGTCGGTCGCGTAGTCGTGTTCGAGGTGTCGTCGATTGATTTCCCGGATAGTTTCGTCGTCGGTCACCAACACGCCGATTCGGCCCGAAAAGAAACCGCGCAACCCAGCCGCTTCCTGAACGGCACGTCGGATCTCTTCACACAACCGACTCGACCGTGACTCCGGATCCAAGACGGCTTGGCCCGGAGGTTCATCTTCAGGCAACTCGACCTCGATCGCGACTTCGATCGCGCTCGGGTCAGCCAACGGCAACGACGGCAGCAACGGGGGGCTCATGTCTCAGGCGGTTTGTTGACCCGGGTACTTCACCCGGGCATGGTAGATCGCGGTCAGCGACTTGACCAAGCTCTTCTTGATCCGGTCGAGCTGTTTGAAGGTCAAACCGCACTCGTCGAATTGGCCGTCGGTCATTTTTTTGGTCGCGATCGCACTGACCAAATGGGCGATCCGGGTCGCGGTCGGTTCGACCAACGTGCGACTGGCGCTCTCGACCGCATCCGCCAGCATCAACACGGCGGCTTCGAGCGTCTGCGGCTTGGGACCGGGATAGCGAAAGTCCTTGTCACTGACCTCTTCGCGGTTGAAATCACTTTCGCTCCGCTTGGCGGCTTCACGATAAAAGTATTCGACCAAGGTCGTGCCGTGATGCTGTTGGATGAAGTCGATCACCGGCTGGGGCAAATGGTGACTGCGGGCCAGATCAGCCCCATCCTTGACGTGCGCGATGATCACCAGCGTGCTCATCGCAGGCTGGAGCAAATCGTGCTGATTCACCCCGTCTTGCTGATTCTCGATGAAGTACTCGGGCTTGAACATCTTGCCGATGTCGTGGAAATAAGCCCCGACGCGAACCAGCAGGCCATTTAGCCCGATGTCCTCGGCGGCGGCCTCGGCGATCGACGCCACGTTGATGCTGTGGTTGTACGTCCCGGGGGCTCGCTGAGCCAGCCTGCGGAGCAGGGGATGGCTGGCGTCACCCAATTCGAGCAAGCTCAAGTCGGTCTGCACGCCGAACCCTTTCTCGACCAGCGGCAACAGGCCAGACAGGCCGAGCGCCCCGATCAACACACTCCCGCCAGCCCACACCGCATCCCGGCCGAGAACACCCAAGATCGCACCGAATCCGGTCGAGGGCAGCCAGGGCAAACGCTCCGTATCGACCTCACCGATCGAAAACCACTCGCCCGTCACGACCCCCACCCCGATCAGCGTCGCGGAGGTGACGATCGCCCCCCCCATGCCGACATACAGCAGGTGACTGCGACTGCGAATCCGACCGAGCAACAACACGCAGGACAGCGTCGCGGCGGCCAACGTGACCATCGTCGCGATCCCCGCACCGATGAACAACGTGACCGCCAACCCGACCGCGGTCATCAGTACCATCGCTAACTCTCGCCCATAGACAATGGTGCTGATCATCGCCGCCATGGTGAGAGGAATCAGTTCGGCACGCCACTGGTCCCGAGATGTCCAATAACAAATCGCGACGGTGACGACGACCAACCCGAGCAGGCGGCTCAACCTGCCGAAATCGTTGAGCAGCCCACGGTCATCCACCGCGTGAATGTAGATCCCGCCCAAACCGAACAGGGCGGCGATCATCCCGGCATAAGCGACCAGTCGGGCCAGCCGACCTCCCCAACCCATCTCCTGCGTCAAGGTCTCCCACTCGCGCCGCAACAACTCGATCTGTGCGGGCCCCAACGGTTGGCCTGCCGGGGCCAATACCGACAAGCCCCGGCTGTAGGTCTTCATCACGTCCTCCACCCGATCGGTCACCTCTTGGACGACCCGGTTCGACAACTCCTCGTCGTACCGCAAGGTCTCGGGGAGCCGAGACGCCAACCAACGGCTGATCATGTCTGCGGCCACCTGAGCCGACTCCGTTTCGAACCGCTGGCGAAACTGCTCTTTGAGCTGAAAATCCAAGTCAGATCGCGCCTTGACGATCCGGACCTTGGCCACCTCCACCGGTCGCGCCTCGTCGGGACGTCCGGCGGGATAGACGCGGATCAGCCTCAACTGCCCCTGGTCGGCGGTATGGGTCAGCGACTGAAGCAGCCCATCCTCGGCGGCCGGCAACATCGAAGTCTTGACGGCCGCGTCGGTTTGCTCGAGATTCGGGTCGGTCGACAAGACGGACTTGAACAACTGAAACCTTTCAGCAGGGGACGTTCCCGCCGGATCGCCAGGAATCTCCACGTCCAACTCGGTGAACGCACGCCGCTCGTCCGCCGTCATCTTTTCCCACGACTCCGCCGCCAGCACCAGGAACAGATGATCCTTCAACTGTTCGCGGAGCTGCACGAGCGGCTGGTCGTTCTTGACGTAATAGACGATCGCTTCGCGGCGTTTCCCGAGCTTGGCCGCTTCAGTCGCCGTGGCATCGGGCACCCGAAAATCGGCTCGGGAAATCAAATTGCGAACCGGATACTCACCGATGCGGTGAGGGAACGGAGGCTGCCAGGTCCGGCAGACCAACAACATGCAACTGCCGGCCAAAACACACACGAGCAACCTCGTCCACAAGCCGGGCTGAGCCCGCGAGGTCCACCAGTTCCTGAGTTTGCCGCTCGGCAAGTCGAGCGACCGCAGACGCTCCTTACCGGCACGTTTGGTCGATGTCGTGTTCATCAAGACGGCTGAAACGCTCCGGTCACGCTTGGTCAAGCAAATCATCCGCTGCCAAACCGCTCACCCGGGGAATGCCCATCGGCAAACTCTCGCTTCGGACCTCAACCTTCCTGTTGCTCGTAGGCTTCGACGATTCTCTGTACCAGTCGGTGACGAACGATATCGCTTTTCGCCAGCCCCATCACACCGACGCCCGGGACTCTTCCCAAACGCGCGACGGCATCTGCCAATCCGCTGGCCACCCCTTTAGGTAAATCCAGCTGGCTGGTGTCGCCACTCACCACCATTTTGCTGCGTTGCCCCATCCGGGTCAAAAACATTTTCATCTGGGGGACCGTCGTGTTTTGGGCCTCGTCCAAGATGATGAAAGCGTCGTTGAGCGTCCGGCCCCGCATGTAGGCCAATGGCACCACCTCGATGACCTCGCGTTCCATCAGATTTCGGGCTTGGTCGAAATCGACCATGTCATTCAGCGCGTCGAGCAACGGTCGCAGGTAGGGGTTCAGCTTGGCCCGGAGATCGCCTGGCAAAAACCCAAGATTCTCACCCGCCTCCACGGCGGGACGCACCAGCACGATTTTGCGGATCTGCTCCGCCTTGAGCGACTCGACCGCCGTCGCGACCGCCAAAAAGGTCTTGCCCGTTCCGGCCGGACCGGTGGCCAAGGTCAGATCGTGAGTACGGATCATCTCCACGTAACGGGATTGGCCCTCGGTCCGCGGTTGAACTCGCCGCCCCGCTTGACGGATCTCGACGTCCGGAACCGGGGCGCGTGGCCCGGTATTTCCGTCTTCAGCTAAGCCCTCTTGGGCAACCGCGTCACGGACGTCCAGGGGACTGAGCACACCCTTTCGCCGCCCGAGTTCACGCAAACGCTCCAGCACCCGCGTCGTCTGCTCAACTGCGGTCGGCTCACCGGAGATCCGAATCTGACCTTGCCGGTGGGTGATGGTGACATCGAACAGCCTCCGAATCGTGCGGAGGTGCTGATCGCGGGCCCCGAATAAAGCGAGGACCTCTTCCGGCGAATGGACCGCCAAGGTGGATTCAGTCATTCAGACCCGTCATTTCCTTCATGCCCTGCACGCATGCCCTCTCAATGAAAAACCCCGAACCCAAAAATCGATTCGCGGCCGACTTCGGACGCTATCGACCATCTTACACACGGCCGACTTCGACGGACACTACAACCCGGCCGCCCCGGCCGATAAGAGCACCCAAGCGGGTACCGCGGTGCCGATCAGCGAATCGGTGACGTCCCACACCCCTCCCAACCCCGGTAGCGTGCGGCCGCTGTCCTTCGCGCCGGTCTCACGCTTGACCAGCGATTCGGCTAGATCGCCGACCATCCCGAAGATCGCGCAAACCATCCCGAAGGCGATCGGCCCCCAAATCGGAGGTGCCGAATTTGACCCCGCCAAGGCCGGAACGAGCTGAAAAAAACAGAGGTAGCTGACGGCTACCGCGACGACGATGCCGCCGACGGCCCCCGCCCAGGTCTTACCTGGACTCAATCGCGGCACCAATTTCTTTCGCCCAAAAGCTCTGCCAGCAAAGTAAGCACCGGCATCCGCCGATTTCGTAACCGTGATCGTACTGATCAACACCGCCAGACCCCAACCCGGTTCCGCCAGATCGCGGATCAAAACCAGCACCGATAGCGGGAGGCCCGCGTAGCAGGCGACGAACACCCCGGTCAGGATCCGGTCGAGCGACCGACCCGGCTGCCCCCCGTCGTGCAAACTCATCTGGCGGATCAGGATCCAGAACAGGGCGGCGAACATCCCGACGACAATCCAGCCGCTCCTGCCGACCCCGCAGTCGCTCGGGTACGTCGTCCCGCACGCCTCCCAAACGTTCGGAACGGAAGCGGCAAGCGGCAAAAACGCGGTCGCCAACAACACCGCGGTGCGATCGTGAGCCCGTCCGGAATCGAGCAACAAACGGCTCAGTTCGGACGCGGTACCGATGACAAAGACCAACAGCGGGGCCAGCAACCAAAGGCCCGCGGCGCCTCCCAACGGGTAGCGATGATCGAGCCAAATCAGGCCCAGTAAACCGGCAATCAGAATCGATGCGCTGAACAGACGATCGCGAAGCAAGCGAGTCCCTCATGAATGAATGTTCGACGGGGCCGAACCGGACACCCGAATCGCCGAAGGGCATGTTCGAAAACCGGTCCCGATCGCCATGATCAGATCCCTCCAAACCGCCGGTTTCGGCCGGCGTAGTCGCGGAGCGCGGCCAGATAGTCTTGCCGTGAAAATTCCGGCCAGGCCCGCTGAGTCACCCACAATTCGGTGTAGCTGATCTGCCACAACAGAAAGTTACTGACCCGCATCTCCCCACCGGTGCGGATCAGCAGGTCGGGATCGGAAAAACCGGCCGTGTCCAAGGACGCCGACACCCGCGGTTCATCGATCTCATCCGGCGTCAACCGGCCTGCGGCGATCTCACGACCCAACTTTTGAAAGGCCTGGATCAACTCGTCTCGCCCCCCGTAGTCGATCGCCATCACCAGCCGCGTCCCCTGATTGCCGGCTGCTAACTCGATGGTCTTGTCCAACTCCGCCACGACGCCCGCGGGCAAACGGTCTCGGCGGCCAATGCTCCGGACCCGTAACCCCTGGTCCATGATCAATTGCCGTTCCTCGACCAGGTAACGCTGCAACAGCTCCATCAGGAAATCAAGTTCTTCCTGCGGCCGTTTCCAGTTTTCGCTCGACAGGCAATAGAGCGTCAGCGTCTCGATGCCCAACCGCACCGACGTCTCGCAAACCATCCTCACCGTGTCGACACCGCGGCGATGGCCTTCGATCCGAGGCAAACCACGCTGTTGGGCCCAACGCCCGTTGCCGTCCATGATGATCGCGACGTGAGCCGGCAGGCTGGCATCACCCTTCGCCAGACCGATAGCCGAGTCCGACGCAGAATCCCCCCCCGCCGAGCGACCTGCTCGCATCCGGGAACTCGTTTCGGGGCGCCCAGGGCTCACGGCAGATCAGCCCGCCACGACCGGTTCGGGCAACGGAGGCGCGTTGGCCGTGAAGATCGTCTGACGACGATCGGGGCCGACCGACAGGATCCCCACCGGCACCCCGACCAATCGCTCGATGTTTCGAACGTATTCGATCGCCAACGAGGGAAAGTCAGATTCCTTCGTGGCATCGTCCACCGGCTCGTTCCATCCCTCGAACGTTTCGTATACCGGTATGCACCGCCGGACCTCCTCTGCGGAGCTGGGAAGACGCCGGATTAGCCGACCGTCGAGTTCGTACGCCACGCAAATCTTGAGCTCTTCAAAATGACTCAAGACGTCCATCATCATCAACGACAAGTGCGTGGCCCCGCTGAGCCGAGCCGTGTACCGCACCGCGACGGCATCGAACCAACCACACCGCCGAGGCCGGCCGGTCGTGGTGCCGAACTCCCGCCCCAATTCTCGGATCCGGTCACCCGTTGCGCAAGTCAGCTCGGTCGGGAAAGGACCGCCCCCCACCCGCGTGCTGTAGGCCTTGCAAACGCCGATCACGGATTCGATCCACCGACCGGGGACGCCCGAACCGGCGGACACCCCGACGCCGCTGCTGTTGCTGCTGGTCACAAAGGGGTAGGTGCCATGATCGATGTCCAGCAAAGCACCTTGAGCACCCTCGAACAACAGGTCCGATCCGGCCTCGCAGGCATCGAGCAAACGCTCGGTCGTGTCGGTGATCATCGGCTTCAGCCGAGTCCCCCATTCGCCGCAAAGGGCGGCAACCCGCTCCGGCTCGATCGTCGCCAAATCCTCCGCGGTCGCCCCCAGGCCGGCCAACCAATTGCTCTTGGCGGTCGCCACCGCCCGGATCCGTTCGTCCCGATCGGCGGCAACCAAATCGCCAACACGGATCGCTTGGGTCCGTCCGACTTTATCCCGATAGCACGGCCCGATCCCGCGATTGGTCGTCCCGATCGACTCGCCACCGACCTTCTGCGAATTGAGAATCACATCTTCGAGGATGTGCCAGGGCATCACGAGGTGAGCCCGCTCGCTGATCCGCAACCGCTCCGGCACCGGCACCCCGCGCGCGACCAGGCCATCGATCTCGTCAAGGATCGTCGCCGGGTTGATCACCACCCCCGGCGCGATCACGTTCTCAATGCCGGCGTGCAGGATGCCGCTGGGGATGAGGTGCAGCTTGTAGGTCTGACCGCCGTCGACCACGGTGTGCCCGGCGTTGGCACCTCCCTGGTAACGGACAACGATATCAAAACGGGGCGCCAGCAGGTCGACCAATTTACCTTTGGCCTCGTCACCCCATTGCAATCCGATCACGCAACAACCGGTCACCGAGCAGGCTCTCTCAACAGCGGGTTCTGGAACAGCGATCCGGTCAAAGGCCCCGGTCGAATTAGCCCCGGCCCCCGGAACCTCCGGAAACGGGACAGGAAAGACGGAGCAGCGTAGCGGTAAGTCGGCCGCGTGACAACGACGCCAAGCACACCGAAGGACGGTTCGCACGGGCGACCACGCGAAACATCGCCCCGGCCCGGTTCACTCCAAAATCATGTCGTCCACGGTGTGGCCGCTCGGGATCATCGGCAGCACGTGCTCTTGGTACGGCACCTCGACGTCGAGCACGAAGGGCCCCGGGTACGATATCATTTCCGACAGTGCCGCTTCCAAGTCGGCCTTGCGACGCACCGTCGCGGCACCACACCCGTATCCTTTGGCGATCTGCACAAAGTTCGGATACCGCTCGCGAGCATAGGCGAAGCGGTCGGCGTCACTCGGCCCGGCTGCTTCATCATGGTGGATCGGCCCGAGGTAGGTGTGGGCACGGTTCCGACCCATGAATCGGTCCTCCCACTGGACCACCATCCCGAGATGCTGGTTGTTGAGCAACAACACCTTCACGGGCAGGTTTTCGCAGTGACAGGTCGCCAATTCCTGGATGTTCATCTGGAAACTGCCGTCGCCGTCGATGTCGATGACCAACGCCCCCGGATGAGCGGCCTGGACGCCCATCGCCGAAGGCAAGCCGAAGCCCATCGTCCCCAAACCGCTGCTGCTGTGCCACGTCCGCGGACGATCGAATTTGAAAAATTGGGCGGCCCACATCTGGTGTTGCCCCACCCCGACCGTGACATACGCGTCCATCTCCGCAGTCATCTGACTGAGCGTGCGAATCGCATGTTGCTGCAAAATCCCGTCGAAAGACTCGTCGTAGTGGAACGGGTGCTTCGCCTTCAGCTCCAAACAGTGGTTAACCCAATCGGAAATGTCTTCCGGCGGCTGAACGAAGCGATTGAGCGACTCCAATGCCTGCCCGACCTCGCCGCAGACTGAGATGTGGGCCACCTTGTTCTTGTTCAGCTCCGAAGCGTCCAAGTCGATGTGGACGATTTTCGCGCCTTTGGCAAACGACTCCACATGCCCGGTCACCCGGTCATCAAAACGCACCCCCAGGGCGATCAACAGGTCGCAGTCGCGGACCGCATAATTCGCGTAGGCGGAGCCGTGCATCCCGAGCATGTCAAGCGACAGCGGGTCGTCAGCCGGGACCAAACCGAGCCCCATCACAGTGGTCGTGCAAGGGATCCCGGTTATCCGCAAGAACTCTCGCAATTGTGGTGCCGAATCGCTACCCATCACCCCACCGCCGGCGTAGACGACCGGGCGTTTAGCGCGTCGAACCGCAGCCGCGATCTGCCGTAAGGCACTCTCTGGAACCGGCGGCCGGTGCGGGCGGTACCCCGGAAGCTGCATCGGAACGTCGAAATCGGCTTCGGTCGAATCGAGCTGGACGTCCTTGGGAAGGTCGATGATCACCGGCCCGGGACGCCCCGTGTTCGCGATATAAAAGGCCTCTTTGACGACCCTCGCCATGTCCTTGACGTCCGTGACCAAATAATGGTGTTTGGTAATGCCGCGGCAAACTTCAACGATCGGCGTCTCCTGAAACGCGTCCGTGCCGATCACCGTCGTCGGTACCTGGCCGGTGATGCAGACCAAGGGGACGCTGTCCAACTTCGCATCGGCGATCGCGGTGACCAGATTGGTCGCCCCCGGACCGCTGGTCGCCATCACGACCCCCACCTTGCCGGTGCTCCGGGCGTATCCCTGAGCCGCGAAGGCCCCGCCTTGCTCATGCCGCGGAAGGATCGTCCGGATCGATTGGCCAAAACGCGTCAGGGCCTGGTGCAGCGGCATGCTGCAACCGCCCGGATAAGCGAAGATGACTTCGACGCCGTGATTGACCAATGATTGCACGAGAATATCGGCTCCGGTCATCATTTTGGTCGTCTGGGCCGCGTCAATCGTGCTCATCTTGTTCGAATGGTTGAGGGTGGAAAAAAAACGGGCAATTCGGCGAAGTTCGGCGGAGGAATTCTCAAACTGCCGTTTACACCCAATGCCCAGAAGTACGAATCTAGAACCGAGGATCGACTTAGGCAATGGACAAAAGACGGACCGATAGGAGTTCCAGCCGACTTTTCAGCCGTCAACTCCCCCCAATCCGCTTGAAACCACCCGGGACACGCAGGATGCCCGCCTCACCCGCGATGAACGAATTGACCGATCGCCCAAGCGGCAAGCCGAAGACCCGGCCCCGCCAATGCGAATTCAACGGCTCAGCCCTGCCCCTGAAAATTGCCCCAAGCAGCAACCGATGCGCCCGCTTGCCCGGCGACCGACGGCACACCGACCACTCCACAACGGATCGGGCAGCGAGTCCGAAGTTCACCTCCGCGGTAGCTGCCATCCGACGACCGGTCTGGACCGTGATCGCGTCCTGCTTCCTTCTCGCGCCTTTGCCTTGGACCGCTTTTGGCCAAGAGGTCGGATTGGCTCGGGAAAGCGGTTCAGCCCGAGAAACCGGACCGTTGAGTCAGGCCGAACGGCAGATCACAGGCGAAACGCCACCGGATGCGACATTGCGGTCGCTCGCCTTCATCGACCCGGACCGCGGTTGGTCCGTCGGTGACTTCGGGACGATTCTGGTGAGCCGTGACGGCGGTTCGAATTGGGACATGCAGGATTCCGGTACCGACGCCCATCTGCAGGCGATCGCGATGTTCAACAGCCAGCGGGGACTGGCGATCGGCGGGAGTTACGATGCCCATTCGCAAGTCGGCCGCGGCGTGGCCATCTGGACACGCGATGGGGGAAAAACGTGGAAACGGACCGAATCGATCGGCCTGCCGCCGCTGCGATACCTGCTGATCGGTCCCCAGGGACGTTGCGTGGCCGCAGGGGATTGGTCATCGGCCCACATGACAAATCGTTTTGGCAGTTCCGATGGCGGCCGAACGTGGGAGGCGTTGCCCCCTGCATCGCCCGATCCGATCATCGGACTGGCGGGGACCGTTTCGGACTACGTGACCCTGTCGGACCGGGGAGAAGTGATCCGACACCGGGACGACCAGCGGGATCGCCGCGTCCTGCCACCCGCTTCCGGTCGATCACGGGTTTTTGCCGCGGGGCCGATCCTCGGGGTCGGCGGAGACGGTATCCTCGGGCTGTCAGCGGACGGTGGGGCGACCTGGAACGCCCCCTTCGGTTCGCTGCCCCAGCCATTGGGGGCCGCCGTTTGGAAGAATGATGAGTTATGGGCCCTCCGCCCGGCATCGGCCGAGTTGCTACGAGGCGATCGACGGTCACTCTCAGGGGCAAGGCGGATCGCCGACGCGCCGCTGCGTGCCCTGTTTCGCCTGGATAACGATCGAGGTTGGGCCGTGGGCGACTGGGGCACGATCGCCCTGACCCGTGACGGCGGCAGCACTTGGCGGACGGTCCGCGGGAATGGTGACCGGCCGGCCGTGATGGCGGTCGCCGCCCGAGCGGCGGATCTGCCCTGGTCACTGCTGGGAATGGAATCGCTCCAACACCGCCGACGGGTCGCCTTGGTAACCGCCGACGACTTGGCGATGCTCCGCCAGGCGGCTCGCCCGCTGGGTTCGACCGCCGAGTACTCCTGGGCGAGGCTGACGGCCGCCGGCGCTTCGGAGGCCCCGGTCGAAACGAGACGCCGCCAGGCCTGGCCGGCCGGCGGTGGCGAAACGACCGGCACCAGCCCTGAGGAAATCCTGACCCAAGCTCGGCCGGCCGTCCTCGTGCTGGCAGGAGAACTGACGGCCGAAGAAAAAACGGCGTGGACCCAAGCGGCGATCAGGGCCGACGTGGCTCGCGTGTTCGAAACGGGACGCGGGAGCCAGCGGACGCTGCCCAACACGACCGCGATGACTCACGTCGGGATGCTGGCGGGCGACGTCTGGATCGATGCGTTGACACAGGTGGCCCCAGGACGAACGCCACCGGAGAGCCTACGGCTTGGGGCACGCTATGACGCCTTCGCCGATCGTGTCGCGATCGACGGGCTAGCCGGATTCTTGGGCGACGATCCGAGGTACCGCCATCCGGCCAGTTCGACTTCGAGCCGCCGACAACTCCAGATCTTGCAGGCCCGCACCACAGAAACCGCATGGATCGAGTCGCTTGTCGCGATGCCCGATCCCCCCGAGGAGATCGTTCGACGCTTGGAAGAACGGCTGATCGGCGCCGAACCGAGCCAAGAGCGACGACTGCTCTATCGGCTGCTGGCCCGTGCCAAAAAGCGAGATCGGCCGGAACTCTACCGCGGCTTGCTCCGCTGGGCAGCAACCCGCTGGCCGGCTGAACCGCTTGGCCAAATGGCGGGGCTGGTGGAGGAAACGATTCGAAATAGCGAAGAGTGGCAGCAACTCGGCACCATCCGGCTAGAAGTCTCGGCCGGCTCGGGTGACGCTCGCGAACTCACCAAGGAAATCGTTCAGGTTTCCCCGTTCCAATCCCCACCGTCACCGACGATCCGATTGGTCGGCGGCTGGGAAACGGAACCGTCACCTACCGGCGACGACACGTCTCCCTCCCGGGCAGCCACCATCGAAGACTGGACATGGGAAGCCCAACCCGTTGTCCTGATGGCGAGACGCAAAACCAAGCCGGAATTGCTGCCGCCCGGTCACCCCCTGATCCGGCTTGGTGAAGACCGAACTTCATCCCCGGCTGACTGGCGCGACTCCTGGATCGGCGCCTGGTCCGACCTGGCGAAAGGCCCCCGTGGTGACTCCGCGCGACTCGCCGCCTGGGCGGCGAACCGCCCGCTGCTGGACGGCCAACTGGACGAACCGATGTGGCGCGCCGGTGAAGCTGACGCGGGGGCGACCGCGGCGAATGTCGTCCATGTCGCTTACGATGCCGAGTTCGTCTACTTTGGCATTTCGGCTGCCCCGCTGCTTCCGGCGGCATCCCCGCCCAATCGTCTCCGCCAGCGGGACGCCCCGCTGGACGGCTCCGATCGGTACGGGCTGCGGATCGACGTCGATGGTGACCTGCTGACCGCCTATGAACTCGAGTTCGACGCGGCAGGAAATACCCGCGACACGTGCGACGGCTTTTCCCTGTGGCACCCGACTTGGTTCTTGGCGATCGGTGACCGGTCCGACCGGCTGATCGCGGAGATCGCGATCCGCAGGGCGGACTTGGTCGGACCGCTGCAAGACCCGAATCGTCACTGGCACGTCGCTTTGGTTCACCACGAGCCGAATCAGGCTGCCGAGGCATTCCCCAGCCTAGCCCCAACGGGTTGGCGGATCATTCGGTTCGACTGATCCCGATCGCGGCTCACCTCGCCGGCCACCGACCGACTTGATCGAGACCGCTGCCGCCGATGGACAGACGCAGTTTCATAGCTCGCCCGGTTCGGTGACTCGGTCGAGAGGCTCGACGCTCCGATCGACGCCGGGCTCCGAACTGCCTGAGAAGCCGGCAGGCCGCTCACCGCAACCGATCAGGCATGATGACTCGACACCGGGGCGGGGCGGCTCGGCTCAAGCCTGCCCGTCGACATCGTCGGACGGCTTGCGCCGGTCGATGTCGTTGACCATCGGCGGCGCGTTGATCGCCTGGCCGATCCCGTATGCCAATTGACCAATGATTCCGAAATACATGAACACGGCAGCGATCGTGACGACGATCGCGATCGCCGCCCCGGTCAACGGCGTGCAGGCACTCGCGAAAAGATAGGCGAAGAACAGGCCGCCGAACAATGCGGTCGAGGCCAAATAGGCCGCGCCCCATTGGTCCGGCGCCCGGACGATCGATTTGCTGACATCGGTCGAAAACGGGACGAAGACGCTCTGCTCGTCGAGCATCGACATCAGGATGATCGGGTAGAGCAGGTACAGCGTAAACATTGCGAGGGCGAACGCCATCATGCCACCGATCCCGAATAGCTTGGCCACCATCCAGATCGGCCCGGCAGCGACGGCACCCGCGCTCATCGCGACCGCGACCTGCCCGAACCACTCCAGCGGGTCGAACACGGGCCATTCGCTGACGCGTTCCTCGCCGTTGGCGACCGATTGCAAAATGGCGAAACCACAGGCGACGACCAAGGCGGCGAACACGACCCCGCCCGCGAACATCCCCAACGCGACAATCGGCGCCTGGGCATCAACCTTCAACCAAATCGCGACCGGTACATAAGCGAGCAGCGACAACAGCCCGACGTGAATGGCGACCGCGGGATCGCGAAAAACCTTGCCGAGTCGCAAAAACCAGACGCCGAACGAGGGAAGCTCCCACTCGGTCTCTTCCGACTCTTCTTCGGCCAGTTCGGCGGCTCGCAGCAAATCATCTGCGGACTTTCGGAACGGATCTTGCGGCCGCGCCGCGGTCGGATTCCCGTGCTCGTCACCATCGCTGAATCGATAAACCGGCGCCGTGGCCATGTCCGGCTGATAGCGACTCTGCGGCTTGGGCCGCGGGGGAACGGTGATCACCGATTCACAGTCGGTGCAGCGAATCCGCTTACCAACCTGATCGGTTCGCGCGTAAGTCACGGAATCACATACCGGACACCGGACACGGAACCGGTCGTCCTCCGCAGCATCGACATCCACCCGACTGGCCGACCGCGACGGCACAGGAGGCTCGCCGCCGAACCCCGCGAGCAACGCTAAATCGGCCTCGCTCAAGGGCGGAGTCGAAGGCCCGGCAGACCCCGCCGATGCCGAGCCACTCGCGGGCGGCTCGGTCGGCGGCGAAGCCGGGGCGGACCGGGGCTGGGAAGCGGCCGCCGGGACCGCGGCATCGTCGAGATCGGAAAGCCAGAATTCGTCCGAGACCGTCGGTTCACTTGTGGGCGGCGGGGCTGTCGGCTTCGCGGCTGTCGGCTTCGCGGAGTCGGGGGCTGACCCGGCTGCCGGGGGCTCATCGTCCAGCCGCAACCAATCGTCCTCGTCCGTCGCCACATCCGGTTGGCCGGGGACCTTGATCTTTCCGCCACAATGTTGGCAAACGAGCCGCTGGCCACTCCGCTCCGCAGGAAACACGAGCGTCGCACCGCAGAGTGGGCACTTGACCTTGATCGGCTGCGTTTGGGTCATGACGTTGACGCAAAAAAAAGGGCCTCAGGCTCGAGCCGTCTGCCGCTCATTCTACTCTTCCATGACCTCCGCTTCTCGGCCTTTGGCCAATTCGGTCGCTTGGGCTTCGAACTTTTTGGTCAATTCCTGAACCTCTTCCTTGAGGCGATCCCGATCATCCTCCGAAATCGACTTCTCCTTCTCGGCGGCATCGGCTGCCTTGTTCGCATCCCGACGAATGTTGCGAATGCTAATCCTCGCCTCCTCGGTCAGTTCCTTGATCCGCGCGACCATCTTTTTGCGAACTTCGGTCGACAGCGGGGGAACGTTGATCCGAATGATGCGGCCATCGTTCTGGGGATTCAGGCCAAGATCGCCAGCTACGATCGCCTTCTCGATGTCCTTGATGGTCGAGGTGTCGTAGGGACGGATCACGATCTGCTGCGGCTCGGGCGTGCCGATCGAGGCCAATTGCTTGAGCGGGGTATGCGACCCATAGGCCTCAACCCGGACGGACTCGACCAAGCCGGGATTCGCCCTGCCGGTGCGAATTCCGGCAAGGCTGTGGCTGAGAACGGACGTCGCTTTGTCCATCCGCTCTTCGGCGTCGGCAAGGATTTGATCGTAGGACATGGTGGCTGGTTCCTAGGTTGAGGGTTCGGGAAAAGGAGACGATGGCCGAATGAAGGTGTCGAGCCGACGGGCTTGGTGTCCGATCAGTGGGGCCGGGTGCCGATCCAGGTACCGAGCCCCTCGCCGGTGACTGCCCGCACGATGTTCCCATCATGCTTGAAGTTGAACACGAGGATCGGAACCTGATGCTCCCGGCAGAGCGCGATGGCGGTAGCATCCATCACTCTCAAGTTCTTTTCGATGACCTCGTTGTAGGTCAACGAATCGTACAGCACCGCGTGTGGGTTTTTTTCCGGGTCCTCGCTGAACACCCCATCGACTCGGGTCGCCTTCAGCACCGCGTCGGCGCCCAGTTCCAACGCCCGCTGCGCCGCGGCGGTGTCGGTGGTGACGAACGGCCTGCCGATGCCAGCAGCCAAGATCACGACCCGGCCTTTTTCCAAATGCCGCAGGGCCCGGCGCCGGATGAAGGGTTCGGCGACCGTGTCGACTTCGATCGCGGACATCACCCGGGTGTTGCACCCGAGCGATTCCAACGCGTCCTGCATCGCCATCGAATTGATGACCGTGGCCATCATCCCCATGTAATGCGCCGTGGCCTCATGAATCATCGCATGCATGCCGCTGAACTGGGCACCGCGGAGGATGTTTCCCCCACCGATCACGACCGCGATCTGACACCCCGAGGCGTGCGCCTGCATGATCTGCTTGGCGATCCCCGCGACCTCTTCCCCGCTGATGCCACGCTGCCCCGAATCCGCCAAGCTTTCTCCGCTCAACTTCAAGATCACTCGGCGAAACCGAAGCGAGGCGGGCGATCCGTCGGGGTCAGTCATGAGGAATTTCGGGGAGATAGGACATCGGGGCGGCGGGTGCCGCGCTGGACTGGCCGTCAAAGCTACCGCAACGGCGGTGCCAAGCAGGCTCTCTCGCGAGGCATTCTAAACAAATGACGAAATCCCGCCATCACCGGACCTCGGCGAACCGGGAGGGCGTCTCACGCGCTCATTCCACAGCGGGTTCGCCCCGGAAACGCCGCAACTGCTCATGCAGGTGCCACTCACCAGGACGATCGATCAAACAGGCCTCAGCGATCGCGATCGCTTCCTCGACCCGGCCTTGGCGGTACAAGATTTCCGCAAAAGTGTCGCGATAAACGCTGCTATCGGGGGCCAACCAGACCGTTCGCCAAGACAGCGATTCGGCCTCTTCCAATCGGTGGTTCGACAACGCCAAGATCCAAGCCAAGTTGTTGGCCGTCGTGACGTCGAGCGGAAACCTCCGCAAGTGGCGATCGCCCGCCACGAAAATTCTCTCGATCGTCGCGTCGGCCAACGGTTCCCAACCGACCTCGCGGATACGTTTGATCACCTTCTCCCCGAAATCGATGTCGATCGGATTGAGCCGCAGGATCGCGTCGATCTCCGCTTGAACCCGCTCGACATCGCCCGACTCGACCGCCTGCAGGACCCGCTGACGATGGACCAATCCGGGCAGAGAGACATAAGCGGCGGGATAAAACACGGACGACTCGATCGTGCCGACAAGCGCCAAATCGAGCATCTCCGCAGCCCAACCGGGGTCTCGCCGAACCAACGACCGGTGATAATCTCGGGCCGCCCCATAAAAATCGACCCTGTCTTCGGTCCCCAGCAGGATCCAAGCCAACGAGTCGCGATAGATCCGTTCCGCGCGTTCCTCGAAGCCCTGATCGACCAGCAACGTGGCAAACGCGTTTCGTAATTTCGCCGACGGACTGGTCATCATCAGGTCGATCAGACGCCACAATTCGGTCGCCCCTTCCGCGTCACCCAAACGCGTGGCGGTGATCGCTTCGCCCAGAATGGCTCGCATCGCGATCGACGCCGATTCGTCTGCCAAGTGCAGTCGCTCGGGCTGACGCCGCTCCCGATCGAGCCGCTTCCAGACCGCCTGGAACAACCCGCGAGCCGACTGCCCACGGCCGGCTTTCAACTCCGACTCGGCCAATTCCAGGATCGCTTCTTGATCTCCCATCGAGGCCAGACGGAGCCGCGACGTTTTGGCCAATTCGATCTGCCCGTGAGACTCGAATAATCGCGGAAAGTCCGAGGTCAAACGCACCGTCGGGCGTTGCTGCCGCGACTGTCGAAACCGTGGGGGCGGCGTTTGCCCGTTCAACCACTCATAAAGGCGGCGATAGTCGTCCGTCGCATCGAACCCCACCGGCACCCGCCCGTCCAAGAAGTCGACCGCGGCGCGCAGCAACCGCTGGTCATCGCTCGGGATGATCTGCCCAAGGCCATTGAGCAACGCGTCGAACGTTTCAGCTTGGACATCGTATTGCCGGGTCAGAAAGTACCGGTCGGTGCTGGTCAGCGCGACCGTTTCCTGCTGGGTCATTAGGTCGAGCAGCCAGTCGGGACGATTCATCCGCAACATCGCCTGCATGACGAATGCACGTGTCATCGGCTGGGTTTCCGGCCTCACGGCCGGTTCCTCCGGGCGGACCACCTCGCTCAACGCCTCCCACGCCGCATCGCGTCTGCCGACCTGATGGAGCAGCCGGGCGACCGACATCAGCCGTTCCAAGGCTGGGGGGACATCCCTGGGCGTCGGCTGCCAATCCCTCATCGCCTCCCTGGCTTCGGCGATCAAGGTCTTCACCGCGGTATCGGTCTCGTCAGGCTCCCAACCCAAAACCGTAAACGCCTGCTCAACGCGACCGGCCTGAGCGAGCAACTCGGCGGCGATCAGCGGCCGGCTGGGACTCAAGATCGCCACCGCCGCATCGATCTCTCCGTGCATCGCAAGCACCTGCCAACGCAAACGCATGACGGGATCATTCTCCGCGTCGCCGAAATCGTCGCCGACTCGATAAGCCAGCGCCGCGATCGCCAACTCGCGCAGCTCTTGGTCCCCACTTCGAGCGGCGGCGACCAAAACGTAAACCCAATGCCGGTCTTGCTCGGAGATGTCGGTAGCCTCGGCAGCCGCTTGGGCCTCACGGCGAGCCAGTTCGTCCCAGTTTCTTCCCCAAATCTGACACTCTCGAATCCATTCGGTCTCGCCGAACCGCGAAGACAACTCTTCCGCGATCGCCTTGGCCTCGTCGTCACGCCCCGCCGCCATCAGGGCGATCACCGCGCCAGCCGCTTCCAGCTCACCCGCGGCAATCCCGGCGACCGCTGCCCATTCCGGGAATCGCTCCGGTCCCTTATTCAACCGCTGCCAAAACTGATTTCGTGCGACGAGCCAGTCGCCGCCAGAAGCCAACCGATCGATCAACTCCGCCAACTCGTCCAGCCGATCCTCTTCGTCCGCCAAGCGGACATGAAAGGGAAAACCGAGCCGCAGGGCGATCGACGCCCGGGACAAGACGGCCTGATCCCCGGCCGCGATCGCCTCTTCGATCGCCACCAACGCCCCTGAAAAGAGGCCCAGGTCGAGCAGTTTCGGTACGGCGTCCGGCAGACTGGAAGATTCCAACTGTCGGGTGGCTCCCGGCGGCGTGTCAGCCAAAATACCCCGCCGCCAACGTTCCCAAATCCATTCGGCACGGCTGGAGATTTCGGGGTCCGGGTCGGAGATGGCGAGCGACACCGCCTCGCGATTGGCCGGACGATCCGCCCATAAATCCCACATGGCCCGCTGACGTTGATCGAACGTACCATCCGCCAGTCGCCGCGTGGTCGGCGTCGACCGGTCGGCAACTGCCGACGATTCCTGCGACCACAACGCCCGATCCTCGCCGCTGAACGGATGCAAGCAAAATGACGCCACCAGCCACCAGCGCAACACCCGCGGCAAGAGGAGAACCGATTCGGAACGCGACAAGCACATGACAAACCCTCTGAGGACGCCCCCGGGGGTGCGATTGATTCGACTACAGTATAGGTTATTCGAAACGGCTCGGAAGTAATCGGCCGGGCTCCCCACTCCGTCCGTCCCGCACGAGTCTCGACCCGACCTGGAGATCCCCTCCGATGAAACCGCACCTACTCAACCGCCACCGGCCCGGCCGCTGCTCCGCTGCCAGCCGACTCACCGCGGGAATTCTGGCGTTCGCCGTCGCCTGCGGAACCCCCGATCGCTCGGCAACTCACGCGGACCAACCTTGGACCCAGTGGCGTGGTGCCGGCGCCGCGGGTGTCGCCCTTGGAGAAGGCTTTCCGACCACCTGGTCAGCCGGCGAAGGGATCGTCTGGAAATTGGCCGACCCGGGTGTCGGCAGCAGCACCCCGATCCTGCAAGGTGACCGCGTGCTAATGACCAGCGGGGTCGATCATCAGAATCGGCTGCTCTGCATCGACGCCACGAGCGGCTCCCAAATCTGGTCCGCCCGTCTCGGGACGGACCGTGGCGGCAAACACCGCAAAGCGAGCGGGGCCAACTCATCAGCGGTCACCGATGGGACTTTGACGTTCGCCTACTTCCGCTCTGGAGACCTGGGATGCGTCGATACAGACGGCAACGTCCGTTGGCAGAAAAACTTGCAGGACTCATTCGGAGAAGACACCCTCTGGTGGGACCTCGGCACCTCGCCGATACTGACCGACAACGCGGTGGTCGTGGCCGTGATGCAGAGCGGCCCGAGTTACCTGGTCGCATTTGATAAACAGACCGGCAAGCTTCTGTGGCGAACCGACCGCATGCTCGACGCACCCGAGGAAGCGGCCCACAGCTACTCGACTCCGGTTCGCGTCCAGATCGGGGACACCCGCGCCATCGCCGTGCTCGGCGCTGATCACCTGACCCTGCACGCGGAATCGGACGGCCGCGAATTGGCCCGAGTGGGAGGATTCAACCCGACCGGACAACGCTTTTTCCGCTCGATCGCGTCGCCAGCGGTCAGTGGAGAAATGATCCTTTGCCCCTACGCCCGCGGCTCCACCTTAACCGGCATCCGCCTGCCCGACCTGCTGGCGGGTAAAGGGGAAGCGGCAGTCGCTTGGTTTCGGGATGACCTCGGCAGCGACGTGCCGACCCCCGCCGCGCTGGACGGCAGCTTTTTTGTCTGCACCGACAAGGGAGAAGCTGTCTGCCTGGATGCCGAAACCGGCAAGACGCGCTGGCAGGTGAGCCTGCCCCGCAGCCGCCACGCATACAGCAGTTCTCCCCTGGTCGCCGGCGCACACCTTTATCTGACCCGGGAAGACGCGACCACCTTCGTGGTCGGCCCGATATCCTCCGCCCAGCCCCAATTGGTTGCGACCAACCAGGTCGACGACGATTCGCTGAACACCGTCGCCAGCTTGGTGCCCGTCGGCGCCGACCTGTTGCTGCGAAGCCGTCAGTTCCTGTACCGCATCACCCGTCCCTGATCCGCTGGCCCACCCCTAGTCGGGTCACCACGGTCCGCCTCCATCCTTTGGTAACCGCGCCTTGTACCCCCGTATCTGCATCGTCGGTATCGGTGACGACGGAATCGACGGACTGACCCGCCAGGCCCGCTCGGCGATCGAAGCGGCAGAATCGCTCCTCGGCAACCGTTCGCTGATCGAGTCGCTGCCACAAACGCTGAACCCGTCGGCCGAGCGCGTCGTGGTCGGCAACGGCCTGGACGACCTGCTCGAGAGCCTCCAAGAACATGCCGCCCGCCGTATCGTCCTGCTGACCGGTGGTGACCCGCTGTTCTACGGGATCGCCCGCTTCCTGACCGAACGACTCGGCAAAGACCGGTTCGAGGTCGTTCCGCATGTCAGCAGCATGCAGTTGGCCTTCGCCCGCGTGAAGGAGAACTGGGACGAAGCCTACCTTTCCAACCTGGCCACCCAACCGTTGGATCGTGTCGTCGATAGCATCCGCACGGCCGACCGCGTCGGACTGTTCACCACCGATTCGATCACCCCGGGGATCGTCGCCTCGGCGCTACTCGATCGTCGCATCGACTACTTCACGGCTTACGTCTGCGAAAATCTCGGTACCCCGGACGAAACCGTCACCCAAGGTGAACTCAAAACCATCGCCGGCATGACGTTCAAGCCGCTCAACGTGATGGTGCTGGTGCGTAAGGTCGGCAGAGCGGACCGCCCGAGCGAGTCGGGAAACATGCGGCTGTTCGGCAACCCTGATGACGCGTTCCTGCAATCGCGTCCCAAACGGGGCCTGTTGACCACCTGCGAAGTCCGCTGCATCGCGCTCGCGGAACTCGATCTGTCGCCGACAAGTGTCGTCTGGGACGTCGGTGCCGGAAGCGGATCACTGGCGATCGAAGCGGCCCAAATCGCTCACCAAGGAAAAGTCTTCGGGATCGAAATGGATGCCGAAGATTATGGACTGATGGTCGAAAACGCCGCCGACTTTCAATGCCCCACGTTGGTCCCGGTTCACGGTCGGGCGCCCGAAGCTTGGGCAAATCTGCCGGACCCCGACGCAGTGTTCGTCGGTGGCACCGGGCGGGCCGTTGCGGAATTGGTGAAGTCGGCCGTCGCGCGACTTCACCCTGCCGGCCGGATCGTGATCAACATTTCTTCCCCGGATAGTTTGGTCGACGTGCAGCAGGTGCTCGAAGACTGCGGCTTGCGGGTGGAAGTACGGATGATCAACATCGCGCGAGGACAGAAGCAGTTCGATCGGATGCGCTTCGAAGCCCTCAATCCGACCTTCCTCGTCGTCGGTGTCGATCCGAACCGCTCGCGTCGATCGGGTGACCCCAGCGACGAAACGGACGTTGGCGACCGCTGACCCCCGCAGCCGTCTCGCCCCCGATTCGCCGGCTCAGCCCGCTGCTTGCAGCGAGCTTCCCGGTCGCAAGAAAGCTCGCAACGGTGCCGATTGGTCTTCGCGTCGAGGCCTGGCGTCCAAATCCGACTCCTCACGGAGGCTCTGCAAGTCCCCGTCCGCGGCCAACTTACCGACAAACACGCGGTTCCCGGTCGGCTCGGGCGAATCGACCACGGTGGCGACAACCGAACCCGTGCCCCACGATTGTTCGGCGACACGATCAATACCCGCGATCGGCCCCGGAACTTCCGCCAATGGCTGCAGCTCCTCACGCACCACACGGATCTGCTTCGGCGCTTCAATGCCGATCCGCACCGTGTTCCCCTTCACGCGGAGGACCGTGATGCGGATCCCTTCACCGATCCGGATCGTTTCATCGAGCTTGCGGGTAAGAACGAGCATGACTGCACTCCTGTTTGCTGGTTTCCGGTCCTAAGATGATCTCGCAGTAGCGATTTCCTACCCCGATGGGACAACCATGCCGTTGGTCAGTCTCGTTGGGAACGATCATGAGTATTAGCATTGGGCGTGCCAAAGCGATGAAAAATCATCATCGATCGCAGAGATCCCATTTTTCGCCTTGATTGAGACGGTTTCGCCTCAAGCGGAGTTCCCCGTGCAACCTCCTCGTATCCACTCTAATTCCCAAAATTTACAATTACTTGTAATGGAATGATGTGCGGCCGCGCGGTTTGCCCGCAGCGGCCTGGGGAGAAGCCGGGCCGTCCTGCCCCCCTCACTTTTCTGCTCGAGGACCGATGACCCCATTTGCCCAAATTCCGCTCGAGCGATCGGAATACATTGAACAGGCCTATCTCTACGAGCTGTTGGAAGCCCGGATCATCCAGCAGGTCCCGATTCAGGAGCTGCTGGAACAGGTTCGACTGGAGATCGCGGCGAACACCCGCCTTCCGCTGGCGATCGATTTTTTGCTAACGGAACTGAAGCATTCCGGAACGATGGCCCCGGCCATGCGTCGGCTGGGGCACTATTTCACGCCCTTCCAGACCTACTTGGTCGAGGAAGCGGAAGCGGACCGGGGCAAGTTTGACATGCGAGTCGCCCTGAAAATTCTCCGCTGCGAAGTGACTTACCGCGCCGAAGGGGGCACCTGCGAGGGGCTGTTTTTCTTTCAGTTCGAGGCGATCTGTCGCAACCGGTTGCGTTACGACCCAGGCCTCACGGCGATCGGGGCAGATCCCGGCTACCCGCCGACCTGGAAAGCCTTCATCCACAAACTCAACCGTGAACTCGGGTTGGTCGACTTGGCCGATTTAATCTTTCTGCACAGCGACCATTACCGAGAGCAGTTGCTGGCACGCGGTGACTCGCTCGAGCGACGCGGCCCCTTCCTGCTGGGCAGCCAGGAAGGCCGAATCGCGGTAGCCTGCCGCCGACGCGACCCGCTCTACCTGTTCGGCGCGTTGCAACGACACCTCGGTTATCCAGCCGTACCGAGGGTCCAACCCCCGGATCGCACACTCGAAGTGATCCCGCAAATCCTCCGAAAGCTCGAACAGCTGGAACAGCGTCTCAAGCTGATGGAACAAGAAAACCAGAGTGGCATCGACATCACCCGGTACTACGGCCGAACGCCCGACTGATCGGTCTCGATCACCGACTCGGCCCGGCCCGGTTCGTTCGCCCAGCGGATTTCCCCTCGACGCAACCGAATCTCCCAGCGCCGAATGTCGGTCGCGCGCCGAACCGCCGCGTCGACTTCGGGTCGGTAATTCATCAAGCTTCCCGTGATCCGCCGCAGGTTTTCCGCCGCCAAAACACGAACGGTCAAATTGGGATCGTCCAGAGCTCGAACAAGCGTTTCGTCGGCACCCGCTTCGAGTTGGGCATCCGAATACAGCCACAACAGCCGATAGATCAAGGCGGCCTGGGCGCCGTCCATCCGCCCGATCGCCGCGCTCACTTCTGACGCGGTCTCCGGACCGCGGTTGATCGTTCGGACCATCGCGTCAAAGTGTTCGGGCCACGAATTCCGTTGACGGGGCTGATTGAAAACGCCCTCCGCACCAAAGTAAACGTCATGCCGCCCCAACAAAAGCAGCGTCCGCGCGGCCAAAGCCCCGACCTCAGCCCGCCGGAAATCCATCGCTTCCCGCAAGGATAACTCGATCGATTCGTTGCCGCGTACCAATTCCAGCAAACCGGTCCGGGCCAGTGCTGCCAATGAATCGGGGGCCTCGATCGGTTCATCCAACCAACCGGGGACCGAACTGACTTCATCAAGAGACACCTGATACCCGGCCGATAAGCGGAGCAGTTGCCCGGCCTCCAAGGTCACTTCGGGGCGAGTCCCCGAACGCCAACGTGGCTCACCACCAACGGCCAGCACATGGATCACCGATCGGGTAACCGCCGGGTCCTCCGGGTCTGCTCCTGGTGGCCGCAACGACGTGACCTCGACCGCCACCCCGCTTTCGGGCGTCGGCAACGTGAGCACACTCGAAGTCTCGCCGAAACGGATCGTCAATTGCTCGGGCAGTTCCGATCCCGAGATCAAAAACCTGCCATAGACCAACCGGATTTCCGCCACTCGGCCGGTCGGCGCAGACATTTCCAGCCGGGCCGGACCGACCAGAGTCAAGTTGGACCGCCCGTGCAAAGAAAGCCGATCTCGATACAACGGCGGACAGATCAATTCCCCGTTCGGATCGATGACGTCACCTTGACGCCCCAGCATCCAGTCTTCGACCCCCGCGTCCCGAATCAGCAACAACGTCCCGTCACCGGTAACCAAGACCGGGTCAACGGCCTCCACCGGTCCCGGCACGTCGCCCGCTCGACCGGCCTCCGCCGCCGATTCAACCGGTGTCGGCGGCAAATCTGCCGTCGGTTCGACAGCAACCACCGCGGGAGGTCGACTTTCTTCAGCCGCCATTTCGCCCGATTCGGGATCGACTGCTGGAGCTCCCGTGATCGGCAGCGCTGGGTCGACCTGGACGGGCGGAACGACCGCCACGACCGCAGGACTGTCAGCCGCCTCCGCGAGTTCTTCAGACAAGGGAGGTTCAGTCAATTCGGCAACGTCCTCCTCCACCTCGCCCTTGAGGACAACATCCGGCTCCCGTCCGTTCAACTCCGCGGCGCCATCCCCGAGCCTCGCGATGTCGCCCGTGGCCGATCTGTCAGAGGGCGTGCGAGCCTCAACCCGATCACCTGCGGCCAACCGATCTTCAACAGCAGACGTCCCTCCCGAGCCCCCGTACCAGACCAGGCCGATGAACAGTGCGGCCAGCCCACCCAGCCCTACCACCCAGGGCACCCACCGGGAACGACCGACTCGGTAATCCGATAAATCGGTTTTGGATAGTCGGCGAGACTTACCAAACCGTGCCTCCGCAGCCTCGCCAGCCGCCGTGGCGGCATATCGCTTCAACCGGGCCGGAGCATCCCAAACCCCGGAATCATCAACACCCACCGGTGCGACCGGCGGCGGAAGGACCGACAACCCGGCGTCCGCCGTCAATTGATCACCCGCCGGCAGAGGCGGTGTCGCCTCCCCCCCGCCGAAAATCCCATCCTCGACCGCGTCCCGAAACGATCGATCGGGATCGAGCCGATAAATCCGCTGACGCAGCGTCCCCGGTACCTCCGCCGATTGTCCCAACACGATGGTCAACACCTGGTGACAGGCCGCCACCTCCGCCAAATGCGAGTCCGACTCCAAGCAAACTCGCTCTACCTCCGCGATCTGAGCCGGAGACAGCACGCTGTCCAGGTATTCGGCAACCCGATTCGGGTCATCGATTCTTCCCGTCGGCTCCCACGACAAAGCGTCCAAATCCACACTGGCCATGCTCGCCCTCACGCGAGCGACCAACTGCGAGGCGAACTCGCTCGTGCCGAGCTTGGCCGAGATAACCGCATCGTCCTCGGCATCCAACGTCCGATCCAAATGGGCCAGTAGAGTTCGCAGAGTCAATCGCATGGTCGTGTCCCCGTTAGTTCACCTGGAAAGGTCGCAAGACCGCCCACCCCGTTCAGCGGCACCTTCATTCGACTCGATACCAGCAAGTCGCTGAGGACTCGCCCGCTTCCCGAGCCGCCGATCTCAGTCGCCAGCCGGTTACTTGCCGCACCCTTCCCGTCCAATGGGTTGTAGTGACCGACAGCAGACATCCCCGGTCAAAAAAATTGTGATTTTCTTAAAACGGACACCACCCAGCTCCCCGCGCGCAGGCCCCTGGCGGCCACCCCCAATGACCTCCGCCGGCCGGTCAAGCGAGGACTAGCAAACAAGTTTCGAAGGTGGTTTTAACACACAAGAATCCAATCTAAGGGAAGCTCACAAGCCCCAAAGGGGCACCGGCTGTCAAAACGATTGACAAACCTCATGCCGACCAATCAACGTCTGCATCTTGTGGTTTGCTGGTGGCACGGTGCTGTCAGGTGAACCGCCCCGAGACGGAACGGATCGCAGCGATCCGCTACCCCGCTGTGGACCTCCGAACCAGGACCGAAAGCGGCCGGGTTGCTGTCGTGATCACCACGATACCTGCAACCGGTGACGGGTAATCCCATTTGCGAATCCCCATGTCAACGGACGCCCTTACCAAGATCCGCAACGCAAGCCCGGCTATTTTGCCAAGCTTGCTGATGTGCGATTTCGGTAACCTGCTCGGCGAACTCGACCGGCTGCAACAGGCCGGTGTCGAGGCCCTGCACTTGGATGTGATGGACGGGCATTTCGTCCCCAATTTGACCTACGGCATGCCGATCGTGGAGGGAATCCGGCGTCATACGGACTTGCCTCTGGACGTCCACCTGATGATCAGCGACCCGCTGCGGTACGCGGCCCGATTCGTTGATGCCGGCGCCGACCTGCTGACGTTCCACGTCGAAGCGGTGGCCGACCCCATCGAGGTCGCCACCCGAATCGCGAAACTGGGTGTGGCCGTCGGCGTCGCAGCCAATCCGGAGACGCCCGTCGAGAAGCTACTCGAACTGGCCCCGCATTGTGATTTGGCTTTGGTGATGAGCGTGAATGCTGGCTTCGGTGGCCAGTCGTTCAACCCGATCGCGCTGAACAAACTTCGCTCCCTGCGTGAACGCTTTCCCGATTTGTTGCTACAGATCGACGGCGGAATATCCCTGCAAACGATCGGCCTGGCCAGCCAGGCCGGTTGCGACCTGTTCGTGGTCGGCTCAGCCATCTTCGGCCAACCCGACTACGCCACTGCGATTCGAGATTTGAGAGACCAACTTGTTTCTTAAGCTGTTTTTTCCCGGCCCCTCGATCGGCTCAGGCAATCCCATGGCACGGTTCATTTTGATTCGACCGGGGGCAACCGACTTCGATGAACAGGGCCGTATGAAGGGTTGCCTCGACATGCCTTTGAGCACCACCGGTCGCAGCCAAGTCGAAAAAATCGTCGCCGAACTGGCTGCTGTTGAGATCGACGCGATCGTCTCATCCCCCTGTGAGTCGGCGGTGGAAACCGCGAATAGCCTGGCTCAAACCCGTGGGCTGAAGGTTCGCATCGTCGACTGTTTGCGAAACCTCGACCATGGGCTCTGGCACGGCAAGCTGATCGAGGAGGTCCGCCGGACCCAACCGCGGGTCTACAAGCAGGGCCAGGACTGCCCACTGCACCTCTGCCCGCCAGGTGGCGAATCGATCCGCCAAGCACAGGAGCGGGTCATGAAAGAAATCAATCGTCTGGCGAAGCAGGCGTCCACCGGAAGCGTCGCGTTGGTGATCCCAGACCCTTTGGCAAGCATCGTCCACTCGATGCTCGAGGGCGAGGAATTGAGGGACCTCTGGAAATCCGAAACGGATGCCGGCAGGTGGGAATTGATCGAGGCCGGCAGCTAGATAACCGGATCACGTCTTCCGTTCTCCTGACCGTCACTCCGTCCGCCGCCTGTAGCCAGCCCTCAGCACTTCATCATCTGGAGGCCAGGCGGCCAACAAGAACGCGGCTCGTCGGGCGGCCTCGTCATCACGCCCCAACTGCTCGAGCATCCCGATCGCGGCCAATTGCAGCCGATGCCAACGGCCGCTCCCTGGACGTTCTCTGGCGATTGCCGCCTCGCAGTACCGGACCGCCTGCTCCCGATGAGCCGTTTCGGGGGACCCGGCAAGCAATTGGGCGGCTGAGGCCAACGCGACCGGCAATTCCGTCGGTCGCCTCCCTGCCAACCACCGCTCCAAGGCCACTCGCGCCCCGTCGAAATCACCGTGCCAAACGTCTGCTTGAGCGACCGCCAGCCCAACCTCCAGCCCCGCATCCAGGCCTTCCGCTAACCGCCGAATCGCCGACGCCATTTCGCTCTGTCGCTCAGGGGCCGCGAGCCCATCTGACACGAATCGGCGAATCGCGGCTAAACGCAATCGGTCGGGTAACCCCGCCAAATCGCCCGCCTCGACCTCGCCCGACGCAGCCAAACCCAACCGTTGTGCGATGATCCAGCGGAGCCCCACCTCGGCGGGAACGGAGTCGGTCAGCACGCTCGGCTGCCACACCCTCTCCAGACGGTCGACCGAACCCCACAGGGCCAATAGCCAACATCGCCCCAGTCGCATGGCCGGCGACTCGTTGGGCACCAACTCCGCGAGCTTCTGTTCGAGCGCCGCCTCGGCATCCTGAGAATAGGCCTGCTCCGTCGCTAACCAGGGCTCGACCATCAACGCGTCCGACCAGCGGCCGGCCGCCACAACCCAGGCATCGAGAAGGCGTGACCGGTCATCGGCGGTGGATAACGTGGCGTCGCCTGGCGTCGCGACCCGCGCCGCTTCGATCAACTCCCCAGCCCGAGCCCGCCGCGCCGCCAACCAATTCCTGGAACGCAAATCGGCCGCAGACCCGCCACCGATTTCTAGCACCTGGCCCAAGTGCCGTTCCACGCTGGCAGGGTCACCAGCCCGCTCGGCTAGCACCGCCGCTTGCAACAGCAAATCGGCCGAACCCGGTTCGCCCCGCCAGGCGCCGGCCACCGCCGCCAACAGCTCCGCCGCGTCCGCCTCCCGACCCGCACGTGCCCACGCCGCCGCGCCGGCGATCCCCAACGCACTTGCGGCGGTCGCCCGCGGTGACTCGCGAGCGGCTTGGTCGAGTCGCTCCGCGACCGCCTGCACCTGGCCCGCTCGCAAACCCCAAGCCGCCTCGGCCAACAACAACCGTTCGTCGGTAACCTGATCGATCGCCGGACCAAGCCACTCCAACGCCAACGTTTCGGCCCGCCGCCGCGCCACCTCGCCGCCGCGACGACCGATCGCTTCGATCCAATCGCCGATCGCTCGTGAATCGCCTTGCCCGCCGTCTCTCTTCTCCGGGATCAGCTCACGGCTCGGGCTCGGGGCTGGGGCTGGGGGCGATTGGGCGTCCGGCCGATCGATCGATGCCGGATCATCCGCCGGCAGCGGTCGGGTCAGCACCAGGTAACGCAGTCTCGCCAGATCGGTTTCATCCGTGTCGCCAGCGTCCGGCAACGGAAGCTTCGCCAACAACCGGCCGGCTTCGTCCAACCGTTCGCGATCGATCGCGATTCGGATGGCGAGCGCCAGGGTCGCGTCCGAGACCGGCCCCTCCAGGTCGACCGTTGACGTTAACCACTCCGCGGCTCGTTCCGATTCACCCAACCGACGCCAGGCCTCGCCGCGGATCAGCACCAGCCCGATTCGGTTCGGATGATTTTCGGGCAACATTTCCAGCCCCTCCGCCGCGATGCGTTCTGCACGTCCTGCCGCCGCGAGAAAATCGGTTGTCCCCGAGGCAAAAAAATCGCCACGTCGCAACCACAGTTCCGCCTCGGCGACCACGATCCGATCCCGCAATATCAACCACGGCTCCATCCCCTCGGTCGGCTCACGACGCGCGCGCCGTCGGTCGATCTCGGCGGTCACTCCCGAGCGCAATTCACTCAGGTCCCGCGCCGATTCGAGAGACGCTGCGAGGAGTCGCAAGCGGAGATCGGCATCGCCCGGTGTCGAGAGGACGATTTGCTCGGACGGCTTTAACAGGCCGATGCTCACCAGTCGACGCTGAACTCGCAACCAAGGCGCCCTGGGATGGTCGGGGTAAGCCGCCAACAAACGCTCGACGGGCTCCAGCGGCGAAAACGTCCCGGCGTCATCACCCCCCGCCTCCGGCGGCCGATTCGTCACCGCACCGCGCATCTCCATCGCGAACATCGACATCAAGATCGCCCACTTCGCGCCGGCATCCTCCGCCAGCGGGGAAGCCTCCAACCGCTCCTTCGCCAACCGGTAGGCGTCGCCCCACCGCCGGGCCCGAACCAACGGGCCGATCTCCGGGGCGAGCAACCACGACGATTCCGCAACGCTTTGCTCCTGGCCCGCCGATCGCCACGGCTCCACGAAACCACCCCCAAACCCGGTGGCCAGGGTCAACAACAGCCCCAACCGAAAACTTTTTCCAGCTAGCGAATTCATCCCTCCGGTACCTCCACGGCCAAAGCAACGTCGCCGCCCCCAGCCTCCAACAATGCGTCGTGGACCGACATGACTTGGCCCAAGCTGACCCCCGATTCCGAGGATATGACCACCGAATGGCCAAACCCCAACCCCGCAACCTGCCGGAACCGATCGGCAAGGTCAGCAGGACCTCCCAACAACCTGTCGTTGAGCCTGATTTCGACGCGACCTGCCGCATCGAGACCGATTCGGACATGCAGCCGTGACCAGCTTGGGTCGGCCCGCTCGACGACCGCCGCCGCATCGGTCCAATCGTCAGCCGCGGGCGCCGCCGCGCTACCGTCAGCACCCGGCGTCAAACGGCCCCCCCAGTCATATTCCGGGGGCTCAAAACCGGTCGTCCAGAGGAAATAGATCAGCAGCAAAAACACGACGTCGATCATCGCCGCCATCGGCAACACGACCCGCTGGCGGCTGCCGGAACAAGGAAAACGCAAACAAAACTCCTGCGGAAAAGGCGGGCTGCCCGAACGAGTCCCTCGGCCAGAGCGACTCCCTCCAGTATATTGTCCGCCGCAACCGCCGCTGATAAACGTCTCTCCCGAGCCCCTGCAAGCCCCAAGCCCCTCCGAGCCATGAGCCGATCCTGCTGGTTGATGAAAAGCGAACCGACCACCTTTTCCATCGACGACTTGGCGGCCGCGCCGAACCAGACGACATGCTGGGAAGGCGTTCGAAATTACCAGGCACGCAACCTGCTGCGAGACGAAATCGCGACGGGAGACCGAGTCCTGTTCTACCACTCAGCTTGCGCCGTGCCCGCCTGCGTCGGCACGGCCGTGGTCGTTCGCGAAGGCTATCCGGACCATCACGCTTGGGATCCTCGACACCACTACCACGATCCAAAAAGCTCGCCCGAGAAACCGACTTGGTACATGGTCGATATCCGTCTGGAAAGCCGGTTCGATAAGCCCGTGTCGCTAACAGAAGTCAGGCAGGACCCGCTGCTGGCCGACATGCCGCTGCTTCGAAAGGGAAATCGTCTCAGTATCCAACCGGTAACCAAACGGCAGTTCGATCGGATCGTTCGCTTGGGAAAAGCACAGCAATGAAGTTTTCGGCGCCGAGTTGACCAGACGTGTCAACGGGATCGCGATGATCTATCTGGCGGGGTGGTTCGAGCCCGATCACGACTCGAACGAACCCTGCAAGGCTGACTCGCTTCCCTACCCATCCCACAGGAAAATCACCATGGGCAAGTACTACGTCGAATCCGGAACGCTCCGCTGTGTCGTGTCGGCCGAAAACCCCCGTCGAGCGGCACTCTGGGCGGTGCACCGTGCGATGCAGCAAATCATGCCGATCGACGAATCGGTTGCGGTCGCCCCCGAGGAAAAACACGAGCGGGCCAAGACCCAAGGCGTGATGGTCCTGAGCGGATCGATTCGCACCAGCCAACGTGGCTATGGCGCTGACGACAGCGAAACGCTGCCGACGTTCGAAGTGGTTACCGAATGGAACCAGTTGGTCAACACGCTCGATCGCCTGGAAAACCTTTTGGGGCGGATCTGAACCAACCTGCGGGCCATGACCCATCGGACCGACGACGGCGAACGGTCCGCGGCATATCCGGGCCGTCCCACTTCAGGGCCGCGTCCCCGCACCGGCCTTCACGCCATGTTCATGCCAACCCGGATCGCGATCGTGATGGGCTTGGTCGATGTGTACATGCAGGTGAGGATACCGCTCGAACAGTTGCTCCCAACCGGCATCGGTCACCCGCGAATCGTCCAGATACAACGATTGCAATTTCGGTAACCCGGCGACGCTCAGCAGCCCCCCGTCGGTGATCGAGACCCCGATCAGGTGGACGCTGCGAAGCGTTGTCAGTTCGGCGATCGCTGCGGCCACACGATCGTCACCCGTGGTCATCCCGAGCCGCAACTGCCGCAACCCTGGCAACCTCGCTAGGCTCGCGATTCCCTCTGCGGTGAAGCCGCTGCCGACCACATTGAGCAGCCAAAGCGATTCGCTGTTTGCGAGTCGCTCCAGCATGCCATCGTTCACCACGACGTTCCGCAGGTGCAACTGTTCGAGATGCGGCATCGCCGCCAACGCCTCGCCGGCGACAGCGGTCAAATGGCCGCCGTCAATCCGGATGATCCGCAACCGCTCCACGCTCGCGAGCGTCTCGATCCGCTCGTCATCGATGTCTCCCGCTTCCAAGCGGATCGTGTCACCACCGTATCGGACGAGCCGAGCCAAGGCCGTCGCGAAGGGCTCCGCGGCCGGCGTCTCTGACTCGCGCCGAGCCGGCTGTGGCTCCGCGGTGGGGTCCTTTTGGCGGATCGCCATCGATCCGGCCGCAAGGGCCAGCAACGCGACGAGCAAACCGGTCGCCATTACGAACTGACGGAAGCGGGTATCGGATTCTAGCAAGTTCATCAATTTGCGTCGCGTTTCCACCAGACCCACCAGCGTGAGCTCGGTTCCTCCACCGTCTCCGCATCAAGGTTGCTCGGAGGAACCGTCGCCGGGTCGCTCGGCTCGACCGAATCCTCACCATGGTATTCTCTCTGAGCCTTGGGCAGCGGGTCGATGGCCACGTTACAAGCCATGAACTGCTTTTGCTTAGCCGCTCGCAGCACCGACACGCAATCGCCGTAGTCGCCGCCGGTCGCCCCGATCCCAGCCAGCAACCCGCTGACCGTGGCCGGCACCGTGGCCCGCCGATCGTCTGCTCCGGGCCGAAATCGGCTGACCCGCAAATGGCCCGCTTGCTCCTCGTCGGCCCGGATCACCAGCCCGCCCGGCCCCATCAAGAAATCGGGGATCTCGACCGGGCAGTCTGGACCGAACAACACGATCTCCGCCTTGTCAACCAACGACACCGCGATGAACGGCTGGGTTTCCGAGGCGACCGTGTAGAAATCGACTCCGGTGGCGACCGCCACCGGTCGCAACGCGACTTTGCCGTCCGGCCGTCGGCGAATTGAGCGGAAGGCGCCGTAGCGGGTCTCGATGCTCGGCTGATTCATGAGGCGTCGCAACGCGTCGAGCGACGAACGATTGTCCATCCCTTCCAACGCCAGCAGCCCCGGATGTCGAAACGCCGGATGCGCGGCGATCAACCGCTCCAGCGGCTCGATCGCCTCGGACCGATCGAGGTAAGCCAATGCCTCGGCCGCATAAAAGCGAATCTCCGCATCGGAATTGCGAACGGCCTCCAGCAACGTCGGGATCGCCCGCTCCCCGAGCGCCTCCAACTGCAAGGCCGCCTCAGCCGCCGTCGTGGGTTCGGCCATTCGCTTTCCCAACTCGACCAGGCGGTGCTGGGTGTCCTGCGATTCGCCCTTCGCGGCGACCTTGCCGACCACGGCCATCAGCCGATGGATGTTGCGACGGTACCGGGGATGGACGGTGATCTCGATGTAATCGTCCTCGCGGGGATTGGCGATCCCCCCACGGTTGCGTCCCTCGAAGAAATAAAATCTTTGATTGATCGCTTTCGCCATCTCCGCCGCGATCTTGACATGCTTGTATTCCCCACGGATGAACAGCCCCATCATGCGATCCTGTTGGATGCGGCCACCGCCCAGCACGATCCCTTGCAGCTTTTGCGTTATGTCCTCGCCACCTTCGGAACTGGCCCTCGTCAAGATTTGGCCGGTGCCGACCACCAGCACTTCGCTTTTCCTCAAAGCCCCCGACAGCGTCTGTTGTTGACGCAATCGGGTGTCCATCAGCCAGCCCCCGTGCAGGTCGGTCGCGCCCGTCTGCGGCGGACTGATCACCCTCAGGTCAATCGGGTCGCCTCGCCGAACCCCGGGCGGGATGATCGCCTGGACCCGCACCAGGGCCGTTTCTGACCGCTCCAGAAAACGGTTCGGGTCGGGCACCTCGTGCTTCTTCATCTCCTCAACGAGCTGATCACGAAAGCTCGATGGGGGCACCGTCCCGCCGGTTCCGGGCAACCGGTTGATCGCCGCGACGCCTTCGACCGAGACGAAGGTCAGCCCCTGAGGGGTCGCCGCTTCGCCGATCAGATCAGGCATCTCCGGGACCTTGAGCAGCTTGTTCAACTGGTCGCCCGAATCGCCCTTGTCGCGCCAGCCCGGCATCAGGTTGCAGCCGCCCAAACCGACCAACAGTCCCAAGGCCATGCGGCGGGGGACCCGGACGGCGCGGGAGGCGGTTTCGGTAACGGCACCGCGGGGTGTACGAGAACTCATCGGGAACCTGCATCAACGATGGCGCGATCGCCGGCTCGGCAGCGATAGGGACCGGGAAGTGACCGTACCACTCCCCGCACCGTCCCCCGTGGAACAGTCCCCCGTGCATACGGTTTTCACGACCCCGAAGACAAGACGAATCGGAGTCGGCTCACAAAGTCGGCCCGACCGTCCAGGGGACGAACTCGTTGTCCCCGATCCCCAACATCTCACTAGCCGTCCGCTCGCCACTGGCTACCCGCAGGGCAAACTCGAAGAACTCGTCGCCCACCTCGGCGACGCTCCGGCCTTCGGCGATCTCACCCGCGTTCAAGTCCATGTCTTCCCGCATCCGTTCGAACAGGGCCGTGTTGCTGGCGATCTTGATCGACGGCACCGGCTTGCAGCCGTAACAACTGCCCCTGCCGGTGGTGAAGAGGACCAAGTTTGCCCCCCCGGCCACCTTGCCCGTGATGCTCGCCGGATCGAACCCCGGGCTGTCCATGACCCCCAAGCCGGGCCTGTCGATCGGTTCCGCGTAGTGATAGACCGCTTCGAGCGCCGTGCTGCCGCTTTTGGATACCGCCCCCAACGACTTTTCGGTGATCGTCGTCAGCCCCCCGGCTTTGTTCCCGATCGAAGGGTTGTTGTCGATCGTCCCGCCGTACATCGCGACATGCCCCTTCCACCATTCAATCCGCTCCAACAGCCGGTCGGCCACCTCGACGTTGCGACTGCGTTCCACCAACAAATGCTCCGCCCCGTACAATTCCGTCGTCTCCGACAAAACCGCTTTACCGCCACACGCGACGATCCGATCGGCCACGATCCCGACCGCCGGATTCGCGGTGATCCCGGAATACCCGTCGGACCCGCCACACTCCAATGCCAGCGTCAGACGCGAAGCGTCGACCGTCGTGCGTGTCGCCTGATCGGCCTGATCGAGCAACGTCTCCACCCATTTCTCGGCTTTGGCGATCGTCGCCCGCGTCCCGCCCATCTGCTGCATCGTCATCACCGGGGTCGCCCCGGCCCGCAACAGCGGACGATCGTCGGTCGTCGTGATCGGGACCACCTGATGAGCTTCGGCGAGATAAGCCGCGGTCGTCTGCTCACAGCCCAAACCGACCATCAACGACGCCCCGACATTGGGATGACGACTGTAGCCGGTCAACGTGCGGCCGAGCATCTGGTGTTTCAACGACCCATAGGCGAGTGCGCAGCCCGTCGTGTGCGTCGCGGCAAATACCCCATCGACGTTCGGCCAACGCCGCATCCGCTCCGCGTCGAACCTGGCCGCCACAAGCCGGCACACGGTGGCGCTGCAATTGACGGTCGAAACCAAACAGACGTAATTCCGTGTGCCGACTCGGCCGTCCGGACGCAGGTAGCCCTGGAACGTTCGCCGCAGCGGCGTCGGCGAGTCCGGGGGGAAGGTCGCCGCGACATGCCGCAGCGGCTCGTGATCGTCTCCCAGGTTGTGCGAATGAACATGCCTCCCCGCCCCGATCTCGGCCGTCGCCTTGCCGATCGGCTGGCCATATTTGAACACCGGTTCTCCCAGAGCGATCGGCCGAATCGCCAGTTTGTGACCGGCGGCGATCGCTTCGGTGACCGGTACCGTCCGCCCGTCCACCAAAACCGTTTGCCCCGCTACCAAAGCCCGCACGGCGATCGCGACCTGGTCGCGCGGGTGCAGCACCACCACCGCCGGTGAGGCCACCGACGGTGGTGGCGATCCGGAGTGCGTGTCGGGAGAGGACGAAGTGGAAGCGTTTTCAGACGGGCTCATCAGTCGCTGACCTCGGATCGGATCGGGCGGAATCGAAGGGTTCGCCCCACTTCGTTCATTTCCATTCCCATTCATTCCTTACATTACCTGGTGCTCCGCGGTTGCCGGTTCACTCGATGATCCGATCAGGGCCGAAGCCGCCCTGATCCGTGCCGGAGGCGGCGGGTAAGCGTCGGTGGCGAGTCCTGCGCCAGGTGCGGCCAAAGCTTACCACGGAGCGAACTTCAGCGGGCAGCCAAGCGATGCGGCGAGGATGTGCGGCAACGGGGTGCGGCAAAAGGACCTCCACCATCCCCTCACCTTACGAGACCCGAGGGGCGGTTCTATAATCCCGGCTCGAATCGTCGAACCGTTGTTGCTGGCATCCCGCAAGGCCCTTTGTCGTCATGAAAATTCACGAATACCAGGGTAAGGAATTGTTCCGAGCCGCCGGAGTTCCCGTACTGCAAGGGCTCGTCGCCCGGACCCCGTCCGAAGCCGCCGAGGCGTTCACCAAACTGGGTGGCTCGCTGGCCGTGATCAAAGCGCAAATCCATGCCGGCGGCCGTGGCAAAGGGAGCGTCATCGGCAACCCCGCCCAGAAGGGTGTCGTGCTGGTGCGGTCGCCCGAAGAGACCTCCCAAGCGGCCGAAGGGTTGCTCGGCAAAAAACTGGTGACAATCCAAACCGGTCCTGACGGCCAAACGGTGAACCAGGTCTTCATCGAGCAGGGGTGCTCGATCGAGCGAGAACTCTATCTCGGCATCGTGCTCGACCGCTCCGCCGCCATGCCGGTGCTGATGGTCAGCTCCGAAGGGGGCGTCGAGATCGAAAAGGTGGCCGAAGAAACCCCCGACCTGATTCTCAAAGAACACTTCGATCCGGCGGTCGGACTGGAAAGCTTCCAAGTCCGTAAACTCTGCAAAAAACTCGGGATCGAAGGCCCCGCGGCCCGCGCCGCGGACCGGTTCATGAAGTCGGTTTGTCGGTTCTATGTCGACTACGACTGCTCCTTGGCCGAGATCAACCCGTTGGTGATCACGACCGACGGCCAGATGATCGCGTTGGATGCGAAAATCACCTTTGATGACAACGCCTTGTACCGCCACCCCGCCATCAAGGAACTGCGGGACCTGAACGAAGAAGACCCCAACGAAGTGCGGGCTGCCGACGCGGGACTCAGCTACGTGCAACTCGAAGGCAACATCGGCTGCTTGGTCAACGGCGCCGGCCTGGCGATGGCGACGATGGACATCATCAAGTACCACGGCGGCCAACCGTCCAACTTTCTCGATGTCGGCGGCGGCGCGAACACGGCTCAGGTGACCGAGGCGTTCCGTATCCTGCTGGCTGACCCCAACTGCAAAGGCGTGCTGGTGAACATCTTCGGCGGCATCGCCCGCTGCACCACGATCGCCACGGCGATCATCGAAGCCAGCAAGGAGGTCGGCTTCCAGGTCCCGCTGGTGGTCCGGTTGGAAGGGACCGAGGTCGAGGAAGGCCGAAAAATGCTCGAGGAAAGCGATGTCGACATCATCACCGCGGCCGACCTGACCGAGGCCGCCGAAAAGATCGTCGCCGCCGCGAGCGGTGCCGCCTGAACCCGCCTTCCGGTCGCATCGTTTTCACTCCCACACCGATCACTCCCACACCCACCACGCTTCCATGTCCATTCTCGTTGATCGCAACACCCGCGTCATTTGCCAGGGCATCACGGGCAACGCCGGGGCTTTCCACACCCGCGGATGTCGAGATTACGGCACCCAAATGGTCGGCGGGGTCACCCCGGGCAAGGGCGGCCAGGCCTTCGATGGCCTGCCCGTCTTCGACACCGTCGAGGAGGCCGTCGCCCAAACCGGGGCCGACGCGACGATGATTTTCGTCCCCGCCCCGTTCACCGCCGACGCGATCCTCGAAGCGATCGATGCCGGCATCCGCGTGATCTGTGCGATCACCGAAGGCGTCCCGGTGATCGACATGGTTCGTGTCTACCGTGCGGTCAAGGCGAGCGGTTCGGTGTTGATCGGGCCCAATTGCCCCGGCATCATCACCCCGGGTCAGTGCAAAATCGGGATCATGCCCGGTTACATCCACCAGCCCGGCAAGATCGCGATCATGAGCCGTAGTGGAACATTGACCTACGAAGCCGTCTGGCAAACGAGCAATTTGGGGCTCGGCCAAAGCACCTGCGTGGGCCTGGGGGGTGACCCGATCGTCGGCACCTCCTTCATCGATCTGCTCGCCCGCTTTCAAGAAGACGACCAGACCGAAGCGATCCTGATGATCGGCGAGATCGGCGGTTCGGCCGAGGAAGAAGCCGCGGCCTTCGTGAAAGAAAACGTCACCAAGCCGGTAGCGGCCTTCATCGCCGGCCGCACCGCACCGCCCGGCAAACGGATGGGACATGCCGGGGCGATCATCAGCGGCGGCAAAGGGACAGCGACCGAAAAGGTCGCGGCCCTCGAAGCGGCCGGGATTACCGTTGCCCCGACCCCCGCAAAAATGGCGGATGCCGTCGTCCAAGCGATGCAGAAGAAAAGTTAACTCGCCCCTTCTGCATTCCGACGCCCCCTCGGGCCGACAAAAAACTGACCTCGACGTTGTATTCGTCGATCAGTGACAGCTCCTTACCCCGGCAGCGTCCCGCCCGGGAATAGCGGCTATCCCCACTCACCATGCCCTCGAATCGACTCGCTTGCGTCCGATTTCGATGCGGATCATGTTGTAGCAAGTGGCGGTACGGACAGATCGCCATCGACAAACCGGCTCGCCAGACGCTTTCCCGCCGCGCCTGCGTCGTTGTATCCGCACCCGATAACCGGGCATTCCGCCGCGAAAAAATACTGAGCGAGTGGCTGCGTCGCTCGGGATTCATCACCGCGTTTCGGGCAGCAAGTCAAAAGTGGCTCCGAACCCAATGCGTCGCCTCGTCGAGCGTTTGGGCCAACTCGCGGCGGGTGTAACCGAGTTCTTGCTCCGCCCGCCGACTGTCGTACCACATCCGGTGACTGGTCAATTTTAAGGCGGCGGAGTTGAGTTCCGTTTCCTGACCTACCCGCCGGGCCTGGAACCGACCGTACGCCGCGACACCGACTCGAATCAACGGGCCGACCGGAAAGATCGGCCGCAACCGCCTCTGGCGGCGGGCCAGTTCGGTCCACAATCGACGATAACTCCAATTCTCACCTGCCAGGATATAGTGCCGACCGCGCCCCCCATGATCGAGCGCCGACACGATCGCCTCGGACACGTCGCGGACGTCACACACGCTGCAGCCCCCCGTGGGACAGCCGGGAACGTATCGCTTGCCCAGTTCCAGAATCATCCGCCCGCTGCTCGGTTTCCAATCCCAAGGCCCTAGCATGAAGCCGGGATGGACGAGCACCGCGTCGAGCCCGCGATCGAGCCGCCGCTCGACTTCCGCGACCGAGGCCCGTTTGCTGACTACATAGGCACAGGGAACTTGGTCGTTGGCCGGCGTCAGCGGCGTCTCTTCATGCACCGCTGGTGCCGTGGCCCTGCCGACATGCCGTGGCAGCGTGTTGACCGTCGCCACATGCACCATCCGCCGGCCGTGCCGTAGGGCCGCCGCGGCGACCACCGCCGTGCCATCTCGGTTGACCCGCAGCGACTCCTCCAGCCGTGTCCAACCGACATGAATCAGCGCCGCCGAGTGGATAACCGCCTCACAACTGGCGACCGCCCGGTCGATCACCTCGGCGTCCCCCAGATCACCACAAATTTGTTCAACGTCCAACCCCTCCCAAACACGTGGGTCCGGCTTTCCACGAACGAGGGCCACAACCTGGTTGCCCCGCTCGGTCAACGCGCGCGCGAGGTTGTTTCCCAAAAACCCGGTCACCCCGGTCAAAAAGACTCGCCTTCCCAATTTGCACGCTCCTCAACCTGATGACCTAGCGCTCCACACCGATCTCGTCACGGCCGCTACCGAGGGCTTGAATCCTTGATCCGATGGCGAATCCCCATCGCGATCTCAACCGGGTTACAATTTTAACCGGCGGGTTCAAGCGGTGTCAGCGCGCATCGAGCATCCTTCCGTTAGCAATCGACGACGATGAACGCACGCTTCGTTTTGGCAGCCTTGGTGGCGAGTTGGTTCGCTCACCCATGCGACTCGTTCGCCGAGCCACCCGACGGCGGGTTTGCCCCTGCGGTCGCGGTCCGTCGAATGCAAACCCCAGGCGGCCTCGACGTCAGCTTGGTGGCCAGTGAACCGCTGGTTCGCCAACCCGTGGCAATCGAGTTCGACGATCGAGGCCGAATGTGGGTGATCCAGTACCTGCAATACCCCAATCCCGAAGGGCTGCGACGGGTCGAGGTCGATCGCTACTCCCGCACCCGCTACGACCGGATGCCGGAGCCGCCACCGCATGGGCCTCGCGGTGCCGATCGGATCACGATCCTGTCAGACACCGACGGCGACGGGCTGTACGACACGGGTCACGATTTCGTCGACGGCCTGAACCTGGCATCCGGACTGGCCTTGGGTCACGGGGGCGTCTTCGTGCTGAACGTCCCCTACCTGTTGTTCTACCCCGACCACGATCGCGACGACGTCCCCGACAGCGACCCAGAGGTCCTGCTGACCGGATTCGGGATGGAGGATGCCCACAGCGTCGCGAACTCGCTGACCTGGGGGCCCGACGGCTGGCTGTACGGCTGCCAAGGCAGCACCGTCACCGCGAACATCCGCGGGATCGAGTTTCAACAGGGCGTCTGGCGTTACCACCCGATCACCCGCGAGTTCGAACTCTTCTGCGAAGGGGGCGGCAATTCCTGGGGGCTCGATTTCGACCGCGTCGGCGAACTGATGTACAGCACGAATTACGGCGGCTTCGTGCTATTGCATGGCGTCCAAGGTGGCTACTTCGTGAAATCGTTTGCCAAGCATGGCGGTCTCCACAACCCCTTCGCTTATGGCTATTTCGAACATGCCCCGCATACCGATTTCCGAGGCGGCCATGTGACCGTCGGCGGGATCGTGTATCAGGGCGATGCCTTGCCACAAGCGTTCCGCGACAAGTACATCGCCGGTGACCTACTGGGGCACGGCGTCCGCTGGCATTCGATTCATCCCGACGGATCGACCGTCCGCACGGCGAACGGTGGCGAACTGCTGGTCAGTCACGACACCTGGTTCGCGCCGACGGACATCACCACCGGCCCGGACGGGGCGATCTACGTGGCTGACTGGTATGACGCCCGCACCGCACACCCCGACCCGGATGCCCAGTGGGATCGGTCCAACGGCCGGATCTACCGGATCGGGCCTTCCGAAGCGAATCGCCCCGCCGCATTCGACTTCGCCCAGCTCGAAACTTCCCGGTTGCTGGAATTGCACGACAGCCCGAACCAGTGGGTTGTGCGACGGGCACGCCTGGAACTGGTCCGGCGCGGCGATCGATCGCTAGTGGAAACGTTTCGGGCTCGAGCCCGGCAGGAAACCTCTGAAACCGTCGCGTTGGAATCGCTGTGGTCTCTCAACGCCTTGAACGGATTCGATGAGCCGACCGCGGAGCGTTTGCTCACCAGTCCCCATGCCTCTGTCCGTTCTTGGACGGTTCGCCTGCTGGGAGATCTGAGGCAGGTCTCCGACGACATGGCGGAGCGGTTGGACGACTTGGCCGAACGAGAACCCGAACTCTCGGTTCGGCGACAATTGGCTTGCACCGCCGCTCGCTTGCCAGCGGTTCACGCCATGCCGATCATCAACGCGAACATCCTCCGCGACATCGACCACGACGATCCTCGCATGCCGCTGTTGTGGTGGTGGGCGGTGGAACGCCACTGCGTGAACGCGCGGGACGAGGTCTTGAAACGTTTTCGAAGGCCGTCGGCGTGGCGATCTCAGTTGGGTCGCGAAGCGTTGCTGCCACGTCTGGCCCGGCGATACGCCACCGAGGCGACCGACACGGGTTGGGCATCGGTTGACGACCTGCTGAATTCCGCCCCGGACGAAGCCGCGATGCGATCACTATGGCGGCCGATCCTGGCCGGTTGGTCCGAACAATCGGGCGATCAGGCTGCCGAGTTCCGCAGCCAGCTCGATCCCGCTCACCCGATCGCGACCAAACTGCTAACGCACTGGCGGGCCACGCCGCAAGACCCGGTATTGCTCCGCTTGGCCATCGAACTGGGCCTCTCAGAACCACGCCAGACCGCCGTGAGCTTGGCGTTCTCGGATGCCACCCCACCGGATCGCAGGACCGAACTGCTGAATGTCCTGTCCCCACACCCGAACCCCGACCTACAAGCGCCGGCATGGGACGTGTTGATGTCCTCCCATCCCGAAGCGGTTCGCATCGCCGCCCTTGGAATCGTCGCCCGAGCGACCGACGAGGCAACGCTCGACCGGTTGGTCGAATTGTTCGCCACGGAACTCGGTCCCCGCTTGCAAACGGCAATCGGGGATGTGCTGCTCAGCCGCAAGGCCGCGGCTCGGAAATTGCTGACTTCGATCGACCAGGGGCTCCTACCGGCCAGTCATCTGCCGCTGGAACAAGCCCGGCGGGTCGCCATATTCGACGACCCCGAGCTCAACGCCTTGGTCACGCGCCACTGGGGCAGCTTGCGTGCCGAAACGCCCGAGGAACTGTTGGCGGAAGTTCGCCGGCTCAACAACGACCTTCGCGCCGGCCCGGGCGACGTTCGCGCGGGTCGAACCGTCTATACAAAGCACTGCGGCAATTGCCACCGCCTGTTTGACGATGGTGGAGGGGTCGGCCCCGATCTGACTTTAGCCAATCGGCAGGACCGCGATTTCTTGCTGACCAGCCTCGTCGATCCCAGCGGAGTGATTCGCAAGGAATATGTCAGCCAGGTGATCCGAACGACCGACGGCCGGATCCTGACGGGGTTGCCGGTCGCTCCTGACAGCACGGACCGTGGCGACGAGTTCGGCGTCACCCTGATCGACTCCAAGCTTCAGAAGCTCACCGTGCCGATAAGCCAGATCGAGGACCGCTACGAATCCGCCGTTTCCTTGATGCCCGCCGATTTGTATCGACAATTTTCGCCGCAGGAACTCCGCGACCTGTTCGCCTACCTGCAATCCGCCGGGCCGCCGCGGGAGCCCTGAGTCCGTCGACTTTCGGGACGCCTGGCTGCGAGAAGCGATGCGTGGCAGGCGGTTCGTCACCAACCGCAATCGGTCCATCCCGTTTCGTCTGCCCCTTACCAAAAGAGACCTTGATGCCTTCGCTTCGCCTCGTCCTTCGGATCGGACTACTGGGATTCGGATACCTGCTCGGCGAAACCGTGACGGCAGACGATGCCCCAAACACCTCGGAACCGAGAGCCTACTTGAATGTCCTGAGACCGATCGAAAACCCACAACCTCTGCTCGCGGATCACCCGGAATTCTTCGAACCGATTCGGGAACAGCAACATTTCGAAGCCGCCGCGATCGTCGACGACGCCGAGGCAGACCTGTCGGTCCGCGCCTGGCGATTTTCCTACAACGCGCGAGGGATCATCGAAATGCCGAACCGGCTATCCGCCTCTCAAACCGCGATCATCATGGTCCACCCTTGGGGGATCGATGACGGCCAGGGCTGGAACACGCCGGAGCCGGCCGGAGTCGCCGATTTCTGCACAGTCGAGAAAAATCATCTCGCCGCTCGCCATACCCGCGAGGTCGTCCGCCCGTTCATCAATTCGCTGCGAGAGCACGTTGGCTTCGTGATGTACAGCCTGCCGGGCGGCAAGGACCCGATCCGCGAAAAGCTGTATCGATCGCTCAGCCACAGCCCGACCGACGAAGAACGCGGGCAAGGTGCGGCCGAGTTGGCAACCAAACTGGGAAACTTCGAATACCGTGGCGAACCGCTGCCGAGCAGCTTGTCGCTGTCAGCCGATTTCCCCGTGATCGATTACTTCCGACAATTCCCGGGACTCGATGCGGGCTCGCGGTTCAACAACACCGGCTTTTGGGATTTGCCGATCCCCGTCACTCGTGACGTCGACGTCCATCGGGACGACATCGTGATCTATGATTCCGAAGGCTACGAACCGCTCAAGGCTTTCCTGCGGCAGCAAGGCATCCGACACGTGCTGCTGACCGGCTACGCGACCGACATGTGTTTTTGCCGCACGACCGCCGGCTACGAAAACCTGTCGCGGGACTTCAACGTGTTCCTCGTCGGTGACGCGTCGCTGGCAACCTTCCCGGCCAATACCACGCCCCGCTTTGCGGTCAATGCCGCGATCTCCTTCGCGTCGCTCAACCAATTGATCACCCAAGTCTCCTGGGTTCGACCGCTCACCCCCGCAGCGGGCGCCGAGTCATCTTCCGCGCGCGATCCCGACGGCGGGTCCGCCACACCTCGAGACTGAGCCGATGAAGGCATCTGAATACCCAGCCACCTCGGCCACACAGCGAGACCCGCTGTGGCATCCGATGTCCCGCCGCGATCTGCTACGTCACGCGGCGTTCCTCGGGGGCGGCCTGACCATCCCCAACCGGTTGCTCAGCGACTCACTTCAGGCGGCCGCGCCGAGCAAGGTCGCCCGGATCGCGATCACGCTCGATCTCGAAATGAGTCGGAACTTTCCCGAATGGGATGACACCCATTGGGATTACGAAAAGGGCAATCTGAACGAATCGGCGAAAAACTACGCCGTCGCGGCCGGCCAACGGGTCCGACAACGTGGCGGCACGATCCATTACTTTTGTGTCGGCCGGACGCTCGAACAGGCAGACATCGCGTGGCTGCGAGGACTGGCAGAAACCGGCCACCCGATCGGCAACCATACGTACGATCATGTCAACGTGCTCGCCGACGAACCGTCGCAACTGCAGTTCCGATTTCAACGCGCCCCTTGGTTGATCGAAGGCCGCAGCCCGGCAGAGGTCATTCGAGAAAACATCCGGCTGACGACCGCCGCGATGCGGGAACGTCTCGAAGTCGACAATCGCGGCTTTCGCACACCTGGCGGCTTCCACACCGGTCTTCACGGCCGTGAAGACGTGCAGCAATTGCTACTCGATTGCGGCTTCACTTGGGTCAGCAGCCTCTATCCGGCGCACGCCAATTCCCGCCCGTCAGAACGGCCGTCCGAGTCGGTTTACGACAGCATCGTCGGGGCGCAGGCGGCGGCTCAGCCCTCCGTCTACCCCAGCGGTCTGATCGAAATCCCGATGAGCCCGATCAGCGATATCGGCGCGTTTCGTGGCGGCCGCTGGAAACTCGACTGGTACCTCGAAGCGATCCGCAGGGCGGTCAGTTGGACGATCGATCATGCCGCCGTGTTCGATTTCCTGGCCCACCCGTCCTGCCTGGGCGTCGTCGACCCCGACTTCCGCACGATCGACCTGATCTGCGACTTGGTGGAACAGGCTGGCCCGAAAGCCCAATTGGTCGACCTCGATCAACTCGCCTCAGAACTCCGCTGATCCCACGGCGTTTACCCGCCAAACAGGCTGCAACCCCAAAAGGGAATGCCTCGCGGCTTCACCTTTGGGCAACGGCGAGCCAACTCCCGCCGCGCCCCTATGGCTCCAGCGAAATCTCGTCCTCGCCCGTCGACCGCACGTCGATCACCCGCCGCCCGTCGACCACGATCTGAAAATCGATGCCGGCGGGCCCACGTAGCAACGCCCGTCCCTCGCGCAAGGTGACCGGGAAGGGGGAAACGACCCGATGCTTCCCGTCCGTGGCCATCGCCAAGCCGTCTTGGTGCCCGGACAGCTTCAGCCGGAGGTCGACCAACACCCCCGGGTGAATGTCCGCGGGAATCCGAGTCTGAGTCGGCAACGAAAAGGCGTCAGGCAAACAGCCGACCGAAGGGCCGTCGGGATACTGCATCTGCTCCGCACAGATCAAAATCCCCTCCGCCACTCCGCGCCAATCGAACGACGGCTCATGCTCCGCCAACAACAGCAACGCGTAGGCGTAGACCGTCCCGCACCACTGCACCGGCAAGCCGATCCAATTGGGTGCCTGCCACTGGGTGGCGCCATAAACTGCGGTGGTCGCGTAGTTCATGACCGGCCGGTTCGACCACTGGTAGACAAAGGGCAATCCGGCGACCGCCCAGCGTCGGGCATGCTCCAGGTGTTCCCTTTCCCCGGTCAACTCGAAGGCCCGAACATGGGCCCAAACAAGGTGAGCGGATGCCAGGATGTCGGGGGTGTGCAGCGGCACCTCCCAGGTCTGAGCCCCGCGGGGCGTTCGAAACCTTTCGGCGTACTTCAACGCCAGCAACCCGGCGGCCTGCGAATCGGCGTTGCCCGTCAGGTGAGCATGTTCAAGCAGCAAAAATGCCGGCCTGCCGCAAACCCCGCTGGCGGTATCCTCGAAATGGCCACGGCGGAACTCGCCCCCGTAGCGATAGGAGCCGTCCGGCTGCTGGGCGCCGCGTAAATCGGCCGCCTGTCGGTCAACGATCCTCAACCACTCCGCCGCGCGACCGCTGACGAAGTAGCTGGTCGGGTTACTGATATGAGCCCCACCGTATTGCAACCGTTCGAGTTCGGGGACTTCGCCGGTGAGCCGAAAGATCGCCGACGCACAATCGGCAAACGGGGCCCCCCGAGCGGGCATAGTTCGCAAACCCGGGACCACCGCGTGAAACCAACCGCCATGGGTCTCATCGAGGATCGCGCCGCGATAAGCGGCGAGTGACAACGCCTGCTGTTCATCGAAAGGCCGTGGCAGCGGAGGCAACGGCGGCAACCCGCGCCGCCGAACCGCCCATTCGATCGCGTCCTCCAAACGGCCACCATCGCTCCAACCTTCACCGATGCGAAGCGAAGCGGAAACCCGTTTCCCCTTGAGCCCCAACCGATGGCCGGGTCCGTGGTCGATGAAGTCCGGGACGGCAAACGTCGGCTGCAGTTCGCTGTCCTGCCACAGCATCGCGACCGCGGAGCCTTCGGTGACCAACGCCATCAGCGGCATGGTCAGGTGCATCGGCGGCGGTTCCACCCGAAGGTGCTCTTCCGTCTCGATGTCGAGCCGCGAACTCGACTGCTCCCCGCGGCCCAAGTATTCGACACCGGCCATCAGTCCCTGTTCGAGTTGCCCGAACACCCGTACCACCGGCCCCTCGATCTCACGCTCGCTATCGATGTCGATCTGCAACTCACCCGGTTCCGATCCGGCCAGACGGATCCGAATCCCCTCGCCACGAAGTTCAATCGGCCAGGATGACGGGTCGACCACGCCCAGTTCGATCGGTTCCGTGCCGACATGTGCCAGCGGCGCGATCGCTGCCACCACCACCCCGTGGCGATACAAACGCAGGACCTGTCCGTCACGGGCAAGTTCCAATCGCAGGTCACCCAGATCACGCCGATGGGTTTCCGTCGGCACCGCAGGGTCGTATTGCCAGAACCGTCGGGTCAAAGCCGGCAACCCCGCGGCCTCGACGACAACCTCGCGAGATTCCAACGCGGCTGGCGGCCGCTGGGGCAACGGCACGTCGGTCGACTGGCTCGGTTCCAGCCGAAACGGCTTGCCGTCAACCCGAGCTTCCACCGGCCGCTCATCGTGATTCAGGATTCGCACCGAGGTTTGACCGCCGTCGCGAACCAATCCGAGAATCTCAAGCGGATGATGCCGACCGCGATGAACGGAGATCCGATCGATTTCGATCTCACCCGGAGCCGTACCGGGATCGAACCGCAGGGCCGTCAGCCCCCCATCTTCCGGAGACAACGTGAGCGGCACGAGGTATTCGTGCCATTGGCCATCGTGCTTTAGGTCAAAGCGGACTTGACGTGACTCGCTGCTACCAGGATGCCGTCGCGTCGACCAGAACAGCTGCCCCTTGCCGTCCGTCTCGGCTCGGACCCTCAACCGGACGGCAAAGTCGCTCCCGTCCGCCACCACCGGAGCGAGCAAGTAGGGGTCGCCACCGCTCGCACGGATCCGTAAGCGTCCGTCGGTCACTTCGAGCGTGCAGTCGTTCAGCGCCCGCCATCCCCTATCGGCAGACCCATCGGCGGGGGATTCAAAATCCCAACTCTTGACGAGTTCCTCGAGGACATACTCTCGCGGATAAGGATTCGGGAGTTCGGCCGCGTGGGCCGACATCGACATCACGCAGGCGGAAAGAAACATGATCGCCGCCCTACCAGTTGAACTTCCGAAAAACGTCAACAGCGAGTGAGCAATCCAGGTAGAGAGAGACGTCACGGTTTCCTCAGGCGGTCAGAGTCGATTCTCGAGAAGGCACAGCCGGTCAACGAGCCGTCGGAGAAGCAGGGTAGCAGGATGGGGCACTTTGTTCAAGACAACGGAAGGCAGCCTCGCCGGCAGGGGCGGTGGGCAAACGGGTTCGCAGGGTGTCAAAGCTTTGTCGCGCCCCTCGGTACTTCAGGTTACCCTCGGGCGGTCAAATGAATCCAGAGTCCCCCGCACCCATCGGGCAGACAGCTCCGCATTGACAATCGGGGAAGGAAACTTATCATGCGGACTCGGAATGGCCAGCTTCGCCATGGCCCGGCTCCCCGACCCCCGTTCGATTTGGCAAATGCGAGTTCATCATCCCATCGCGTCGATTACCGGCTCCGCTTTCCGGCGACAGACCTGATCCGGGGGATAGGGTTTGCGGTGGGGGAAAGCGGAGCAGACTCCCAGCCGGTTCCCACGCCAAGCTTTGAGAGCCGCCCGAGATGCATGATCACCGCGGCGGCTGAACCCGCGACCCACCAGCCGACAAATCCCCCGAGGCCCTTCCCGCCACGGGGGATTTTTTTTCAGCCGCCAATCCGAGCATGACCATGAACTCGATGACAGCAACTCCATCGGCCAAACGTTTGGTCGAAATCTACGACACCACCCTGCGTGACGGTACCCAAGGGGAAGGGGTCAGCTTTTCCCTGCAGGACAAACTGAACATCGCCCGCCGCTTGGCGGAAATCGGGATCGATTACATCGAAGGTGGCTACCCGCTGTCGAACGAAAAAGACGTGGCCTTTTTCGACCGGGTCCGCCGACTCGACCTGGGCGCCACCCAGGTTTGTGCGTTCGGGATGACCCGTCGCCGCGCCTTCCGCGCCGCGGACGACCCCGGCATGAAAGCCCTACTGGCGGCCGAAACTCCGGTGGTGACATTAGTCGGAAAATCGTGGGATTACCATGTCACCGAAGTGCTCGGCGTGTCGCTCGAGGAAAACTTGGCAATGGTCGGCGAAAGCGTCGAACTGTTGGCAAGCAGCCGCCAGGTGATCTATGACGCGGAGCATTTCTTTGACGGCTGGAAGGCCAACCCGCAGTACGCCGCGAAAACGTTGCAGGCCGCCGCTTCCGCAGGCGCCACCCACCTGATCCTGTGTGACACCAACGGCGGCTCGCTACCCGAGGAAATCGCAGAACTGGTCGAGGCCGCTCGCCAAGCGGTTGCCGGTCACGACGTGACGATCGGTATCCACTGCCACAACGACAGCGAGTTAGCGGTCGCCAATTCGCTCGCTGCGGTCGACGCGGGAGCCGGGCAGGTGCAAGGCACCATCAACGGGATCGGCGAACGTTGCGGGAATGTCGACCTGATCTCCGTGATCGCGAACTTGGCGTTGAAGAAGCGTGGCTACCAGGTGCTCGGCGGCGGGTCACTCGAATCGCTGACCGAGCTGAGCCGGTTCGTCTACGAAACCGCCAACCTGCAGTGGCGCGGCAACCAACCGTTCGTCGGCAACAGCGCCTTCGCCCACAAAGGCGGCATGCACGTCCACGCGATCAACAAATCGGCCAAAACCTACGAGCACATCGACCCGGTCTTGGTCGGGAACGAACGACGGATCCTGGTTAGCGAGCTGAGCGGTCGCAGCAACATCGCCGCGGTGACGGCGCATCACCGGCTCGGCGAAGACCGCAAGCTGATGGATGCGATTCTGGCGGAGGTCGTCCGCCTGGAAAACCAAGGTTACCAGTTCGAGTCCGCAGGCGCGTCGTTTGACCTGTTGGTCCGTCGCGTCGCCGGCACGTTACGCGGACACTTCGAACCGATCAAGTACCGGGTCGTCGCCGGCGATCGGAACGCCGCGACCCACCACGTCTTCGCTGAAGCGATCATCAAACTGAAGATCGGTGACCGACTCTGCTTCGACGCCGCGGAGGGACACGGGCCTGTCAACGCGTTGGACGCGGCCCTCCGCAAAACGCTCGAACCGGTCTACCCCACGCTGTCGGAAATGCGGCTGGTCGACTACAAGGTCCGTGTCGTCGATTCGGGCGGTGGCACGGCGGCATCGATCCGAGTCAACATCGAGAGCGGCGACCATAACGAAACCTGGGGCACGATCGGCGTCAGCGAAAACGTGATCGAAGCCAGTTGGCAGGCACTCGTCGACGCCGTCGAATACAAACTTCACAAAGATGAGTCCCAACCCGCGGGGCCGGTTCGCCCACCGGCCGCGGCGATCACGGAACCGACGCGATGAGCATGAGCCAGCCCGAAGATTCGAGCATCCCGAACCGCTTCGATTTTGCCGCGGCCGCCAGTCGGATCTCGCAGCGTTGGGACGCGGCAGGGTGTTGGCGAGCCACGGTCAACCCTCAGCGGCGACCGTTCACGATCGTCATCCCGCCGCCGAACGTCACCGGTGCCCTCCACCTGGGACACGGCCTCAACAACACCCTGCAGGACGTGTTGATCCGCACCCGGCGAATGCAGGGTTTTGAAGCCCTCTGGGTCCCCGGGACCGACCACGCGGGGATCGCCACCCAAGCGGTCGTCGAACGTCGGCTCAAGGAGCAGGAAAACCTGACCCGCCACGACCTGGGACGCGAGGCCCTGGTGCAGCGGATTTGGCAGTGGAAAGACCAATACGAAACCCGCATCCTGAGCCAACTCAAACGGATGGGCTGCAGTTGCGATTGGGATCGCACCCGCTTCACCCTGGATGATCGCTGTGCGGCCGCCGTCCGAGCGACATTCTACGACCTATTTCGCCAGCGGCTGATCTACCGGGGCAAGCGGCTGGTCAATTGGGACACGTTCCTGCAGACGGCGATCAGCGATGACGAAGTGTTCAACGAGACCGTCAAGGGAAATTTTTGGCATATCCGCTATCGGGTGATCGCCCCTCAACCGGGCGAACCGGACACGGTCGAGATCGCTACCACACGGCCGGAAACCCTGCTGGGGGACACCGCGGTCGCCGTGCATCCCGACCCCGCCGCCGCCCTCGAACATGCGATCGCCCAACTACGCGACAAGACGAACGAGGCCGGCGAGAGGGACCGCGTCGAACTGAATCGTCAACTGGCTGAACTGATCGCCCGCCGCGATCGGATGTTGCCGGGGTTGCTGACCTTGCGAGACATGGCCCTGGCGGGACGCCAATTGATTTTGCCATTGATGGATCGCCCGATCCCGCTGATCGCGGACCCTTGGGCCAAACCGGAAATGGGCAGCGGCTGCGTCAAGATCACCCCCGCTCACGACGCCAACGACTACGAGGTCGGGCTGCGTTGTGGGCTGCCGATGATCAACATCCTCAACCCAGACGGCACCCTGAACGCAGCAGCCGGGCCCTACCAGGGCCTGACGATCAAACAGGCCCGCGAGCGGGTGGTGGCGGAACTCGATGTCCTCGGGCAATTGGGCGAGGTCGAAGATCGCGACATCGAATTGCCTCACAGCGATCGCAGCAAGACGCCGATCGAGCCACTGTTGGCGGATCAGTGGTTCGTGAAGATGGATTCGCTCGCCCAATCGGCGATCGAAGCGGTCGAGTCGGAGCGGGTGAAGATTTTTCCGACCCGTTACCGCAAGGGCTACCTCGACTGGCTGGGTGAAAAAAGGGACTGGCCGGTCAGCCGCCAACTCTGGTGGGGACACCGGATCCCCATCTGGTCAGCCGGCCCGATGGAACCGACCGAGGCCGAGCAGCTCGCGTCACGGGTCGATGACCTCGGTATCGGGAACGAATCGCTAACCCACATCCTCGATCACGATGAAGCCGGCCAGGCATTCCTGTTCGTCTGCCTGCGTTCCGAAAACACCGACTGGGAAAATGCCATCGAAAGCCTCGGGCTGACCCGCGACCCCGATGTGCTCGACACCTGGTTCTCCTCGGCCCTCTGGCCACACAGCACGTTGGGTTGGCCCGAGCCGACTTCAGAACTCGATTATTTCTATCCCACCAGCACCCTGATCACGTCGCGAGACATCATCACCCTGTGGGTCGCTCGGATGGTGCTGATGGGCCTGAACAACACCGGCCAAGTCCCGTTCGACGAAGTCTTCATCCATCCGAAAATCTTGGATGGGCTGGGCGAAACGATGAGCAAGTCGAAGGGGAATGGTGTCGACCCGCTCGACATCATCGACAAGTTCGGTCCCGACGCGCTGCGGTTCGCACTCGCTTGGTTGGCGACGGAAACGCAGGACGTGCGAATGCCCGTCCAGTACGAATGCCCGCACTGCGAGAAACTGGTCGACCAGACCAAGAAGAATCGCAGCCTGCCGAAGATCGCCTGCCCGGCGTGTGGCAAGTCCTTTTCGACCCAGTGGGCCGAGTCGGCGGCGGATCGAGAACTGCCCCGAGGGGCGGTGGTCAGCGAGCGGTTTGAGACGGCGCGAAACTTTGTGAACAAGCTTTGGAACGCCGCCCGCTTCACCCTGCTCAACCTGGATGACTTCACGCCGGTTCCCGTCGACCGCGAAACGTTGCCGCTTGAGGACCGCTGGCTACTCAGCCGATTGTCGAGCGTCACCGCAGAAGTGACCGAGTCGCTGGATCACTATCGTTACGCCGAAGCGGCGCGGGTGTTGTACGATTTCGCCTGGGACGAGTTCTGCAGCCTGTATGTCGAAATGGCGAAAGCTCGCCTGGCGGACCCGGTGTCACGGCCGGCAACCCAGACGATCATCGCCCACTCCCTCGACCAACTGCTCCGGTTGCTACACCCCTTCATGCCCTTCGTGACCGAAGAGATTTGGGATCACCTGGGGCAGGTCGCTCCCCGCCGAGGACTAACCGCCGGGGCCGACGATCCCGGGCCTTTCGTGATGCTCGCCCCGTGGCCGACACCGGATGCGCAAGACCGAGTGGATGACACGATCGAACGACAGTTCGCGGTCTTTCGTGAGGTGTTGGGGGCGGTCCGCAAGATCCGTAGCAGCCAAAACATCGCGCCCCGTGAGTCGGTCCCGGTCTCCGTCCGCTGCGACGCCGAGATCGCCGAATTGCTGACGCCGATGAAGGTGCTGTTGGAATCGCTCGCCACAGCCAACGTCGTCGATCTCGGCCCCCAAGCGACCGCCTTTCCGACCGACGCGGCGTTGACGATTCCCGCATTCGACATTGACGTTCACGTCGATTTAGAACAATTTATCGATGTCGATGCCGAACTGCAGCGGCTCCAACGTCTGCTGACTCAAGTCGCCAAACAGATCACGGGCAAGCAACAGAAGCTCGCGAATGAAAACTTCGTCAGCCGCGCGCCGGCCCAGGTCGTCGACCAGGAACGCCTATCGCTCGACGAACTGCTAAAGCAACAAACTGGCTTGGCCGCCGATATCGACAAGCTACAAGCCCGAATCGGCACCTGACCAACGCCCCTCCGCACCACCGGGAAACATGGATGGATTTCACCGCGATCGATTTTGAGACGGCCAACCAGTGCCGGCACAGCGCTTGCCAATTGGCGGCCGTCAAAATACGCAACGGCCAAATCGTCGACCAGCGCTGCTGGCTGATCCGGCCCGAACCGTTCACGTTCAGCCACATGAACATCCAGGTCCACGGGATCCTGCCCGAGATGGTCGCCGCAGAACCCAACTTCGGTAGCCGCTGGTGCGAGATCTCGGAACACCTGCAGGGCGAGTGCCTGATCGCGCACAACGCCCCCTTCGATATCGGCGTGCTCCGCGCCTGCTTGGACTTTCATCACGTCGACATACCGGACCTCGAGTTTTCTTGCACTCGTCTGGTCGCTCGCAACACCTGGCCCGATCGACCTGGCTATGGGCTGCGGGCTTTGGCCGATTGGCTGGGTATCCGATTCCGGCACCACGACGCGCTGGAAGATTCGATTGCTTGCGCCAAAGTCCTGTTGGCCGCGGCCGAGACGCTAGGGACCGAATCGATGCCGCAACTCGAGGCCAAACTGTCCCTTCGCCGAGGCACGGCAGGCCGCTGGGGATATCGCGGGGCCACTCGCGTTCCCGCCCCGCGACGACGTGTCACGAATCGGCGTGTTGCCTCCGCCCCCGACACGCCAGCATCCGCCACCAGCGGCCTGACCACAGGCGACCGTTAAATCGGCCACCCCGATAGCCGATAAGCGCTGTCCCAAAACAGCCATTCGTATTGAGCCGATCGCCGAAAAGCACGCGACATCGCCTCGCGAGTCGCTTCGGTCGCGTTCACCGCCGCATCGTCGACCAGTTGAATCACCTTGCGGACCGCATCCGCAAACGATTCGTCGCTGTAGGTATCGATCCAGGGCTGATACGGGTTGCCCGCGGCCGATCGCTCGGCGATCGCCACCCCCACATCTTCGTAGATCCAGAAGCAAGGCAACACGGCAGCCACCGCGACGGGGTAGGGCTGCTCATAGCAAGCCGCGATCAGAAAGTCGGTGTAAGCCTGACAGGCCGGGGTCATTTCGCCATGCTCGCCGAGTTGCCGCTCGGTAACCCCCAACCGGTCGAGCAGCCCGGCGTGCATCGACCGCTCGACCGCGATCGCGACATGTGCCGAACGGGCGAAAAAATCGACCGCGTCCTCACCCGGTGACTTCGCCGCACACAGGCTAAGCGCCCGCCCGTAGCGACGCAGGTACAACCGATCCTGCGCTAAGTAGTGCGTGAACCGCTCGGGCGACAGCGTCCCCAGCGTCAACTCTTCGTTGAACGGCAGCCGGTGAATCGACTCGATCAACGGGGCGTTGTCCGACCAGGCTTGACGCGAAAAAACGCCGGATGCGTGTCGATTCATCTTGCTCGTTACCGAATCGTGTGACTTGGATAGGACGGGGAACGGAACGCGTCGATCGCAGCGACCGATCCGACCCGCCGATGGGAATCCGTGTGAAAGGCGATGACGATCAACGTCGCAACAACGCGATCAGGTCGAGGATTTCTTCGCGGGTCAACGTATCCAGCAACCCCTCGGGCATCGGCGACCGCGTGGTCGGCAGCGAGGCTTCGATGTCCGCACGATCGACGGACAAAGTTCGCGCCGTCATCGGCTCGACCTCGATCACCAACTGGTTCTTGCTGACCCCGACGGTCCGACCCGTGACGACCCTGCCGTCGCTCAGCAGGTAACTCGATTCGGCGTACTTCGGATCGAGTTGCCGTGACGGCTCCAGGATCGACTCGAGCAAAGCCCGGCCGTCGAACCGCTTGCCGACATGAGTCAAATCCGGCCCGGTCGGACTGCCCCGCTCGCCGATCCGATGGCAGCGGAGGCAAGCGGTGGCGGCCAAAGCCCGCTCACCCGCTGCGGCCGATCGCTGTGCGGGATCCACCGCCAACACGTCGTCGATCAGGTCACCCATCTTCCAGGCTTGGACGAGCGGACGCGGCGGGAGCAGGGTGAGCGATTCGGCGGGCAACGGCTCGTCCAAGCGAGCGAGTTCCATAACCAGCTCGGCTTTCAACTCGGGGTTGAACCTCGCCTCGAAATCGGCTCGCAACCGTTGCCATGCGGTTTCGACCAACTTGCCTCCGGACATCCCCCGGGCACGCGCCAACCAATCGATGACCCGACCGGCCGTCGCCCGATCCCAACCGGTCTCGATCTGGGTCATCGTCTTGGCGTACTGCACCTGCTCTTCTTGCGTGGAAGCCTGCTCCAGCAGGTCCAACGACCTTGCCAGGATGCCCGGAGCACGGAGCTTGACGAGCAATTCCTGCAGCAACCAGTTGGCCGCAAAACCGTCCTGCGGGAACAACGGGTCAAGCGTTTGCAGCAGTCGCGACTGACCGTCCGGGTCAGGCATGCCGTGTCGGATCAGGGTCAGTTGTGCCGTACGGAGCGACAACAACCGATCGTCAGGACTCAGCGTCGACCAATCCTTCGCGCCGAGCCGCTGCAGAACCACAGGCTGTTCGGCCGATTGCCCGACACGAGCCATAGCCAGCAACGCCATGTCGACCGCTCGTAAATCCTTCGCCTCGTCCAACCGGTGACGCCAACTCTCCAGCGGCTGGTTCTCCAGCGCCACCCGCGCGGCTTGCCGCAACCACGGGTCCTGGTCGCCCAAATGGTCCCAAATCAGATCGAGCGACGACGGGTCGACCTGCCGATGGAAGGTCTCGAGTTGACGGCGAAGTGCCCGCGCCACGACGGGATCGCGATCCGGGTCGCCCCCCACCGCTTCGGCAACCGGTGGCTGCGAAGTTGAGACCACCGGCGAATCGCTGGGGCTCGTCGCGCCAGCCCCTTCGCCACCGTCTCCCACCCAGGTAACGCGATACAAACCCGACTGCGACCCCCGGCCGCCGGTGATGAAGTACATCGCCCCGTCGGGGCCGAACACGAGATCACAAACGTTCAACGGGCCGCCGTCAAGAAACCAGCCCGCGCTCGCCGAATAAGTTGCCCCCTGAGGAACCAAGTCGACGATCAAAATCCGGCCGAACTGCCAATCGGCCATGAACAAGGCATCACGGTAACGCTCCGGCCATCGGCTGGTGTGCCCGAACACCAACCCCGTGGGTGAACTCAGCCCCGTGTCGAGCGTGCTCGGGAGGCTGTCTGGAAACCAAGACGGCCACTTCCCCGTCCCCCAACGCCAGCCATACTCGCCTCCCGACACGACGTGATTTAGCCGAGTCGGGCGATACCACGGCAAGCCGACATCCCACTCCATGTCGGCATCCCATGTGAACATTTCTCCGTCCCGGTTGAACGCCACGTCGACCTGGTTGCGAAAACCGCCGGCGAGCACCGTCCAAGACTTGCCCTCGGGGTCGACCTTCGCGATGTAACCGACACGGTCATCCTGACCCATGTCATGCTGGCTTGGCAACAGCCAATCGTTTTGCGGTTCCCGATACGGCGAATCGGGTTCCATCGGGTCAGGAAATACCACATCGTTGCCGATCACGAAGTAGATCATCCCATCCGGTCCGAGCGTGATCTGATTCGTCCCGTGGCCATAACGACTGTCGTACTTCAGCGATTGCAACCGCTGTTGGTCTTCGTACTGGTCATCCCCGTCGAGGTCCCGGAGCCGATAAATGCCCTGGCTGTTGGTCGCGCTGACGTAGAGCGAATCGTGAGCATGCAGCACCCCACGAACATGCCGCAGCGATTCGGTGTGCCCCAGCAACTCGAAGTCGGCTTCGCCGGTCGATTCGTTCAACGTCAATCGAGCTAAGCCGCGATCATCCAACCCGACAACGATCCGACCGGAGTCATCGAACGTCATGCTGATCCACGAACCCTCACCTTCCTGAGCCGAACGCAGCAATTCGACTCGAAAACCTTCCGTCGTGCGGATCGAACCGACCGGCGTCGCCTGACGCTCTGCTCCCGCGCCTTGGCTGACCCCAATCCCGGTCACAGCCACGACCGCAGCGACGGCTCCCAACACACCCCGAGTCCCGAATCGACACAATTTCATCACGGATCGCTCCACCAGTTTCGTTCTCAGGCCAACGCCGGCCCGCTTCGATCATCCGCGGCACGGCCACACCCCCCCGATGTTAGCAACCGAGCGCCGAGTCGTGTTAAACTACGGGCGGTGATCTGCGAGCGAGAGCCGTTGCCCCGTAGCGAAATTGGTCCGGCCGAGATAACGCCCCGGCCGAGACGAGCTGCGGGGCCTGGCGTGCCGTCTCCCAAAGCCTCGCAACCTTACCCACCTCCCGCCTATAACGTCCTGCCGAGATACCGTGCCGTTCATCCCACGCATCGCGAACCGTCGTCGACTCACGGCTCTTTTTGACCGACTGCTCACGCCGGGCTTGCGTGCGGTGACGTTCGGCCTACTTCCGATCTGGGTGGGTGCGTCGGCCCCGTTTGCGTTCGCGACCGAGCCCGCCACGACCGCGGTCGATTCGCCACCCGTTTTCGAAGATGACATCGCACCGCTCCTGCGCAGCCACTGTGCGGATTGCCATAACGAGGATGCCGCGGAAGGCGGCCTCGACCTGTCCTCGCCCGCCACCCTTCTCCGCGGCAGCGACTCGGGGCCGGTCGTGACCGCTCGGAACCGCGACCGCAGCCTGCTGTTCGAGGTCATCCGCGATGGAGAAATGCCCCCTGACGGCCCGCACCTGACCGACGAGGAAATCCAACGAATCGGGAACTGGATCGATCAAGGGTTGACTTTCCGTGAACCGACCGAGTCGGCCGTTGCGATGGCGGACGAACACGAAGTCTTGCCGATCCTGCTGCTCCGCTGCACCGCGTGTCACGGCGCCGAATTGAAGCGGGGAGACCTCGACCTCCGCTCGGTCACGGCACTATTGGCCGGCGGCGCGAGCGGAGCCGTGGCGATCCCGGGCGATCCGGACTCCAGCCCGATGATCACGCGAGTCGAATCAGAAGCTTGCCCGCCGCCAGGTCAACTGCTCAACTTTTTCGTATCCCGCCCCTCCACCAGCGAAATCGAAACGCTCCGCCGCTGGATCGCCCAAGGGATGCCTCGGGAGAGCGACCGGCAAGCGGGTGCCTTGGCACCACCGGACCCTCACGTCACGGACGCCGATCGCCAACACTGGGCGTTCCGCCCCTTGCCCAGCAGGGTCGCCGTCCCCGTTGTGCCCAACTCCGAACCGCTGCAACCCGTCGATGCTTTCATCGGTCAACGACTGAACGCCGCGGGCCTTCCTTTCGCCCCCCTCGCCGAACGTCCCCCGTTGATCCGCCGAGTTTTCATCGGATTGACCGGGTTGCCGCCGACGTCCGAGGAACTCGCCCGCTGGCGAGATTCCGACGATGAGGCATGGTACCCCAAGCTGATCGACGAACTGCTCGCTTCGCCCCGTTACGGCGAACGCTGGGGGCGGCACTGGTTGGACATCGCCGGATACGCCGATTCCGAAGGCGGACAGTCGGAAGATCCGGTCCGCGAGTTCGCTTGGAAATATCGCGATTACGTGATCCGGTCACTCAACGAAGACAAGCCTTGGGATCGCTTCCTGCTGGAACAGTTGGCCGGCGACGAATTGGCCGACTACACCGACCCGGCGACGTTGACGCCCGAGATCGTCGACAACCTGATCGCGACCGGTTTCCTGCGGATGGGTGTCGACGAGACAGGCTCGCGGACGATGAACTTTGTCCCCGAGCGACTCGGGCTGGTCTACGACGCGTTGAACATCGTCGGTTCGGGGCTCCTCGGCCTGTCGGTCGATTGCGCCCGTTGCCACCATCACAAGTACGACCCGATCCCCCAAGCCGACTACTATCGGCTCAAGGCGATCTTTCAGGGCGCGTTCGACGAACACGACTGGATGAGTTGGAAAACGCGGCGGCTCGATCTGGAAACACCGAATGACGCGAACCGACGCTCCGAGCACAACACGCCGTTGGCACGGCAACTGAAATCGCTCCAACAAGAACGGCAGACGCTACTGAAAAGCCGACGGGGCGAATCGGGCATGACCGAAGCGATGTTGGTCGCCAAACTTCCGGAATTGGCTGATTCACTTCGAGAGTTCGACCAGGCGATCGCTGCCGTTCGCGAGCAGATGATCCCGGCTCCCACCGTTCGTGCCTTGTGGGATCGCGGGCGTCCGTCGCCAACCTACGTTTTGATTCGGGGCGAACACGACCGCCCCGGACGTCGTGTCGATCCCGGCGTGCCGGCGGTGCTGACCGACGGGACGATGCCGCTGGAAGTCTCGCCACCCTGGCCGGGGGCCACATCGACCGGCCGTCGACTGGCGTTCGCCCGGTGGTTGGTCGGCCCCGATCATCCGCTGACCGCGAGAGTCCTGGTGAACCGCGTCTGGAGCCTGCACATGGGGCGAGGCATCGTGCCGACCCTGGACAACTTCGGCCACCAGGGCGAGCCCCCCAGCCACCCGGAACTGCTCGATTGGCTGGCTCGAGATTTCATCGATGGCGGTTGGAGCCTGAAATCGCTTCACCGCCGCATCTTGCTGTCGCGAACCTTTCGGCAAACGAGCGACGTGACGCCGCAGCAACAGGAGCTCGACCCAGACAACCTGCTCTGGTCTCGAATGTCCGTTCGTCGGGTCGATGCCGAAGCGCTGCGAGACTCCTTGCTGGCCGTGACGGGTCGGTTGAGCGACTCGATGCATGGGCCTCCCGCGCCGGTCACCGTCCGCGACGATGGCTTGGTGATGGCGACACCCGACGCCGATGGCCGCAGTCGTCGCAGCGTTTACCTGAGGATGCGAAGGACCGAACTGCCGTCACTGTTGGCGTTGTTCGATTATCCCGCGATGCAGCCCAATTGCATTCAGCGAACGGTTTCGACCGTTTCGCTGCAAGCGTTGATTCTGAAGAACAACGCGCAAATCCATCTGTGGTGCGGCGACCTGGCCCGACGGATCCTCTCTGCACCTGACTTGCCGCCACCGGCTCAAATCGACGCGGCCTACCAAACGCTGTTTTGCCGCCAGCCTACCGTAAGTGAACAGGACGAGGCGGTTCGGGTACTGCTGCGGTTGACCGAACTGCACCAGCAGAACGGGGCATCACCCGCCGACGCGCCCGGGATGGCACTCACGACCCTGTGCCATACTTTGGTCAATTCGGCCGAGTTTTCCTTTCTCGACTAACCTCCCATGCATCCACTCGACCCGACCACCCGACGTTCGTTTTTCTCCGGCCTGGCGGGAATGCTCGGCAGCGCCGCCCTGACCGACCTGCTCGGCCAGGAAAACTTCGCGCGGGCCGCCCCGCCCAGCCCCAGCTCGGCGCTCGCGGCCAAGCCGACTCATCACCCGGCGACAGCACGTTCGGTCATTCATCTGTTCATGAATGGCGGCCCTAGCCAAATGGACCTGTTCGACCCGAAGCCGATTTTGGATCGACACGCCGGGGAATCGTTCCCCGGCAATGCCGAACAGATCGGAAACGTCGCGACCGCGAACGTCGGCACCTTGATGCCCTGCCCGTATCGGTTCGAGCGTCATGGCGAAGCGGGAATTTGGATGTCGGACGTGCTGCCCCACACGGCAAAAGTCGTCGACGAACTCTGCTTCCTGCATTCCATGTGGACCGATCACCCGAACCACGACAACGCCCTGTACAAGATCCACAGCGGTCGATTGTTCATGGGCCACCCGTCGCTCGGTTCCTGGATCGCGTACGGCCTGGGGTCGGAATGCGACGACCTGCCGGCTTACGTCGTGCTGGACGATCCCTTGGGCCTGCCCAAAAACGGCGTTCGAAATTGGACCTCTGGCTACCTCCCTCCCGTGTACCAAGGCACTCGGTTTCGGACGGTCGGCGCGCCGGTGCTGAACCTGACCCCCGAACACGATCGCCCCAGCGAAATCGATCGCGTTGCCGGTGATTGGCTGGCCCGGCTCGATCACGAACACCGCCGACGACGCCCGGGACAACTCGAACTGGATGCCCGCATCCAGGCGTACGAACTCGCCGCCCGCATGCAGTTGACGGCCAGCGACGTGCTCGACCTATCGAACGAATCGAAAGCGACCCTCGAAGACTACGGGATCGACGATCCCGTGACCGAGTCGTACGGACGGCGCTGCCTGCTCGCCCGCCGGATGGTCGAACAAGGCGTCCGCTTCGTGCAGTTGTTCTTGGACGATCAGCCTTGGGACAACCACAGCGACCTGGCAGAAACCCTCCGCGACGTTTGTCGTCGGACCGACAAGCCGGTCGCCGCGTTGATCCGTGACCTGCGGCGTCGCGGATTACTCGACACGACACTGGTCGTCTGGGGCGGCGAGTTCGGCAGAACGCCGACTTCCCAAAAGGTGGGTGGCAAGTTCACCGGCCGCGATCACAACATGCAAGGCTTCACCTCCTGGCTGGCCGGGGGCGGGGTACGACCGGGTATGGTCTATGGCCAAACCGATGAACTCGGCCATGCGGTCGTCGAAAACCCGATCAGCGTCCCGGATTTCCACGCCACGTTGCTGCATGCCCTGGGACTGAATCATCAACAGATTTACCACGAACGGCAGGGATTGAAGGAACGGCTGACCGGCCTGAAGGAACCGCGGGTCGTCACCGAGATCTTCGCCTGAGGCCAACCGATGCGTAGCGACCGCCGACAATGGTTTCGTGATACCTGGATGACCGCGACCGCCGTCTCGATAGCGGCCGCCACAGCCGAAACTCCAAGGGCCTTCGCCACGGAGCCGGACGTCGCCGAATCGCCGGCGACAGCTCCGCTCGTGCCGATGGTCGACACGAACGTTCACGTAGGGTCGTGGCCGTTCCGACATCTGGCCGATTCGGAACCCCAAAGGCTGGTGACCAAATTGCGGCGTCTGGGCTTCACCCAGGCTTGGGCATCCAGCTTTGACGCGATCCTCCATCGCGACCTGAGCGACGTCAATTCAAGGCTGGCAGCGTCCTGCCGAGAAGTGGGCACCGACTTCCTAGTGCCGTTCGGTGCGATCAACCCGAGCTTGCCCGATTGGGAGGAGGACCTGCGGCGTTGTCATGAAGTTCACCAAATGCCCGGGATCCGGATCTATCCCGGCTACCACGATTACCGACTCGATGAACCGGTTTTCCGCAGACTGCTCGACCGAACCGTCGCCCGTGGCCTACTGTTGCAGCTCGTTGTCGCTCTCGAGGACACGCGAACCCAGCACCCTCGCCTGCGGGCGGAGGATGTCGACCTGTCGCCGCTACCCGAACTGCTCAAGGGGTTGCCGCGAGCCCGCGTCCTGCTGCTGGGCGGACGTCCAACCGGCAACCGATTCGGCGACCTCGCCGACGACCCACGGGTTCGTTTCGACACCTCTCGCATCGACGGGACCGACGGGATCGCGGCATGGGCCCGCCGCACTTCGCCCAACCGTGTCCTGTTGGGAACTCACAGCCCGATGCTGATCACCCAAGCCAATCTGATCAAACTTTACGAGTCCGACCTGACCGACGCCGAATTGCGCCAGATCTCCGGAACAGCCGCCTCCGAATGGCTGACGAACTGATCGAAAGAACTCATGCCGCTGACCTCCACGCCTCACCGCCAACCCCCGGAACGCCTCGGGTTGCCGCCACGCGAAGTCTTGGATCGCTACGAGATTTGGGATTCCTACCTGACCCCCTCGATGGTCGATCCCGACGGCACCCGCCTGATGAATGACATCCGGCGATCCCTGCCGACCCTCGATAAGGGCTCGATCCGTAAGTTTTGTGTCTTTTTACATGTCGGCTTGGGGACCGCGGAGCCGGCAACCGAAGCCCGCGTGCGGGAACATCCCGAAGATATCCTCGCCCCGCTGCAGGCTTGGCCGGACCGTGCGCTGGGAATGATTCAGCTTCAACCCGGCGACCCCCACCGATCACTCGACGCGATCAACCGCTGGATCGCCGACGGCCCGATGATCGGCGTTTATTTTCCCGGGGATCGCCGAAATCCGCTGCCTTGCAACCACCCGAATTATGAGCCGCTGGTCGCCCGAGTCGGTGAACTCGGCGGTTTGATCATGCAACACACCTGGGCGAGGACCGGCGGCAAAGATCACCCCGGGGTTTCGCATCCGACGGATCTAGCCGACTTGGCCGCCCGATTCCCGAACGTCCATTTCGTTTGCGCCCACGCCGGCGGAGAATGGGAAACGGGAATCCGGGCCATCCGGCGGCTGCCGAATGTCAGTATCGAAACCTCCGGATTCGATCCGACCGCCGGCTTCCTCGAAATGGCGGTCCGTGAATTGGGGGATGAGCGAATCCTGTTCGGCAGCCATCTGCCGTCTCGCTCTTTGGGTACCGAATTGAGCAAGGTCTTGGGGGCGGATTTGAAGGAATCTTCCAAACGCAGGATCCTGGGCGAAAACCTCCGTAAGCAACTGCGGCCGATTCTCGCGTCCCACGGCCGTTTGCCCTGATCGCGAGGCCCAGCTACCGAGGTCACGCCCCCAGGCCATGCCGCCAAGTCGCGACGCTTGGCGGTCGCGAACTCGTCGCCTCGAACTTCGACCTCCCCAACACCCCGGGGGCTAGAATGGGCGATTGCCAACCCCGTCGATCCGTCACCAAACCACTCGCCTTGCGATGCCGAATTTTCTCCGCAAACCTCGCCTCCTGCTCCTGTCGGCATGCTTCGGTTGGACCGTCGCGGGACCGCCCGCTCAAGAGGGCTCTACGCAACCGCCACCTCCAGCGGAGTCGGAATATCAACAATCAGTCCTCCCGAGCTTGCTGACCTACTGTGGCGATTGTCATTCCGGTGACCAACCCGCAGCTGGGGTGGCGTTCGAGAAGCTAGACGTCGGACGCGCTCAGACGTCGGACCGGTCGATCTGGAAAAAAGTCCATACCCAGATCGAAGCCGGGATCATGCCGCCCCCTGATTCGGAGCAACCCTCGGACGCCGAACGACAACGTTGGACGGACTGGATCGACCGACACTCGCTTCAGGTCGCTTGCGACGGCCCGGCCTATCCCGGCCGCGTCACCCTCAGGCGGTTGAACCGAAACGAATACAACCGGACCATCCGTGACCTGATCGGCATCGACCATCGCCCCGCCGATCAATTCCCCTCCGATGACGTGGGTTACGGGTTCGACAACATCGGCGACGTGCTGACCCTGCCACCGGTCCTGCTGGAACGCTATCTCGATGCGGCCGAGGAGGTCGTCAGGCGCGCGATCATCGTCCCCGAAGCCGAATTCGCCCCGGTCCGATCGATCGCCGGCAAAACCCTCGCCTCGGTCGGGGAAGCCGGGGACGATCACGACTTCACTGCGACCGCCGACTACTTGATCCGCGTCGATGCCTACGGCGATCAGGCGGGACCGGAACCGGCCAAGATGGCTTTCCTGCTCGATGGCGAAAGTTTGATTGTGGCCGATGTACCTGCTACAGCGGACGCTCCGGGAACCTATGAACATTCCCTGCGGGTCGATTCCGGACGCCATCGGGTCGCCGTCAAGTTCCTGAACGATTACTACCAACCGGAACACCCAGACCCCAAACTTCGTGGCGACCGAAACCTACACGTGCGGGCGATCCATGTGATCGGGCCGATCGGGGTGCTCCCAGACGACTTGCCCGCGTCTCACCGCCGATTGATCCCCCGACCCCCGGTCAAGGATGCCGACAGCGCCGCCCTGTCGGCGGCGGCACGCTCCAACTTGGCAACCTTTTTGCCGCACGCTTTTCGCCGCCCGGTCGATCCGAGCGAGACGGAGCGGTACGGCCGGATCGCCGACCTGGTGCTCGCCGATGAAGGCAGTTTCGAGCGGGCGATGCAGGTCGCGGTTCAAGCCGCCCTGGTTTCTCCGGCCTTCCTGTTTCGGGTCGAAAGGCAGCCCGTCGAAGACTCCTCGGAACCGTTTCTGCGACTGAACGATTTCGAACTCGCTACCCGACTGAGCTACTTCCTATGGGCCGCCCCGCCGGACCTACCGCTCTTGCGGGCCGCCGCGGACGGGAAGCTAAGTGACCCGAAAACCGTTCGGCAGCAGATTCGCCGAATGCTCCGCGACCCGCGGATCGAAGGCCTGGTCGAGGACTTCGCGGGTCAATGGCTGCAACTGCGTAACCTGGAAACGATCGCGATCGATCGCGATCGCTTCGCCGAGTTCACTCCGGAATTGCGGACGGCCATGCGGCAAGAAACCGAATTACTATTCGCGTCGATCATCCGAGAAAATCGTAGCGTGATCGAATTATTGTCAGCCGATTACGCATTCCTGGACAGCCAATTGGCGAAACTCTACGGGATCGAGGGTGTCGACGGAGACGAGTTCCGCCGCGTGTCGCTGTCCGGCACATCGCGTGGCGGCCTGCTCGGTCAGGCCGCGATCCTGACCGTGACCTCGAACCCTACCCGAACGTCACCGGTAAAACGCGGCAAATGGATCCTCGAAAATCTGCTCGCCGCACCGCCTCCACCGGCGCCGCCCAACGTCCCCACTTTGGAAGCCGCCGCCGGAGACAACTCGGCCCCGGTCTCGCTCCGAGAACAATTGGAATTGCATCGCTCAAAAGCGGAGTGCGCGGCCTGCCATCGGTTGATGGACCCGCTCGGCTTCGGTCTGGAGAACTTCGACGCGATCGGCCGCTGGCGAGACGAAGATCAGAGGCGACCGATCGACGCACAAGGTGAACTCCCCGACGGCCGCTCGTTCACCGGGCCAGCCGAATTGCGAACGGTTCTGCTGGAGCGGCAACACGAGTTCCGCCGCTGTGTGGCCTCCAAATTGTTGACCTTTGCCCTGGGGCGGGGGTTGGAATATTTCGACGAATGCACCCTCGATGACATCACCGCCGGCATGTCTGCGGAGGGCGATCGCTTCGAAGCCCTCGTGTGGCAGATCGTCAAGAGTCGGCCCTTTCGGTTCCAAGCCCGCACGCGGATGCCGGAGTAAGCCGCCCCGCCTCGCCGGAACGCACGATGGGGCACGCCTGCTGCCCGGCGGCGACACAGCGATAACTCGGGTTTTGACTGGAGCCGACCAGACGAACCCCCTAAACTGATCTGCGGTGGGCCGTTACCTAGGGCCGCGATTCTCGTTCCTGGCCTTCACCATCCCCTCCTTGCAGGCTGCCCGATGAACCTCCCACGCATCTCCCGTCGGACCACGCTCAAAGGCCTCGGCACCGCAGTCGCCTTGCCGATGCTCGATGCCATGCAACCACGGGCCTGGAGCGCGGAAGCCGTCCAACGTCCGCTTCGCATGGCCTTTTTGTATGTCCCCAACGGCAAACACATGCCGGATTGGTTACCCGCAGCGGAAGGGAACGATTACGAACTGCCCCGAACCCTTCTGCCACTCGCCGACCTGCGAAGTGACTTCTGCATCCTGTCAGGTTTGACCCACAAGAAGGCCAACGCGAACGGGGATGGTGGTGGCGACCACGCCCGTGCGCTAACCACGTTTTTGACCGGAACCCAAGCCCGCAAAACCGATGGCGCCGACATTCGGGCGGGCGTCTCGGTCGATCAGATCGCCGCGACCCAGTTCGGAAAACAGACCCGTTTCGCGTCGCTGGAAATCGGCGCCGACTCAGGAGCACAATCCGGAAATTGCGACTCGGGTTATAGCTGCGCCTATTCAACCAACATCTCGTGGCGAAACGAACGTCAACCGGTTCCCAAAGAGGTCGACCCACGGCTGATTTTCGATCGCCTGTTTACATCCGGACGGCCCGGGGAATCAGCCGAAGCCCGTGCCCGACGCGAGCGTTACAACAAGAGCATCCTCGATTTGGTCCGAGAAGATGCCGACAAATTGCAGCGAACTGTCGGGCTGTCTGACCGACGAAAATTGGACGAATACCTGAACGCGATCCGGGAACTGGAAGTTCGCATCGCCAAAGCCACCCAAGCCCCGGACAGCGATTCGATCGCGTTAGAACGTCCCCAGGGCATTCCTGCGTCGTACGAAGATCATCTGCGGATCCTTGGAGATCTCGTTGTGCTCGCCTTCCAAACGGATACGACGCGGGTTTCGACCTTCGTGTTCGCGAACGAAGGGAGCAACCGCAGTTACCCGTTCCTGGAAGTCCCCGAAGGGCATCACGACCTTTCGCACCACGAGGGCAAGCAGGAGAAGCAAACGAAGATCCAGAAGATCAACGAGTTTCATGTCACCCAGTTGGCCTACTTCCTGAAACGCATGAAGGAGGTTCGTGAAGGGGACGAATCCTTGCTCGATCGCAGCTTGGTCGTGTACGGCAGCGGCATCGGGGACGGCAATGCGCACAACCACAACAACCTGCCGATCCTGTTGGCCGGCGGTGGCGGCGGATTCGTCCGGCCCGGCAAGCACATCGCCTACCCGGACGGCACGCCGCTGACGAACCTCTACCTGTCGATGCTCGATGCCGCCGACATCCACCTCGAACAACTCGGCGATAGCACCGGCCGACTCGCTCTCTGATTCCCCCCGGCCCAGGTTCGCCACTCAGACGCCTGCCAGGACGTTCCCGACCGATCGACGGCAGGCGGAGAGATACCCCTCGCCGAACAGGTTCAGATGGTTCAGCAAGTGGTAGAGTTTGTAAATTTCCGCACGCCGTCGCCAGCCACTTGGCAACGGCCATTCCTCTTCGTACCCCCGAAAGAATTCCGCCGGACAGCCCCCAAAGAGTAGCAGCATGCCGAATTCGGCCTCCCGACAACCGTGGTAGCTTGCCGGGTCGAAGATCACCGGTTGGCCGTCGAGGTCCCGTAAGTAGTTGCCGCTCCACAGGTCGCCGTGAAGCAAGCACGTTTCCTCCGCACGCCCATGCAGCAAGTCGCCCAATGACTCGATCACCCGATCGACGTCGCGACGGAGTGTCACGTCGGCTTTTCCGCTGTCGGTGGCCCAGCGGATTTGAATGCCCAAGCGATTCTGAGCAACGAAATCTTCCCATGAATCCGACGGCCGATTGATCTGGCGGGAAGCGCCGAGAAAATTGTCTGAGTCCGATCCGATCCGCCGGCCGACCGAAAGCCGATGCAAGGCCGCCAATCGCCGGCCGAAGGTCTCGAAAAAGGCCCCATTACCCGAGTTCGGTTCAGCCGACTCGATCCACTCGGTTACCAGGTAGGCCCTGTCGCCGATCGACCTGACCTGAATCGGCTCCGGCACCCGAACGGCCCCCACCGCTGCCAGGGCTCGCAGGCCCTCGACTTCCCGCTGATACGGTTCCAGGAAAGCCGCAGTCTTGGTTTTAACCAAAAACGCCCGCTCCACCGCCGCCGGCGAGACCGTCGATTGCCCGCTGGTCTCGTCCACGAAGCCGGGCGGGTTCGCACCATGGACCGGCCCATCGATTCGGGCGACCAGCCGAACTTGAACCCTCCAGGCGTCGCTGATGCAACCCCCGGCCACGGGCCGGCAGTCGACAACCTCACCATGCGATCGAAAAAGTTCGGCGAGGCGAAGATCGGAAAAACGCATCAGATCCGGTTCAAAAATCAACCCTTCCGCTGCCCTGATGCCTCGAAATCGTAACCGGCCGGCAACGGGGTCAGGCGCGGGAGGGCATCTGGCGGGGAAACGGCGGATGTTCTCTGGGAGGTGGTTCTCGGTCAAACTCCTCTTGCCAGCGCCGTCGCTCCACCGGGCTCGCGTAGTAGCGCAGCCAGGTTTCATCGTCCGCATCGTCCAGACAGCGCCAATGCAGGTAATTTCGCGGCAGGTCCACCTTCTTCTCACAACTCGGCAAGATGTCCCGATAAATCAACGTGTAGAGTTGGCGGTCGCTGAGATGATCAGTGCATTCCAGGATGATCTTGGCGGAATGGAGCTGCCGGATGGTCTGCCAGAGAAGGTGATGAATCGTGTCTTGATCGAGGTGGTCAGGGTGCGGCAATTGCAATGGCGGTTCGAACCACTGCGCGATCGGCATCGCCGGAGCTCGCTCCCAGGCCAGCATGGAGGCGAGGTACTCGTTTTCGACGATCAGCGACATTCGCCCCGCAGACGTTTCACCAAACGAATCATCGATGTATGGCTCCAACTCGTCACGCAACCTCGCATTGTCGAGCAACAAATCGACTTCGTCGAACATCGGTCGCCCCATTTCATTCATGCTTCACCCGGCCAACATCGAAACGTTCGCAGACGTAAAGACCGACTCGTGATCATCCCCCGCAGAAGCGGATGGACAACCGACTCGGAAATCGCCTCTGAGTTCGATCTTATCTTTGCCAGGCCCTAGCTCAAGAATCGGATGAGGGAAAATGGTCGAAGGTGGAAAAAAAGCACTTTTTTCACTCACCTGATCGTTGCGACCGGTCCATTTTCACTTTGCCGCGATTGATTTCTTCGGCTTCCCGCTGCTCGGCCGCCAAGAAGCGTTCCCGATGAGCCCGGTGATCGCGACTGGAAAGCTTATCCCAACGACGGCATTCGATTTCGGCGGCTTGCAACCCGGTGCGGATGGCTTCGACCCGAAGCTCGGCCTCCGCTTCCTCGGCAACAAGTCTCGCGTCTTGGAGGGCGAGCGTCTGTTCGTAACGAGCCTGTTCTCGCAACGTCTCGGCACGGATGACGCCGAGCCGGGAGGCCCGATGTCGCCACATCGCCTCCCGCTTGAGCGCCGCCAAGTCCGACCGTCGCTCTCGAATCGTGTCCGCGGTCGCCATCGCGGCAGCCAGTTCCATGCGGATCGCGTCACGCTCCGCCTCCCGGACCCGCAGGACAGCCTGAAATCGAAAATGAAAACGCTGGCTCATGGAACTGTCGGCGATTTTGCAGATGGTGCGAACCAAAGGAACCGGAGACATCGCTCAACCGCCCGAACCCTTGCGATCGACCGCTTCCCCGGCAGGCACGTCGGCGGATCACGGCACGCTCTGAACCAAGGACAACAGGTCCTGTTGGGCCGCGTCCAGGGTGAATCGTTGGTCAGTCCGTTGCCGCAGCAAACCGCCGGCGGCATCGCGGATGGCGATCGCCCGATCGACCGATGGCTGGCTACCAGCCCGGTAGGCACCGATCGAAATCAGGTCGGCATGTCGGCGGTATTCTGCCAAATCTCGCCGCAACGACTCCGCCGCGTCGGCCACCTCGGGACGAACCAAGTGGGGCTGCAAGCGGCTGACACTCTCCAGAATGTCGATCGCCGGCCAATGGGCCTCTTCGGCAAGCGCTCGACTGAGCACAATGTGACCGTCGAGCAAGCCACGCATCGTGTCCGCGATCGGTTCGTTCAAATCATCTCCCTCCACCAGCACGCTGTAAAAAGCGGTGATCGACCCGGTTTCCGACCGCCCCGCCCGTTCGACCAACCGGGGCAGTGCCGCAAACACCCCCGGCGTGTAGCCACGACTCGTCACGGGCTCTCCCGCCGCCAAGGACAATTCCCGCTGGGCCATGGCCATGCGGGTGATCGAATCGACCAACAGCAACACGTGGCCGCCTTCGTCTCGCATCGATTCGGCGATCGCGGTGGCGGTCCAAGCCGCCTGCACCCGCAACGCCGCGGGCTGATCGCTGGTCGCCACTACCAGGACACAGCGGGCCATCCCGTCCGGTCCCAGCGCTCGCTCGACAAAGTCACGGACCTCACGGCCACGCTCGCCGACCATCGCGACGACGATCGCGTCGGCTCCCGTGCCTCGAGCTAACATCCCCAACAAACTGCTCTTCCCGACCCCCGAACCGGCGAAGATGCCCATCCGTTGACCTCGCCCCACCGTCAGCATCGCATCGATCGCACGGACACCGGTCGAGACGGGCTGGTCGATCGGCGGACGCGACCAGGATGCCGGCGCTCTCGAATCGCCTGCCAAGGCCGTCGCACCCCGCCCCACTTCGCGGCCATCTAAAGGACAGCCCAAAGCATCCAAGACTTGGCCCATCAACCGAAACCCGACCGGAATCCTCAACCCCTGATCGACCAATGTGACGACGTCCCCGGCCGAAAACGCCGCTTCTTCCCCAAGCGGTGCCAAGACCGGCCTTGTCCCCTGAAAACCGATCACTTGGGCGTCACAACTGCGCCCCCGAGCCAATTCGATGCGCAGGACCGCCCCCAGAGGAACAGTCATCCCCTCGACGATCACGTTCCCGCCCAACACCGCGGCAACCCGCCCGCGAATCGCCAGCGGACAAGTCGCGTCTAGCCGTTGTCGGATCACGTCCGCTGTGGGCAGCGAGGGCGGCTTAAGCATCATTCAACGCCTCCGCCAGACGCTCCAATTGCCCTTGCAAAGTCGCCGAGACTTCGCCGCCGGTTTGACGAACACTCACCCCCTCGCGAGGCACCGTTTCATCGGGAATGATCGAAATGTCTTCCGGCAGTCCCGGTCGCGTCAGGAGTTCATCGAGTTTCGGCCCCAACTCCGCAAGCGTCTCCGGATGGACCGCGACGGTCAACCGATCTGCCGACCGCGCGGCCCACAAAGCCTCCTCGGCCCAGCGGGCGATCAACTCCGGCTCCTGCCGTAAACATTGACGCACCACCCGTTCCGCGATCGCGACCGCAGTCGCGGTCAAGGACTCGGCGTAGTCGGCCATCCACGCCTGATGCGACTCGGTGATCTGCCGCAGCATCCCTTCCGTGGCAGAAACCAACTTTCCCACGCGTTCCTCGACCTGGTGACGCAACCGCTCGTCCGCCTCGGCAGCCGCGACCGCTCGACCGGCTTGCAACCCTTCCTCATGGGCCTGCTGCTGGATCCGCTTCGCCTCGGCAACGGCCCGCTCCCGAATCCGGACGAGTTCCCGATCGCACGTCTCCAATTGGCTCTTAGCACGCTGCGAAAGGTCCTCAAAGTTGAAACCGGCCAGTCCCGCGGGAGCTGGTTGACCTTGGCCGATCGCAACGGTTGGCGACTTCAGGACAACTGCCATCTGGTATTCACTTCCAACGAATCACCGGAACTCAAATCCGCCCACGCCATCCGTTGGCGCATGCTTTCTCTCAAGCGGCCCCGGCCAACTTAGACGGAGCCTGCCGTGCCCGAGCCATGCTCTCATCCGCGTCATGCCCGGCCTCTCCGTACCGGCGATCGAGAGTATCCAAGTGCCGCGCGACCAAGGCTTGAGCCTGATCGATCTCGCGAAGCTCGAGCCTGCCGAGATTCACGATCTGCTTTCGAACCTGCCGTGCCTGCCTGCGTGGTAGAGCCCCCAACAGGGCTTCCGCCACCGATGGTGGCAAACCACACACCGCCAATACCGCTTGCCGGCCCTCGACCATCGCCAAGGCCTCGCGCAGTCGCCAAGGTTCCGCTTCGATCAGGCGGTCCTGCGGCCGGATGGCAGCCGGTTCGGCGACCGAACGAACCCGCTGGAATTGATCTCCGGGAGATCCCTCCGCCACTCCCGTCGCTCTCGACTGAGTCTGCGACATCTCTTCGAGGATCGCACTCAAGGCAGCCATCCCCAAAGGGGTCGATCGGCTCGCCTCCAACGACTCGGCCTCGAACAAACTTGACAAAGCGTCGTCGGATCGCTGCGGAAGGCTGCACAAACGCGTGCGAAGTTGCGCGGCAATGTCCTCCATCACTTCCGGGGGCGGCAGAGCTAACTTGGATAACCGACGCATCGCCTCGGACTTCAATTCGCCACCGAGGTTGGGGACCAAATCGGCCGCCAAGCCGGGCGGGATCGAGGCGAGGATGATGGCAACGGTTTGCGGGTGCTCTTCCCGAAGCCGCGCGACCAAGGTAGGCGGATCGACCTCGGTCAGAAACGCCAACGGATAGTTCGTCGCCCGGCCTAAATCGGCGGCTACTCGCGTGCTCGTATCCCGTTCGCCCGGGTGGGAAGCCACGCCCTCCGATCCCGACCAATGCTCCTCGCTCGATTCCTGACGAATCGAGCGCTGCGAGTCGGCCGAGTCACAGGACGGGGCGACCGACGACCACGCATCGCTGGGCCAAAACCAGCGGGTCGCGACGACGAGCCCCAACGCCACAACCAATCCCAACAGATACAAACCGCTCTCGATCAATCGTTCCGTCCAGCCCTCGGCAACTTTAGCAACGACCGCCTCCGAATCCGGCAGATCGGGATAATCCCAGACGTGTACCCGGGCTGCCGCCTCCTCCGAATCCGCTGCCATCGGCAGCAAAGGGGTCACGGCATCCCGAATTCGCCTCTCCGTCTCCACCCGCAGGCGTTGCCGGACCTCCTCGGTCGGGACCGGCAGATCAACCTCGGAACTCCCAGGATACTGACGAAGAAACTGCTGCCGCAGCGTCTTGTCGTAGTAACTGGATGGCAGCCCGACCGTGACCCGAACCCGTCGCACCTGTGCCGCGACAGCCGTGGACGGGTCAACCCGCAGGTCCCGTCGGGCCGTTTGCTCACCGCCGGTGCCCTGCTCACGGGTGCGATGTTCAGACCGATGGAAAGCGGTCGTACCAGCGGATCGATCGAGCAGAACCGGACGACTGACGGAGAAGGAGGTGGCGAATTCCTGCGAACGGCCAACGCCACCTGCAGCCCCTACTTCCGATTCGCCCGAATGGGGTGCCCCCATCGATCCCACCTCGGAATTTTCTTCATCCGCCCCTGCCCATCGCTTGGGGAAATCGAGTTCGACATGAGCGGCAACCCGCAGATCGCCATAACCGACCAAAGCTCGGAGGATCTTTTGTTCGTAAGCCTGCTCCTCCTCGAGTCGCTTGCGGAGCAGGGGGTCTCCTTCCTGCCAAGCCGATTCCGACTGCGAAGCGTTCGTATCGATGACCGCCACGTCATCCCCGTTCAGACCGGCATACGACGCCCGGACAAGCTCCTTGATCATCCCGATACGGGCTTTGCCCAAAGGCTCTGTCCCCTCAGGCGAAACGACCACGGACGCCGATTGAGCCCGACTGCGTGACAAGCCTGGACGCTCTCCACGGTCATACTCGACACTGGCCCAGCGAACATCCGGAAACGACGCGATGATCTTGCGTCCCAAGTCCTGAGCCTTGGCGTGGGCCTCACGAGAACTGCGTTGCTCACTCGACTCAAATAAGCTCGCTTTGTCCATCGCCTCTTGGAGACGCGATCGGAGTGCCAACGGCAGGGAATCCGAATCTCGCAATACGGACAGGTATTCGTTGCGATTCGAAAGCGGCACCCGAATTTGACGCCCCTCTCGGACCCACGCAGTCAATCCCGCTTGGCTAAAGGCCAATTCGATCGAGTCGACTTCGGCCTCGCTGAGTATTCGCCCGCCGAATAGCACCTCCGATTGCGGCACAGAGCCGAACCGCACCAGCCAAAGCAAGCCGATGCTGATGAGACACATCAACGCGGACGCCAGCAACCGTGAGCTCCAGGGCAGCGCACGGAAACGGTCGCATATCCGCTGGAAAGCCTCGAGGGGTGGATTCATGGTGATCAGTCCGTGACACTCGCCCCGTCGTCGCTCAAGCCGCCTTTCGAGTCGATGCGATCGGATTGGCATCGGGCAGGGTGATCGTCACAGCAACACCACCTTGGGGGCAATTCTGCCAATGGGGCTTGCAACCCAATCCGGCAGCAGCGAGCGAAACCGGCAGTTCCCGATCCTCCACACCCCCCACCGAGTCCGCGATCTCCAACTCGATACCCTGTACCGAATGGACCGCAGTGACCGTGAGCTCTCCCCCATCGGACATGGGCTTCAACGAGCCGCGGACAAGGCTCTTGAGCAAATCGCTAAGCAACTCCGGATCGGCCGTCGTCATCAAATCGATCGGCACGGCCAAATCAAAGTGGATCGGCGCGGGATGCTCCCGAAGCAAGGGAAAGATCACACATTCGACCAGCACCGCTAACTTGACGGGTGTTCGGTCGACTGCTGCCCTCGACGCCTGGAAAGGCACTCGCCCTGAAGATCTGTCCGACATGCTTCTCTCCCTGAACTCCCGAAACACCTCATAAACCGCCCATCCTGCGGCTTGATAAAGGTGTCCATAAAGGATCAAGGGAGCCGGCCACAAGAGCGAAAAGATCTTACGGTCGTGACCATGCCAATGTCGAACAAAAACGGACGGCTCACGCCTCCGCTGACTCGGCCACGGCAGCGGTTTCTTCACTCGCGAATGACGGCTTGATACTCGCCTTCTTCACGCGGTCGTTCTTACCGACCAATTCCAAAATGGCGCGAGTCCCGGCATCACCCAACCGCGGCGTCGCCAACCGGACGACTCGCGTGTAACCACCGGGCCGATCGACAAACCGTTCGGCAACCCGATCGAACAAGACCTGGGTCGCCTGCTTGTCACCGATCAGTTGCAACACGCGACGACGGGCATTGACGACGGGGGCACGAGCCGCCGCCCATTTCTGCCACTCCTCGCTCTTTCGCCACGCTTTGTATTCGTCAGAGCCACGCGGACCCGGCGTCGCGAACTTCTTCGCCTCTTCCGCCGAAATCAACGACTTCTTGGCAATCGTGATGCATTTTTCGACCAACGGCCGGACTTCCTTGGCCTTTTCGAGCGTGGTCACGATACGCCCGGGGACCTTGGGAACATTCCCAGCCAACTCGGCCACCTCGGGGTCGCGTTCGGTCAAGAATATGGCACTCGCCAAGTTCTTCAACAAGGCTTTACGGTGACTGGGACTACGCCCCAGAACGCGGCTTTTTCTACGGTGTCGCATGGTTCGGTCCGTTGCCGAAGCAACTAATTCGATTCGAAAGGTAAGGTGATGTGTTCAAATCGCCAGGTCGGTGTCGACGATCCCAAATGAACCAACAACACCCACGGCTCAGTTTCAGGTCACAGCGAAGCCGAAGGCACCCGCATTCCCAAATGGAGGCCATACTGGGCCAATTTTTCACGAACCTCGTTCAGGGTCGTGTCGCCAAAATTGCGAACCTCTAACAATTGATCCTCCGTACGCTGCACCAAATCGCGCAGGGTCGCGATGTTCTCGCTCTCCAAGCAATTGTTGGCCCGCACGGAAAGCTTTAATTCAGCCAACTTCATGTTCAGCTTGCTCTCCAACTGAACTTCCGCCGAACCCGTCCCCCCACGGCCAGCAGAGAAAATACTTGGCCCCAACTCGCGATACTGCACGAACGGGTTGAGGTGCTTGCGGAGGATCTTGGCCGCTTCGATCAAAGCCAGTTCGGGAGAAAGCGAACCGTCCGTCCAAACCTCCAAGATCAGCCGATCGTAGTTCGTCTTTTGGCCGACCCGCGTGTCCTCCACCTGATACCGAACCCGGGTCACCGGGCTGAACACCGCATCGACCGGAATGATCCCGATCTCGTGATCGACCACACTGTGTTCGGTGCTGGGAACGTACCCGCGTCCGTTCTCGACGACCATTTCCATCATGAACGGGACGTCACGGGTCAGCGTGGCCACCACATGCTCACGGTTGATGATCTCGACGTCCGCATCCGTCTCGATGTCCCCGCCGGTCAACACCCCGGCCTTGTTGCTCTCCAGAGTGATCACACGCGTCGCATCGCTGCTGTTCCGCACGATCAAACTCTTGACGTTCAACACGATGTCGGTGACGTCTTCGACCACGCCTTCGATGGTCGTGAACTCGTGCTGAGCCCCGCGAATCTTGATCTGAGTCACCGCACTGCCCATCAGGCTGCTGAGCAGCACCCGACGGAGGCTGTTACCAACACTCGCACCGAACCCCCGCTCGAAAGGCTCCGCGACGAACCTCCCGTAAGTCGCTGACAGCGTTTCGCGATCAACCTCCAGAGTCCCGGGCAACTCCATTCCGCGCCAACGAATGTGCATCGGAAACAACCTTCTCAGTAAATAATGAATGGGCCAAGCGACGCCAACCGATGGCGCAGGGACAATCCGCAAAAAATCCGATCAGACACGCCGCTTTTTGCGAGGGCGACAGCCGTTGTGCGGAATGGGCGTCACATCCTCGATCAACTTCACGTTCAATCCGGCAGCCTGCAGCGACGTGATCGCACTTTCCCTACCAGACCCCGGCCCCTTGACCCGAACCTCCACGTCACGCATCCCAAACTTGGTCGCCTTCTCGGCCGCTTGCTGGGCAGCGCACTGGCCGGCAAACGGAGTGCTCTTGCGACTCCCCTTGAACCCGGACGTTCCGGCGGTCGCCCAACAGAGCGTGTCGCCACGCGGGTCGGTGACCGTCACCGTCGTGTTGTTGAACGTGCTGTGAATGTGCACGATCCCGCTGCTGACATTCCGCCGAACGCGCTTCTTCTTATTCGTCTTTGCCACCGAAAACCCTATGAAACCGATTCTGTCATGTGCTCCGCAGCGCCCCTGACCACCAACCGTGGCCGAGAACCAACTACGCCCTAAACCGAATCACCGCCGCCCCCTGGACAACCGGCAACTGACGGACATTACCGCAAGTCCTTGACGCCCTTCTTGCCAGCGACCGTCTTCCGAGGGCCCTTCCGAGTCCGGGCGTTCGTCTTGGTCCGCTGACCACGCACCGGCAATCCGACACGATGCCGAACCCCGCGATAACACTTGATCTCACGAAGCCGACTGATATTCTGCGTCACCTGCCGGCGAAGCGGGCCTTCCACCGTGTAATCACGCTCGAGAGCCGAAGCCAAACGGCTCAACTCCTCCTCTGTCAAGTCGCTCGCACGACGCAGAGGATCGATCTGCAACCGCTCGCAAATCTCGCGAGCGGTGTAGAGACCGACACCGTAAAGGTAGGTCAAAGAGTACTGAATCTGCTTTTCATTGGGGATATCGACCCCCATCATACGCGGCATGGAGAACCTCCGGGACGACCGGTGTTTGAGCGAGCCGAGCGTCCTACCTCGCCGGGCGAAGGGACGCCGAGCCGGTACTACAGGGAAGGAGCGCTGATCGGCGGCCCAAGAATATAGATTGAAGTTCCGGAAAGACTCAATGGGGACCGGCAAATTTTGAGCCGGTTTTTTTTTCCAAAACCCATTTTTGCAGCTCGGTTGGCGAAGAATCACGCCCCGTTTGGGGGACCCGAACGACCTCCCGCAAGCGAAATCCCGGCCATTCCGGTTCGATTCGCGTGTCGCCGGGCACTTCGGACCAAACTCGGGTCAACCAGATTTGCCCCACCCAAGGAAATAGCGAGCGATAAATTTCGGCCCCGCCGACCACGAATCCCGTGGCGGACAACTCCCGGAGTCGTGCCAACGCTTCGACGGGCGAACCGACCCGATCGACCAAATCGCTCGGATAGCCCCAATCCCCGTCGCGACTCAATACGATCGTCCTGCGTCCGGGCAACGGCCTGCCGATCGAATCGAACGTCTTGCGGCCCATCAGCAACGTGCCGCCCATGGTCAACCGCTTGAATCTCGCCAAGTCGCTACCGAGCCGCCAGGGCATCGTTCCCGCGCTGCCGATGACACCCGTCGGGGTTGCGGCGACGACCATGATCAACGGCTGTCCCAAGTCGGCTTCCTCACCTTGCATTCAAGCCCCCGCCGCATCGACCGATCCGGACACTGACCGCCCCGCGAGCTCGCGGGCATTTCAAGTGTCAATCAACGCTTCCGGAGGCAGCAGCGGCACCTTGTTTTCCTCGGTCTCCTGCTTTTCCCGCCACGGCTTCTCAGCTCGAAAGCTCTCCAACTCCTCCTCTAACTGCTCCAGTTGGTCGTGGTCTTGCTCCTTGGCCAATTCGACCGCCTGGGTGCTCCATTTGACGGCCGCCGCGAAATCACCGCTCTCGGCGTAACTAGCCCCCAGCGTGCTCAAAATGTGAGGTTCCTTGAATTCAGTCAGCTCGGAAGCCTCCGTGGCCAACTCGACCGCTCGCTTTCCGTCCCGAACCGTGTCCTGTGGGGAGGTCGCCAGCACCCAAGCCAGGTTGTTGAGAATGCCGCTCTTGAGTTGGGGGTCATCGACCCCAATCTCGAGCGCCCGTTCGTAGTCTTGGATCGCTTCGGCGTGCTTCCCGAGCCCCAACAGCGTATCGCCACGGGTCCGCAAAGCCGACGTGTTTTCCGGATCACGTTCCAAAATCTCGGTCGTCAAAGCGATCGCCTTCCGCGGCCGGTTGTCGCGAATGTAGAGGCTAGCCAATTGCAGGGACCAAAACGGGTCCTCCGGACTGGCTTGGACGATCAACGTCATGTCGTTGATCGCGTCGGCGATCCGCCCCTCTTCCAACGCGATGTAACACCGAACCCGAACGGCGGCGACGCTGTCTGCCACCCTGGGCTCGACGCGAATCGCTTCGTCCAGGTCGGCCTTGGCCGCCTTGACGTCACCCCGCCCGAGCGAGATTTCGGCCCGTTGCAGCAAGGAGATCGGGTCCTTGGGTTGCATCGCCAAGGCTTTGCCGAAATCGGCCAACGCCTCGTCCTCTTGCCCCTCCGCCCGTCGAATCAACCCCCGCAACCGGTACAACCCTTCACTCGGACTGGCCTGAATCGCTTCACCGAGCAGCGACAACGCATCCTCGGTCCGCCCCAATTTGACCAGTTGCTCCACGATCACCTGGGCAACGCCTTGATTGGCGGGATCCTGACGAAACACGACCTTCAAGTCTTCTACCGCCCCGGCAATGTCTTCGGCTCGCAACCGGTGCAGCGCCCTCGCTTGCCGCGCCTCCGCACTGCCGGGGTCACTCTTCACGGCCAGGTCGAAATCAGCGCCTCGGGCTTCGTCGTCCGTTTGGGTCAGGGCCCGAACCAGGTAAGCCCCCGCTTGCGATTGGGGATCGTCCTTCAGCAATTTGATCGCCCGAGTCGCCGTCCGCCGAGCCTCCTCCAGATCCCCTTCGGGCAACAGGTTAAGCCTCGAAATGAGCAGCAAGGCCTCGACCGATTCCGGGTCGTTTTCGACAGCGGACTTCAAAATCTGCAAAGCTTCCGTACGCATCTGACGGGCCCGTACCCCGCCACCCTGCATCAACTGAGCGACAACCGCCTGGGCCCGTTCCAACTGGATCGAGCCGATCATTTTCTTCGCAAACGCAACGCTTTCGTCACTCAACCCCTTGGCCAAGGCCGACTCCAGCAAGGTGATCACCCCCTGCAATTGCTTGGGATTCTCCGCATCGATGCGGCGGATCATCGCCTCATCCAGGTCAGCCTGGCCCTCCTCCGTCGTCGGCGTGGGTGGCTTCGGTTCCGTTGACTCGTTGACGACGGGAGGCGACTCTTCAGCTTCCTGGGCAACTGCCCAACCGGACGCACTGGACAACGAGGCGCAAATCGCCAGCGCACAGACTGCTAGCCATCCGGTCAGCTCCGTCTGGCGTCGACCGGGCGAAGCGCCCGGCACGGCATGGCCCCTAGTAAATTCGGCGGAATCGGCCCGAGAGGCCGACAAGGACCAACGATCGGTCGGGAACATAACAGAGCCTTTGAGGTGGGATGGGAAGCAAGCGGTGCGACGACCGATATCGCCGAGCCGAAATCGGACACCGGATTCCGACCGGCAGGAATCGAAAGTGGAGAACCGGAGAAAACGGGCCCCGGCGACAGACGCCCCATGGATTATCGTAACCGAACGGCCAGACGTTGCGACACACCGAAACGCCGCGAAACCGACTCCTGGTCGCCGTTCACAGCCCGGCGACACCCGAAGGGCGGCGGATCCGAGCGATCGTGGGGTGAGCGAACCCGCACCGAGGCCTCGCCAGCCGTTCGGCATGCTTGCTGCGCCAATGCCCACCAATCAAGTCCCGAAGGGGTTGAATCCGATGAGCCGAGCCTGGATCGACTTGCTCCTGCCGCCCCTCTGCGCCCTGTGCGGTGACCTCCCCGGACCGATCGACCTGTGTGAAACTTGCGAACATCTGATCATCGACTGCTGGCCGCCCTCCGCTCTCCCGTGCCGTGGCTGCGGCATGCCGGCACCGCCTCCAACCGCACCCCCGAAGCCCGAAACGTCGCTCGGGAAACCGACCGCTGTTCTTGCGACACCCGATTCCGATTCAAGGATTCGTTGCGATTTCTGCAAAAAACTCGATTTCGAGTTCGATTCTGTGTTCGCCCTTGCGATTTACCAAGGGGCCGTCCGAGAAGCGATCGTGGCGAACAAACATGGCGGGGCACCGGCACTTGCCCCAGCACTGGGGCGTCGCCTTGCCAACCGAATCGCGGCCGATCGTGGCGACTGGATTCCCGATCGGGTCACCTTCGTCCCCACACCGCTGCGGCGACGACTCGCCCGGGGAGGGCAGGGTGGGTGCCAACCGATCGCCGAGGCGGTCGCCCACACGCTCGGCCTCGACTTGATCGATTGCCTACGATTGACACGAACTGTCGCCAAGCAGTCGCTGTTGCCCGATTCGCGTCGCCGGGAAAACGTCCAGGGTGCCTTTGACCTCAAAAAAAGCTACGGTTTCAACAAAAATACCGATTTGGCGGGTCGACACATCCTGTTGGTCGATGATGTACTGACAACCGGGGCGACCGCTTCCGAGGTCGCGCGTATATTGAAGCGGGGTGGTGCCGCGAGCGTCCATTTGGCCGTTGTTGCCCGGGCGGTACGACGTTGAGCCCACCCCGCTCGCCCACCCCCAAACCGAGTTCCCTGAATGCTCCCTATTGAGGAAGCTGCTTCCGAAACCGCTTCTTTGCCTCGCGTCAGCACCTTTCGCCGTGCCATCCTCCGCGGCTTAGGTGTCGTGCTGCCTCCCCTGCTGACGGTCGTGCTGCTGATCTGGGCCTGGAGCATGATCGAAGCGAATATCCTGCAGCCGATCGAGGCGGGAATCCGTCACGCCCTGGTACTGGGGCTGAGCGAAACCAAGAAAGAATTGCCTCCGGGAACCCCCTGGATCAACCCAGCGACACCCCGAGACGGCTTCATTTACAAGGGGCAGCGATTCGTCCCCGACCCGACCGGGCGACGCTTCCTTCCCGAATACGTCGTCAGCTTGGTCGATGACCGCTTGGACCAGTTGGGGCCTTTCGAAGATGTCCCGACCTCAGCCAATGCCTATTGGCACCGCTACGTTCAACTCCGCTTCTTGCCTCGGTCGATCACCCTGCCGCTGTTTTTGATCGGCTTTCTAGGTGTCCTCTACATCCTGGGGAAACTTTTCGCGCACGGCATCGGGCGTTGGTTTGTCCACCGACTGGAGGCCGGTATCGGGCGGATTCCGTTGATCAACAAGGTCTACGGGGCGGTCAAGCAGGTCACCGATTTCGCCTTCAGCGAACGCGAAATCGAGTTCAATCGAGTGGTGGCGATCGAATACCCTCGGGAAGGGATCTGGTCGATCGGTTTCGTGACCGGAAACGGCCTGCCTGGGATCGCAAAGGCCGCCGGAGAACCGGTCTTGAGTGTGCTGATGCCGACCTCGCCGATGCCGATGACGGGCTTCACCGTCACGGTTCGGCGCAGCGAGGCGATCGACTTGGATCTGACCGTTGACGAGGCGATCCAATTTTTCGTCAGCTGCGGTGTGGTCGTTCCGGTGCCGAAAGCCCCATCCAAGGGCGTGAACGCAGCCGCCATGCCCGGGGCAGACCGGTCGCTGATCGCCTGAGCCGTCTCAACCCTGCCAGCCTCGCCCCGGCAGCCCCACACGGTCCCCGGCAGCCACACACGGTGGCTGCCACCCTGCACTTGCCGACGTTGACCGGTCCGGATTTGCCAGGTTCGTGCCTTCAGGGGCACGCCACACGCTTACCCCCAAAGCCCTGAATATCTCAGGCTATCCGAGGCAGGATTCACCTGGACGCCGGGTCCCCGCAATCGTTAAGACCGATAAAGGAAACCGCTGACGATAGGTGTCGCGGCCATGAAATCCGATCAGGGGAAACAGTCTGCGATGAGCGTCAACTTTTTCGAATGGATTCGTGACGGGGTACGTCAATCGGTGCTGCTGGGCGTCAGCGACGCGATCGAACAGCTCGGCACCCCCGCCGACACGGATGACATCCATCCCGGCGTCAACGGCTTCTTGGCCAACGAAAAGGGCGAAGAAAAACGCCGAATGGGAGCAGGTACCGCCGCCGGCGGTACGGCAGGCCGCAAGCGACTCGGTAAGTCACTGAAGGACATCGAAAGCCCGGTCACGACCTGAGCCGACGGGCGACGTCACAACTCGGATCGCTAACCGCACCCGAACGAACGAACCGACGCCCGCGACGGGCGTCGGATCGCCGGGTGGGTCTGGTACCTCGTCAGGATCAGCAACGCCGCGGCTACGGCAGGTCGATGGTGGTCAACACCAGTCGCTGATCCGCGGTCTCTTGCAAAATCACGCCATGAGCGTCACCGAGTTTGGCGAGTTGAACGACTCCGGCCAGCGATTCGATCTGCTCGAAGGGAACGCCGGCCGTACCGCCACCACGAACCGGTTCGGTCAGTTCGCCCTGCGTGGCCACGTCAGCCGTGTTGATTTTCATCACGCCACGAGCGGTGTTGGTGACCAACAGGTGAGTGTTGCCGTCACGCTCGTAAACGATCATGTCGATCGGGCGGTTCTGGTTGCCCAACTCGGCGATGGTCGTGCCCTTCACTTTCTCGCCTTTCTGTAACGAATCGAGCGAAAACCGCACCAGCGGGGTGCAGGTGTAGCCGGCCAGCAAATTCGGCTTGCCGTCGATCTGGATCGGGATAAAAGCCCGAATCGCCGCGTAATCCTCGTTGCGTCCGTGGGCGGCATGGAAAATCTCGATCTGCGCCGCGCTGCCGGTCTCACGGAACGGGAAACCGATCGCCCGAACGGTCGACACGGGAGACTCGCCCGCCAAGCCCGAAACCAGCAGATGACCCTCCGCAAAAGCGAGGTCAGTGACCGACTCCATCCGCTTGTTGCTGGCCCGACGCCCCTCGCCTGTGACCTTATCGGCGGGTGCGTTGGGCAACTCGGACGATGCGGCCACCACCTTTTCCAGCGAAACCAGTCGCACGTCTCCCGCCGGGGTGACCGTGGCGAGCGCGGCCCGGTCTCCGAGCTTGATGGCCAGAAACAACGATCCCGCTTCCGGATCGATCGCCAAGTCGATCACTTCGATATCCGCGGCTTCGCGGTCGACCAGCGCCGCCAGCGAAGATTTCAAGTCTCTCACTTCGTACAACGGCCCCTGAGTGTCGATCGGCGTCGCGGGCCGATGAGGCTTGGTATCGATGGCGTGGATGGTCGCCCGCTTCGGATCGCTGACAAACAGGACCCCGTCTGGCCCAAAGGCAAGCGGACCGATGGAGGCCAGTTCGATCGAAGTGGGTTGCAACCCATAGTGGTCCGCCGCCCGTGAGGATGTACCGACGATGGTCACCAACAAGACTGCCAGCGTCGTACCGGACCAGCGTGATCGGACGAAATGTGACACGACTCAACTCCAGGCGGGTGGAAAGGGGGGAACAACCGGACGTTGCGGAGCCAGAGCGGCTGTGGCAAAGATTACGCCAGCTTCCAGACCGTGCAGTTTACAGCACCCGCTCACCCCCCAGGGATAACCGCCGAAACTTTCGACGGCTTTCTGGGATCGTGCCGAAAACTCAGGAGACGCAAACCACCCCCGACCAGGAACCTCAGGAGTCGACCGTCGGGTCGTCGCGCAGGTCACCTTCGGACAACAGTCGCAACCCCTTGTTAGCGAGCGTTTCCATTGCCAACTCGGTATTTTCGACCATGATCGCGATCGCGGCTTGCCCCGAAGGGATGCAAATCAGCGGATAGGCTTGCTGAATATTGAGTTCGGCTTGCAGCAGCGCCGAGCAGATTCGCAACAACGGTTGCGGACCGTCCGGCAACTCGACACCGACCAGATCCGTTTCGATGATCGCCAAGCCGGCCCGTTCGAGGATTTCCCGGCCCCGGTCGAAATCGTTGACAACAAATCGCACCACGGCACACTCGGCGGCATCGTTGATCGACAGGGCGATCACACGGATTCCCGATCCCTCGAATCGTCGCAACACCTCCAAAAGCTGGCCGACACGATTTTCAAGGAAAATCGTGAACTGCCGGAGGGTCGGGTAATTCCGCCCGCGAATCGTTTCGAAGCCGGTTCCGGCACCCTCACCAAAGCTCATGTCGCTCTCACCGCATCCTGAATCGAGGCACTTCCTGATGGTCGTGTGGCGGCCATGGGCCGCGCCGCTGTGGCCGGATATCATCCGATTCCCGCCGTGAATGTAGGCGGATCGATCGGTCGCGGTCAATTCGGTTGGCCGACACCCGATCTAGCGGGGCTGACGACAACGGCCGGTGGAAACTGCGGACGCGTTGCCGCCCATCACACGCCGTCCGGCAAACGACGGTACGCGACCGAGCAAATCCGTCGTCTCAGCAACTGCGGTTCCGCCGACACCGCTCCCTCGACCTGACCATCACGAAAGGCCAACGAACCATGCAGATTCCGAACGAGTCGAGCGCTGCTCCGAACCCCAAACCGTCAGGGCCCACCGACTCCGCAGTCGCCCTGGATCGGTTGCCCGTATTCCGGCTCGATGTCCGCGTGGGCTATCACGAAGTCGATGGCCAACGCCGTGTCCATCACGCCAACTACCTGAATTACTTCGAACGCGGCCGGGTCGAGATGCTGCGGGCCGCCGGCTTCGATTACCGCCGGTTCGAACAGGAGGGACTGATGTTGGTGATCAGCGAAATCAACCTGCGTTACCGAGGCGCCGCCGAGTTCGATGACCTGCTGCGAATCAGCACCTGGGTCGTGGAAGCACGCGGCGCCCGCATCCGGCACCATCACCGCGTCGAACGGGAGGGGGAACTGCTGGTCGAATCGGACCTGGTTTGCGCGTGCATCGACTCCGGCGGCAGAGCCCGAAGGTTGCCGCGGGAGTGGGTCGAGCACTTTTCAACCCGCCGATAATCTCAACCCGCCAACAAGGCGTCCATCGAGGCGACCAAGTCCTTGACGGCCTGCACGCTATGGTCGAATGCCGCCTGCTCACTGGCAGTCAACGACAGCTCCACGATTTTCTCGACGCCGGCCGAACCGAGGATCACCGGCACCCCGACGTAATAACCACCCACGCCATATTCTTGGTCGCAGTAGGCCGCGACCGGAATCATCCGCTTCTTGTCTCGCACGATCGCTTCGACCATCTGGGCACAGGCGGCGGCGGGAGCGTAGTAGGCGCTGCCGGTCTTCAGCAACGAGACGATCTCGGCCCCCCCGTTGCGAGTCCGCGTGACGATTTCTTCCAGACGATCCGGTGCGATCAACGAGGTGACCGGGATACCGCCAACGCTGGTGCAACTCGGCATCGGCACCATCGTGTCTCCGTGTCCGCCCATCAACAGCGCGCTGATGTCCTCGACGCTGACCCCCAATTCCATCGCCAAGAAAGTCCGATAGCGCGCCGTGTCGAGCACCCCGGCTTGGCCGATGACGCGTGCCGAATCGAACCCGGTCACTCGCCACATCTGTTGAACCATCGCGTCCAACGGGTTGCTGACGACGATCACGACGGCGTTGGGGCTGGTCACCTTGATCTGCTCGGCGACGCTCGAAACGATCTTCGCGTTGGTGCTGAGCAGGTCATCACGGCTCATGCCCGGCTTCCGAGGGATCCCGGCGGTGACCACGATCACGTCGCTGTCGGCGGAGTCAGCATAGTCGTTGGTCCCGACGACATTCGAATCGAACCCGACGATCGGGGAGGCCTGCATCAGGTCGAGCGCCTTACCGCGAGGCATGTCGCCGGCTTGAGGAATGTCCAGCAGCACGATATCGCCCAACTCGGCGGCAGCACACCAGTGCGCGCAGGTGGCTCCGACGTTTCCGGCACCGATGATCGAAATTTTGGCTCGTCGCATGTTTGGTCTTCCTCGCGGGCTGGGATCGGATGGGGTGTTCGTCGAGTCGGCGAATCTTTCCCGATATCCTCTGCCTCTGACAGCAGCGGTCAAGAGGAGGCACGCCGACGAGCTTGGGCCAACGCGTCAGCTCGCCCGGTCACCCGAAACCACAGGAGGGCCGACGCCAGCATCACGGCGGCGGCGATCGCGGCGAGTTGCCCGATCTTGCCGACGCCGACCGGGTCGCCCGGTGGCGCCTCCCCGTCGAGCAACCGGGAGGCCATCAGGAGCGGCCCGAGCTGCTTCGCGCCGCCGTGCTGACGCATCCGAGCGGTGTCGTAGCTCCACATCCGATAGAAAAAACCTTCGACCAATATCCGCCGATTCAAGATCGCGATGTCAGTCTGCGGCCCGCCGCCGGGACTTGCCGACACGGCCTCGTTCAAGAAGCCCGGCAGCTCGGCAACAACCACCGAAACAGGGTAGCGATTCTCAAAAATAGCGGGTTCCGACATCTCGTCCCCCGCGTCGATGCGGATCGTGAGCTTCCCCAAGTCACCCAACGCGTCGATCTGCCAGTAGTGATCTCGCCCGAGCAGGCGGCGCGTCCCGCCGTCCGTGATTCCAACCCGGGTGACCCGGACCGCCTGACACCCCAACCGAACCCGCCTGCCAATGCTCTTCGAAGCGTTGCGGATCAACTCCCCCGCATCGACCGATCGAGCCGGACCGATCGCTGTTGCACCGACCGCGGTGGCGGCCCGCAACATCCCGTAAAAGGCAGCTTGGTCGGCGGGCAACAACGGTTTGCCGCTCAACCGACTGATGGTATCGACCAAGGAAATGTCGAATCCATGTCGGGCCAATAACGCCAGATCCTCGGCAACGTCGCCCGCAGCCCCCGTCGGGTACCATCCCAGTCCCGCCGCTACGATCGCCGCCGGACGACTCGAACCCGAGGGCCTCACCAACACCCCCGAAACCGTGACGGGCTCGGCGAGTGTCGTGGGTACCCGCCCAACGCCCAACCAGCCCTGCGGGACAGAGCCGGTCAAGGCGTAAACCCGGCTGCCGCCGTTTTCCGAATCATCGGCACCCGCTTCGGCCGAGGCGTCGGGAGAACCGGGAGGCGGCGTGTCGCCGGGCCCCTCGTCGAGGAGAATTTCGATCAACCAGACCTGCTCGAACTCGAGCACCTCCGCGAGCTCCGCCGGCAGCTTTGCCGAAGCGAGTGAGACCGCCGTGCCACGAATTCCCACCCAATCGCCGACCACACCCGCCAAGGGCACGCTCCGCTCCGCCGCGGCTCCCGAATCGAAATCGCCGAGCGGTTCCATACCCGTGCGAGACAGCCGGTTGACCTGATAGATCAGCCGCGCAACCTGCCCCAACCGCTGGCCATCCCGCGGCCAATCGATCCACTCGCCCACACGCGCGATCCGCTCCGCATCGAAACCGCTCAGTCGGTCAATGACGGACCGATCCCCCGCCATCCCCGACTCCGCCGCGGAAATCAAACCGCCGCCACAGACCCCGATGCACAGGATCGAGACGACGAGGCCCCCGCTGGTCAGACCGCGAGCGCACCACGTCCCCACTGAGTCACGATGGCCATGCTGACGCCGTCGAAGCCGTTTGCGCTCGCTCATTCGCTCGCCCCACTCCGACCCGATTCCCCGTGTGTCTTAGCGGCTTGCTCGTCGACTCCTAGATCGCCGCGTACGTCAGTCGAATCCGTTTCAACACTCAACGACTTCAAAAAACCGCTAGCATCCCCGAGGGTAGCCCGACGGACGGCGGAAGCGCGACGGGATGTTCGCACGGAATGGACAAAGATCCAGGTCCCCAAACCGCCGCCGACGACCGTGGCGGCCAACAGCACCCAGGCCGACCGTCGATCCGCCCAACCGTCGGATGCTGCCGGCAACGCAACTTCGACAGGATCGGCAACGCTGTGGAGCACGCCGACAATCGCCGGGGCCAATTCGCTGCCGAGCGTCGACCGGTAAGCAAGTCGCTTCAAGTACATTCCTTCCGCCCAAACCGACGGCCCCTCGGATGAGTTCTGGTCGGCGGGAATCGCCTCGACCGCCGGCGGCACCTCGGAAGTGAACAGAACCCACGGTCGCTCGCTGCCGTCTTCCGGCCGCAACCACAACTCCCAGTACTCGGCGACCCCGAACGGGTTGGACTTGGCGTCGCGTCGGATCGCCCGCACGACACGTCCGGGCAGCAGCACCCGTCGCCGCAAATAAACCTCGGGTTGCTGAAGCAACGAAATGACACCGGCTCGAACCGCTTCGGAGTCTCGTTGGCCGGCGATCGCCCGGGGGTCCATCAGCCGATAAAAGGCCAGGGTGTCCACGCCTTTCCAGACCGCCGCCGGATCGACTTGCCGGATTGCCCAGCGGTCGAGTTCTCGCAGGATTTCGCGAGCGACCGCGGGGTCGTCTGGGTCCGCAAAACGCTCGATCAGCCATTCGCGTTCCCGCGCTCGATCGGCACCACCCGCTGAGGCCGCCACACCTGCTGGGGACAGGGGGTCCGCCGACTGTTCCCGCACTTCGGTCGCCGGCCCGACGAAGTAGCGGTACATCCGCCGCGCATCGGCTTCCGTCAAGCTCTCGAATTCGCCGGACCACCCCGCTTGGCCCGGCGTCGCCTCCCCTCCGCTTGGGGGCGGATCGGTAGTCCGGCCCGACGCAGTCAAACCTAAGTATCGTGGGGCAGAAGCCAATCCTGTGGGAGTCGAATCGTTCGCCCTCGGGATGCCCTCACCGGGACCAACGGGCGGCGAAGCAGGGAAAAAAGCCTCGTAAATCTTGGGGTTGCCGGCCTGCCGGATCACCGCGATCACCAACACCAACGCCAACCCCAACCTAAACAGATGTCGCTGGGGGCGATGGGCAGGTACAGACCGTCGGCGCTGGTGATAGAGGCTGCCAGCGGTCAGAGCCGAAGGAATTCGCATGATCCAAGGAGGCCCGGCGGGGACTTAGGGGTTATACTTGCATGGTAGAGTATCGAGTCGACCCGGCCCACTTGAAAACGTCGGTTCCTCGCCCAACCCGGACTCACTTTCACCCGCAGGCCTGCTCGATGCCGGTGTCCCTATTCCGCTACTATTGGCGAAGGTTTTTTTGCTGCTCCCATTCCGACGGAAGCCGGCAAGCCGACGGCCGCGAATGTCGGTTGCCGATTCTCCTCGTGGCGACGCTGCTGGCGATTGCGGCGTTGACGTCTTCAGCCCAGGCCGGGGAACCGGGCCGAGAGTTTGTGGCGAGACTGCGGACCGCGGGGCTGTTTGACATGGCGATCGCCTATCTCGACCGTGTAGACCGCATGCCCAGCCTGCCGGCAGAGTTCGTCGAAGCCGTACCGCTCGAGAAGGCACAGACGTACATCGACGCGGCGGTGGCCGCGCGGACCGCCGGCGACAGGGACTCATTTTTTGTCTCCGCCGAAAATGAATTGAAGAAGTTCCTGCAGGCCAGCGATCATCCACGGCTGTCCGAAGCTAGGCTGCAACTCGGCAAGCTCCAAATGCTACGGGCCCGCCAATTGGTGATTGCCGGTGATCCGGACGACGAGACCCGTGCCGCCGCGCGGGATTCCTACCTCGCGGCCTCGACGACTTTTCAAGAGATCGAAACCCGGCTCCGCGGCCTGTTGGAGGAGATGAAGGGGCAACGAATCGATGCCGCGAAGGAGCCGGAGAAGGCGTTGCTGCGAGACCAATACCGCTTCGAGTTTCTGCAGGCCCTGTCTTTGGGCGCCGAGTCGAAGCAATTGGCTGCCGAAACCTATCGTGACCCGGCCGGCGAAGGAAAACAACTCCTGGAAGCCGCGCTGACGACCTTCACCGAGCTCAGTGACAAGTACGGAGGCTACTTGCAAGGTGCCCAAGCGTTGCTCAACCGAGGCCAGATTCAGCGCCGATTGGGTCAGAACGCGGAGGCTTTGGATAGCCTGCTCCGGGTCATCGAACAGCCCGATATCCCGCAGTTGCGTCCCGTGCGACTACGAGCGATGACGGCGCTCATCGAGATTCGATTGGCCGACGAACCGCCGAAAATCGACGAGGCGATCGGTCAAGCCAAACCGTTGGTCGACGCCGCCCGCCCAGATGAAAGGCGATCGGCGGAGTTCGCCGAATTGCAGGTGGCACTGGCGAAGGCCTATTTCGCCCAATCGGACAAGGCGACCGCCGACGGCAAGGCCGCCGAAGCCAAACGGACCCGCTCGAGCTTGGCCCGTCCGTTGCTTGCGTCGGCGGTCAAGATTCCTGGCCCTCACGAACCGGTCGCCCGCGAGATGTTGGCAGCATTGGGCTTCCAGCCGGACGAGCCGACCGCCCAGCTCGAGTTCACCCAGCCGACGTCGCTCGAGGAAGCGGTGACCCGAACACGGGAACTGCTGCAACTGAACGAAGAGCTGGCCAAAACGCGACCACTGCTGACTCAGCGAGCGGAAGCTGGCGGCCAAGAGGGGACGGACGCGGCCCAGGAATTGGAACTGCTGAATCAGCGGATTGCCGAGGGCCATGCGATCATCGTGGAACTGCTCAAGTCCGCTTTGGCGCTCAACGAACGCGACCCCGAATTGTTGCACCAGGCTCACCTCTTCCTGGCTTACAGCCTGTTTCAGCGGGGCGAGATCTGGGATGCCGCCGCGGTCGGCGGATACCTGTCCCGGACCGCACCCGGCCGAAAAGAGGGCCTGCATGGGGGCCTGATCGCGCTGACCTCGTTGCAAAACCTGGCCCAGGAATTGCCTAGCGAATCGAAGCCAGGTGTGGTCCGTCAAATCGAATCGCTCGGCGAACACCTGATTCGGAGCTGGCCCAGCGACCGCCAAGCGGCCGCCGCCCAAGGCGTGATGATCCGTCTGGCGCTGGACGACGACCGCTGGCAAGACGCCAAACAACTGATCTTGCGGATGCCCGAAGGCGAGGAACGACTCGGCCACCAGCGGCTGATGGGCCAACTGCTGTGGAACCGCTCGCTGATCCTGCGCCAGGAAAACCGGTCGGAAGAGGCCGACGAACTGCTACCGGAAGCCGCCAACGAATTGCGATCCGGCCTGGCGGGACTTCCCGGCCCCGTGACCGCAGCCGAACCGATTCAAGCCGCCTTGGTGTTGGCCAAGGTCGAGTTACGGCGTGGCGAACCGACCGCCGCCTTAGCCGCCCTGGACGACCCCAAGTTCGGCCCGGTCACGATGCTGGAGACCATCACCGAACCGAGCGACAGTTTTCGTTCCGATTTGCATAGTGTCGAACTGCAGGCGGTGGTCGGCGTGATGACCGCCGGCGGTGATGACGGCGGTGAACTGCTGAATCGGGCAACCGAGGTGATGGAACGGTTGCAGGCCAGTGTCGCCGACAAGCCGGATGCCAACGACCGCTTGATCCGTATCTACCTCGGCTTGGCCCGCGATATCCGCGACCAACTCGATGCAGCCGATCCGAACCGCAAAACGAAACTGGTCACCGCGTTCAAGGTCTTTTTGGATTCGATCGCGGACTCGACTGAGGAACCGACGACCCTGCAATGGGTTGGCCAAACCCTGTTGCAGTTGGGCGAATCCTCCATGGGGGAACAGGATATTCGCGCTCAGGGCCAAGCGGCCGAACTGTTGGCTTCGGCAACCCGTACCCTAGAAACCCTGCTCGGGCGACTGGGTGACGAAACACCCGCGACCCTGAAGTATCAACTGGCGCGCGCTTTTCGCCTCTCCGGTGAGTACAAGAAGGCGATCGACCTGTTCGAAGAAATACTGGTTAAGACCCCCATGATGATCGATGCCCAAATCGAAGCGGCCCGATCGTACGAGCAATGGGCCGGGACCCTGGACCCGCCGTTCGCTACCAGGTCGTTCGAGTTCGCGTTGATGGGGGCCCGAAAGGACGCTGATGGCAAAAACGTGATTTGGGGCTGGGGCCGGATCAGCAGATTACTCAGCGGCAAAGCCGAGTTCCGAGACACCTTTTTTGAAGCGAGGTACCACATCGCCCTGTGCCGCTTCATGATGGGCAAAACCAGCCAAGAGAACAAACTGATCGAACAGGCCGTCGCCGACATCAAGCAGGTGGCGGCCCTCTACCCGGAACTCGGCGGTCCCCAGCGGCGACGCGACTTCGACCTGCTGCTTAAGGAAATCCAAAAAGCTCTCGGTAAAGCACCCGAAGGTTTATCGGCCATCATGCCCCCCCCAAAGTAGGCTAGTAAGGGACCTAGGAGCGGGCCCGCCGCCCTCCCTCTCGCCGACCCGACTCACCAGGCCCTCAAGGGCGACGTCAGCGACCAACGGTTGCCCCGACCGACTCGTCAACCTGATTCGACTTTTCCTCCCTATGAGATGTCATGCGATTCGCCAGTAACCCCTCGGAATGCCTCAACGTTCTCGCCCACTCGCTGCTGGTCGGCCTCGTCTGGGCGGTCACCTCCGCGTCGGGGAATTCGTTCGCACAAGTCGATCGAATCTACCCGATCACGGGGAACCCCGTGGTCGGCAAAATCACCGACATTCGACCTCAAGCCGTGGCCATCGAAGCGGGCAGCGCGACGCAGACGATTCCGGTCGACCGCATCCGTCGGATCATTTTCCAAGACGAACCGAACCCGCTGACACGGGGTCGCGACTTCGCCTTGGACGGCGATTTCGACCAAGCGATCGATTCACTCACCAAAGTCGATTTCGGCGCGATCAAACGGGACGTGATCAGGGCGGACGCGATGTTTTTTTTAGCCCGCAGCGAAGCGGCCCTGGCCCTGAGGGGCCGCGGTAACCTGGCCGAAGCGACCCGCAAGATGAACGGTTTCGTCTCGGCGAATCGTCAGAGCTACCACTTCTTCAAGGCGGCACGAATCCTCGGCGATCTCGCGGTCGCTTCCGGCAGTTACGAGCCCGCGATCCGCTATTACGCCGCCCTCAGCCAGGCCCCGATTCCCGAGCTAAAAATCGAATCCGACTACCTGACGGGCGTCGCGCACCTGCGTCAAGGCAACCTGTCCGAAGCCCAAAGTTTTCTGGAGAAGGCGATCGGGGCCGGCATTCAATCGGTCGATGGCCTGCGTTTGCAAAAATTGGCCAAAGCGGCCCAGTCCCTCGCGTTGGCCAAACAAGGCCAAGCGGAACAGGGGCTCGCCCAACTCGATTCGTTGATAGCAGAAATCGATCTGGTCGATGCGGAACTCGCCGCGAGCATCTACAACTCCCAAGGTGCCTGCTTTGAATCGCTCGACGACGCGGAAGGAGCCGTTTTGGCATACCTTCACACCCACCTGATGTTCTCCGGGCAAGCCGCTGCCCATGCCGAAGCGCTGCAACGACTGATCGAACTCTGGCCCCAAGTCGGTAAACCGGAACGGGCGGCCCAGGCCCGGCAAGAATTGCAGCAACGTTACCCGGGTCGGGTAAAATGAACTAGTCTTTGGCGGTGCCGATCGCCTCCGCAGGGAACCGTCGCGAAACCCGGTCGACCGCTCGCCTGCCTGTTCGGAATCTTGACGGACGCGGCATAGGCTTGGCTCGCCGCCAGGTTCCTCTGCCGAGCCCCAAAATCACTTTCCCATCGCGTTTTCGATCTACCTCAGGATCTTCACCCATGCAATTTCGGCGTCTCCTCTGTCCGGCCCCCCTTGGGCTTTGGATCCGGTACTTGGCGATCGGCGTCTGCTTGCTGGCAAGCGGGCTGACCAGCGTTCATGCCCAAGATGAACTGGACGAATTCGCTGACCCGGCTCCCGCGGTCGCGGCGCCCGCCGATCCGCCCGCGGACCAACCCGAGGCAGCAGCCGACCCGGCGGCCGCGGCAGCCCCCCCGGCCACGCCAGGGGCTCCCACCAGCCTGCTGGGATGGACCCTCAAGTCGCTCGGTTTGCCTTACGCGTTCATTTTCTTGGCGCTTTCCATCACCCTGGTGTCGCTGTTCGTCATGAACCTGCTCGCCGCCCGGCGTGACACCCTTGTCCCACAGGAATTGATCGACGGGTTCGAGGAAAAGCTCAACGAGAAGAAGTTCCAAGACGCCTACGACTTGGCCCGTGCCGACGAATCGGTCTTAGGACAGGTCCTCTCCGCGGGCTTGGCAAAGCTTTCCAAGGGCTACCAGAAAGCCCTGGAAGGGATGCAGGAAGTCGGTGAAGAGGAGAGCATGAAGCTCGAGCACCGACTCAGCTACATGGCGTTGATCGGTAACCTCAGCCCCATGGTCGGGTTGTTCGGTACCGTCCAAGGGATGATCGCCTCTTTCCAGGTCATCGCCCTGGCCGGGGCCTCCCCCAAACCTGCCGAGTTGGCGGAGGGGATTTCCACAGCACTCTTCACAACCCTGGTCGGCCTGGCCGTCGCGATCCCGGCGATCGCCGCTTACAACATCCTCCGAAACCGGGTCGCCAGGTTGCTGCTGGAAGTCGGCGTGACCAGTGAAAACCTGATGAGCCGCTTCGATAACGACCAATCCCCAGCCGCCAAACGTTGATTCCGAACTCCGTCAGCAAGGCGAACCAGGACCGATGAAATGCAGGTAAAATCACGAAAGGTGGATCTGGCGGAGGGCGATTTGACGCCCATGATCGACATGGTCTTTCAACTGATCGCGTTCTTCATGGTGTTGATCAACTTCGCGCAAACCGAAGCGAACGATCGGGTCGTGTTGCCCCAAAGCGTGTTGGTCAAACCGCCGGAGGAGGCGCTGCAATTCCCGATCGTTTTGCACGTCACCCAAGACGGGGCGATCATCCTCGGCGGTGACAGCTACACCGTCGACAACTTGCGAATCGGACTGAGCCGCGAACTGGCGGTCATTCGCGCCGAAGGCAAATCGCCCGCCGATGCGAACGTCATCATCCGCGCCCACAAGGACACCGCCGCCGGCGATGTCCAAGAGGTGATCCGGGTTGCCCAAGACCAAGAACTGGAACGCTTCGCCTTGCGGGTGAAGGAGGACCGGTCATGAAAGTCCGAAATCGCCAAGAAGCGGTCAAGCATGAGGTCAACATGACCAGCATGATCGACATCGTCTTTCTGCTGCTGGTCTTCTTCGTCATGACCTTCAAGATCGTCGAAATGGAGGGCGATTTCAGCGTCCGCATGCCGCTTGCCAGCGACGAAAGCGGCGCGGTCGACGACACCGAACTGCCGATCAAACTTCGCCTGAGGGCGGATGACTCGGGCATGTTGACCTCCATCCAGCTGAACGAAATCTCGTTGGGCGTCGATTTCGCATCGCTCCAAAACACCGTCATCGGTCTCGTCGGCTCCGCCGTTCCCGGAGACGACGCCGGAGAAGGGCCGGAAATCGAAATCGATACCGACTTCCATCTCCGATACGAGCACGTGATCGAATCGATCACGGCCGTCAGCGGCTATAAAGAAGGGGACCAAACCGTCAAATTGATCGAAAAAATCAAGTTTGCCAAACCGAGACGCTGAACCCCCACCCCCAAACACGTCGCCCGCAAACTCACCCCAACTTAGCCAACAGGACCTTTCCGATCGACCGTCATCACGAGCCGTTCCCTCAACCGATGCCTGCCAGTGGGTCGGGACAGGGAAGTTCTTACCCAGGTCAGCTCAAGCCTGGAGACGATGGCATTGATCGAGTTCAAGTCGGCAACCAGTTCCAGCGAAACTTCGGAATCCGGTAACCTGTTGGCCGACCTGGAGCGACGCCAAAACGACGTCTTGCAACAACTCGACGAACTCGATCTCAAACTCTGTGAAATTCTGAAGGGATTGGGGGTCACTCCGGTCGAATCCGAAGGGACGTCAGCGGGCCAGACGTTGACGGATTCCGAAGATGGCGAAGACGGGCTGGACGCCCCCCAGCCTTCCCGCATCTCCGCTACGGTGAGCAGAGACACCGACGACGCGTCGGTGTCGGCTGGTGGCTTCAGCAAGCTACCAGCGACACAGTTGGCAGAGCTGACAGCCCCGGCACCGGCGATCGGACGACAACCGGCTTCGCGAGCCGCCTGAGTTTCCGGCCAATGGCAGGCGGGACGCGACCGGGATCAACGCCGCTCCGACCGGTACGCTTCCTGCTCGAACGGGTTGTCTCGGTAGCCGTCTCGACCGACCAGATAGAGCCCGAGCGAAATCAGTAGGTAAGCCGGCAAGAAAAACGGCCCCCACCGTTCGCACTGACGAACGTGTACCCGCTCATGCCGTCGCGTTCGCTCCAACGCCGCCCGATCCCGCCCCAGCACGCAATGCCCCAACGTCAGCGCCGCGGCCGGGACCCACAACCGCTCGAGGGCCCAAGCGACCCGCTCTCCGTCAATTTCGATCACGCCGTCCACCCGGCGAAACCGACCGGCTAACAGCACGCCGATGATCAGCCCCAAGATCGTGTTGGGAGCGGCCCACAAATACCGTAACCCCTGCACGCACGCTCCCGATCCAGTCATCGACCCCCTCATTCCCGATCGCTCAGCGTCCGAAATCGACCTCCTGACCATGTGAGCCGCCGAGACATTCGGCCTGCTCCGCCGTCAATCGAACATAACCGAGCGCACGGACCACTTCCAAGATTTCGCTGCAAGTCGGGAACATCCTTCCGGAGGATCGCTTGTAGGCGTCCAACGCCCGCATGAAATCCAACTCGTCCGTCCCGTAGTCCCGTTCGCAGGTGGTCGGGTCGATGTACCGGCGACGGGCCATTTTGGGCTGCGGAACCGCTGACCTGCCGCCATCCGTTTTGCGACCGATGCGGCGACGAGTCTGACTGTTGGCATCTGCCGTTTCACGCGACGAAATCGTGTTGACCATGCGAATGACTTCCTGGCGAAATGAGTTGACAAGCTTGAGAAAATCCCACCAGACATGGGATGTGCCGACAACGTTGACGACAGCACTTTTGCCAAAGAAAGCTAGCACGCGGACTGGGCAAACCCTGCAGCCTGGCGAGACTTTCCGCCCTCGGAACGAAGGTTTCCCCGCAAGCCCGGACCGGTCGCGACGGTTGTATCGGTGGCTCCTGTTCGAGTCCAGCGAGCGGGCTTCGCTGGACGACCATCTTCTGGGACGAAGTTGCCGGCTGGCAGACACACCAGGTGGCCAAACTCCCTGACGAGGCAAGTGATGCGAGGAAAACCGGTTCTTTTGTTCCTGGCGATGATCTGCGGAGCGATCACGGCGACCGGTGCCGGCAGACTGGCCCGAGAAGCCGAGGCGTCCTCGCCGAAACGGACGGTCGAAATTTTGGTTGCCGTTCGCCAACTCTGCCCCGGCGCGAACATCCCCGCCGAAAGATTGGCCTTGGTCAACTGGTCGTCCGAGACCGTCCCCACTGGGGCGCTCTCGAGCCTCCGATCGCTGGAAGGACTCGTCCCCAAGGATCGGATCGAAGCGGGCGAACCCGTGCTGCTGGAGCATCTGGTCGAAGCGGACGCATTTGAGCCGCAGTCCACCCCAACGCAAGCCCCAGCTTCAACCGCCGAACCGGCCGAAACCACTGAACCGGT
>RECD01000025.1 GCA_007694185.1 Planctomycetaceae bacterium
GGGTGGCACCTTCCGGAGGGCCGGGTGGCACCTTCCGGAGGGCCGGGTGGCACCTTCCGGAGGGCCGCGAGAAAAATGGGTGGCACCTTCCGGAGGGCCGGGTGGCACCTTCCGGAGGGCCGCGATCCGTCTGCGGGGCCCGATTCGTCGTTTGCCACGAGACCGGTAAAATCGGGCGGCACGAAGTGGCCCCCAAAGGGACGCCCGCGTCAGATGCCGATTCTGCCATCCACTCGGTGGGTGGGCTCTTCGCTAAAAGTCACCGCAAACCCGTTTCCTAACGACTCGAACTCGAACCCTTTGACCGGATTCCCGTGATGAACGAGCTGAAGAGATCGCTTCGCCAATCTTTTTTTGCCGGGCTGTTGGTGTTGTTACCAGGAGTGATCCTCTGGGCGGTCCTGCACTGGGTCGTTCAACACCTCCAAGGCTGGCTATTGCCGATCGCCAAATCGCTACAAACCGAGGGGACCGGCGATTTCGTCGCCTTCCTGATGGCGCTCACCTTGGTGATCTGTGTCTGCATGTTGGTCGGCTACTTCGTCACCTGGCGGATCGGGCGGTTCCTCTACGAGCTGATCGATCAGCGATTGTTAGGTATCGCTCCGGGGTACAACCTGATCAAGGAAACGCTCCAGCAATTCCTTGGCAATCGGGAATCTCCGTTTGCGTCAGTCGCCTTGGTGCGGATTTTCGAAAACGACACGATGGTCACGGCGTTCGTGACCGAGCGGCATGCGAACGGTTGGTGCAGCGTCTTCGTGCCGACCGGCCCCAACCCCACGTCGGGGAACATTTACCACCTCAAGCCGGAGTTGGTACACCACGTCAGCCTACCGGTTGAGGACGTGATGCGATCGATCATCAGCTGCGGAGCCGGCAGCGGCCCGCTGATCCGCACCCTCCAAGCCTCCGCCCCCAACCTCCCCTGCTGGAAGCAGTCTGAAAGTGGACCTCGATCGGGCCTATAAGCAATGAGCGGTAAAAAAGTGTCCGGAACCTTTTGCGAGGAATTCGCCCTTCGGGTGCTTTGCACAAAAGGTTCCGAACACTTTTTTACCGCACGATCCTAAACGCTGTCGCGAATCATCCCAAAGGCGATGATCAGGTTGGCCGAATCGGTCCAGACCGACCAACGATCGTTGCACTTGCAAACCTGCGAACATGACTTGTGACTTTCGAGCTGATTCGATGGCAGACCCCCGATACCCGAGCCTGTACCAGATCAATTCTCGAGTCTGGCTTACGGACCTGGCCCAAACCCTGAATCGTCCGACCACTCTGGACGACATCCCCGATGCGGAACTCGATCGCTTCGCCGATCTGGGGTTCGACTGGATTTGGTTCCTCAGTGTCTGGCAGACCGGCCCAGGGGCACAGCAGGTTTCACGCGACAATCCCGAATGGCGTCGGGAATTTCAGGAGACGTTGCCCGATCTTCGCGAGGAAGACATCGCCGGTTCGGGCTTCGCGATCACCGACTACACGGTGCATCCGGATCTGGGGGGCACCGCCGCACTCGCTCGCCTCCGTGAACGGCTCCGCCTGCGTGGCTTGAAGCTGATGCTCGACTTTGTCCCCAATCACGTGGGGCTGGATCATCCGTGGGTCGAGGACCATCCGGACTATTTCATACAAGGTACTGAGTGCGACATGATTGACGCTCCCGAGAATTACACACGGGTGCAGCGTCGTGACGGTGACACCATCTTCGCCTACGGACGTGACCCGCACTTTTCCGGTTGGCCCGATACGCTGCAACTGAACTACACCAATCCCGCCCTGCAAGAGGCGATGACGGGTGAACTGGTGAAGATCGCCGGACAATGCGACGGGGTCCGCTGCGACATGGCGATGCTGGTTCTGCCTAGCGTCTTCCTGAAAACCTGGGGGCAGAGCGCCGAGCCGTTTTGGCCGCCCGCGATCGACCGAGTTCACGAACGTCATCCTGACTTTCTGCTCCTTGCCGAAGTCTACTGGGATATGGAGTGGATGATCCAGCAACAAGGGTTCGACTATGCGTACGACAAGCGACTCTACGACCGACTGCGGGAGGGCCGCGCGCGGCCGGTCCGCGAACACTTCAACAGGGAAATCGACTACCAGGACAAGCTGGCCCGATTCCTGGAAAATCATGATGAACCGCGGGCGGCGGCAACGTTCTCGCATGACGTCCACCGGGCCGCGGCGGTGATCAGTTATCTCACTCCCGGCCTGCGGTTCTTCCATCAAGGCCAATTCGATGGCCGACAAAAAAGGATTTCTCCTCACCTGGTTCGCGGTCCGCAGGAACCGGTCGACGAAACCCTCAAGTCCTTTTATGAACAACTGCTGGCCGTGTTGCGATTGCCGGTCGTTCGCAACGGTCAATGGCAATTGCTGGAATGCACGCCAGGAAAGGAAGGGAACCCAACGAACGACGCTTTCCTCGTCTTCGCGTGGCAGGGTGGAAAGAATGATTCGTTGGTGGTCGCCGTGAACTATGCACCCCATCCGAGTCAGTGCCATGTTCGGTTGCCGTTCGCGGGGCTTGCCAACAAATCCTGGCGGTTGCAGGATCAACTCAGTTCGGCCGGCTACCAGTGCAGCGGCGATGGCTTGCAAAGCAGTGGCCTGTTCCTCCACATGGCGCCCTGGCAAGCCGCGGTTTACGCGTTGCGCAAGGAAGACAGTCGCGAATAGCGGGCAGCCGACAACTTCATGAAAGGTTAGCAATGAGCGGAAAAAAATGTCCGGGAAGCTTTTTTACCGCACGATCCTAAGCACGCCGACAGGTATCTTTTGGCAAAGCCGACACCAAGGTCTGGCCTCGTTCATCGCCATGTAGCGTGAGGGCGCAAGCCGTCCGGTCCGTCGGTAATGATAAGACCGGAGGGCTTGCGCCCTTCCGCTAACGTGGCGATGAACGCGGGCATTATTTTGTTTGGGTATCCGACGCCAACGTTGGGCTGTTGCGACGATACTGCCGAAAATTTCTGTTGAGGTGCTCGGTTTGCTTTTTCGCTCTGACGGGAGACGCCTCAATGGCTAGGACTCACCCGTGTAGAAGATCGGCGGCTTCTTGTCATGAAGGTGGGATGGTTGAATCCACCATGCCGTTTTAACGATCTGCACGATGCTCTTGGCGTTCGCTTTCGGGGACAATTCCCACTCGAATCTGCCGTCGGCGGGGACGGAAGATGCCAAGTTGGCCGACCTCGGCTTTGAGCCGATTGGCTGGAAACAGCAGGCCGAATGCGAAAAAGAGCGAATTGTGAGACGCGTTGTCCTTCTCGGAATCAATGTTCAGACACCCGTCCAGACATGGCACTTTCACACACACCGAGAGCGAACAAGCGATGAATGGATCATTTTGGAAAAGCGTCTCGATGCCTCGATTTACTCCTTTGAGTGAATCGATCGAAGTGGATGTGTTGATTGTCGGCGGGGGTAACACCGGGATCGTCTCGGCCTATTTGCTGAAACAAGCGGGCCTGCGGGTGGCTCTCATCGAGCGGGATCGGTGTTGCCAGGTCAATACGGGAAACACGACCGCGCACCTGACTTACGTAACCGACTTATCGCTTCAGAAACTCGTTTCAAGCCACGGACGTGACCACGCGCAGGCCGTTTGGGATGCCGGACAGGCAGCGATCAATCAGATCGAAGGAATCGTCTCGACAGAACAGATCGCGTGTGAATTCACTCGGATCCCGAGCTATATCCACGCCAGCATACTCGGCGACAAGGACGAGAGTAAGCGGGTCGACATGAGTCTTTGGTGATAATCACTATCAGCCGGCACGCGCTAGCGTCCGGTTTCCGGTAACCGGACGCTAGCGCGTGCCGGCTGATTTTGCCGAATGATTCATGCGGAGGTGCTTACAAGGTCGAAAAGCCGGACGAGAAAAAAAATCCTCGGACACTGATCGATGAGTCCATTTAGCACCGTGCGGAAAATAAGTTTCTGTTTTTTTCCAATCCGTTGGGTACGGCCACCGTCTGGCGACGGTAGCTAC
>RECD01000024.1 GCA_007694185.1 Planctomycetaceae bacterium
GCGGCATGGCTTCCGAACCCTTCGTGCTCTTCGTGTCCTTCGTGGTGCATTTCTGCCGTTGACGACTTGGAATTGCCAGGGAGTACAGTGCCCAGCGGAGGGCAATCGGATGATATCATGCGAGCGAATTCGCCGGGTTCGGCCGAGCGACCATCCCGCCCCCGATGAAGCGGGCGGGTAACTTTCGCGGCACCGATTTCGTATTCGTCATTTGGCAACACGCTGACCATTTCCCATGCTATCGACAATCCTCCTCGTCTCCTACTTCGTCGGATTGTTGCTCACATCCGTTTTGTTATGGGTTTGGTTCCTGCGGCTCGGATTGCGTTGGGCGAAAGTGGCGGACGTGACGATGCGTCGCGTCGTGGTCGCGACCGCCGTTGTGATCACTTTGCAGGTCGCGTTCAATGTTCTGTTCTTCGTCGTTTCAACGTCGACTTTCGGGCAGTCGTTCTTTTTCCAACTTTTGGAACCCGCTACGGCCGTTATCATGCCGGTCGCTGTGATCAGCACCGTTTTCAGGGTTCGTTTCTTGCGAGCGGCCCAAGCGTGGCTCCCGACCCTGTTCGCTTCGGCCTTGACGCTGGCTTTCGCTCTTTTGGTGCTACGACCCTTTCTCTTCGAAGCGTTCGTTGCCCCAACGAACTCGATGGCTCCGACGTTGCTGGGACTTCACTGGAGGGGAAGCTGTCCTGAGTGCGGCAAGCCAAATTATGGCACGCCCGCGAGGGAAGGATTTGGCATGACCGATCCGACGCGGATGATTTGTGACGGTTTCCATGTCACGGAACCTTCGGATGTCGACACGTTGGTTCACTCGGCCGACCGGTTTATGGTGACCAAGTTTCTCAGGCCGCGCAGATGGGATCTCGCTGTCTTTCAATATCCCGAGAATCCGACGGATCTGTACGTCAAACGCCTGATCGGGTTACCTGGCGAAAAGATCCACATTCACGATGGTGCCGTTTGGGTCGATGGCAAGCGACTTACACCGCCTGATTCACTTCAAGGAATTGAATACTTGAGCGAATTTCCGAATCTGTTCGAGCCAGAATTATGGGGCACGCTTGACCGCCCCGCCGTGCTTGGCGATAACGAATACTTTGTGCTGGGGGATTTTTCCGTGCAATCGATGGACTCACGATTGTGGAAGCAGGGTGCGCCGGGACACAATCCTTTCGCGGTTCCTGAATCCTACATGCACGGTGTCGTCACTCACACGTTCTGGCCGCCGCAGCGATTGCGCATCCACCGTTGAAACGAGACTTGGCTCGGGATTCGGTGTTTCGACGTTGATTTTTTCAATTGCAACGTGCGGTTTGGAAACGCCCGATCTGTTGGTCGCCGGACGGGGTTACCACGAAGGACACGAAGAGCACGAAGGGGGAAGTTTGATGGCCAATTCTTCGTGATCGGTTGTGCTATCGGTACTCAGTCGTTTTTTTGAATTACCAGCGGTGCTGGCTTTTGTCTTCGCCGAGGGGTGTCAAAGCGACGTGATGAGAGCGATTTGGCGGTGGTTGAGCGGGTGGCGACACCATCTGGTGGATGCCCGACAACCAGCATTCGGCTGCGCAGAGGCTGTGGATTTTGGCGAAAGGCTAGGCTGTAGGCATACTCCGTTTGCCATGGCACTTCAAAAGCGACGCTTTTGGGAGGCGGAAAGACGGCGGACGGCACAGGGGCTGTGCCTGCTACCTTAGAATCCACAGTTTCGCTGGTATCGCAGTCAAGGGTGACGCGGACGGCAGGAAGTGTGGTAGGATGCGGGTCTCTTCGTAGGCGTCAATGGCAGCCTAGTCCTCATCCGGTGATTTGAGCATGAACGATTCCCATGCCAGGCTGTTGGCCGCGATCGCGGCGGATGATGTCGCGGAGGTTGAGCGGATTGCTGGCTCGGGTATCGATTTGAACTTGCCGTGTGAGCAAGGCGCGACAGCGTTGTTCCCCGCCATCCTGCGGGGAAATGCCGAGGTAGTGAGAGTCTTGCTGGATCATGGTGCCGATCCCAACTTCGTCGCGTCCAAGGAGGCTTGGGAAATCTACGGTCCTAAACCGCTCGATACCGCCTTGGCTTCTAGAGCGGTAGTCGATTGGGACACGTACGATCCGATCGTCGGTTTGTTACAGGCCGTGGGAGCCACCGATTGTGACGGCCACCAGGTTCCGAGCGGGGAAGCGGCACGTGAACGCGCCCTGCAAATCGCGGATCCGTCACCACCACCGCCGGTGGAGCTGGTTTCCCGCCGCGGATGTTGGCTGATTATCGGTCTGGTCGTGGTGATCGCTGTTGGCGGTATGGTCGGGCTGGGGTTTCTGGTCCGAGAGGCTCGCCGAGCGGCGCAGACGATGGCTTCCTATTCTCCTTTGGCCCAAGTTGCGATGGCTTTGCACAACTACCATGACACCCATGGGCAATTTCCGCCGGCGTACCTGGTGAACGAAAGCGGCAAACCGATTCACAGTTGGCGGGTACTGATCCTGCCGTTCGTCGAAGAACATCGGCTGTACGAATCGTACGATTTTTCCGAGCCGTGGGACGGGCCGAACAACTCGAAGTTGGCTGACCGGATGCCGCGTACCTTTCGGTCGCATAGCGAACCGCCGTCGACAACCCACACCAACGTGGTCTTGATTACCGGTCCGGGCACCGCGTTTCCAGGCACCGTATCGACTCGGTTGAGCGACATCACGGACGGAACTCAGAACACGATCTTGGTGAGCGAAACGGCCGATTCGACCATCCCGTGGTTGGCTCCGCGGGACATCGAGGTGATCGACGACATCGTGCCGCTGGGCCACACCGGCGATCCCGACCGGCCGGGGATATCGGCGGTTCATTGGCGTCACCCGCTGGTGGTTTTCGCCGACCGCATTTCGGGCTATCGGGTCAGCAACCAAATCCCGCCGGAGGCGTTGCGGGCGCTGACGACGATCGCGGGGGGCGAGCCGATCAGCCGGGATGAGTTGATTCAGCAGGGGTACTTGGGCACTCGGACGGACGATTTGCGCTGAGGGGGAAGGGGCTTTGGGGCGCGTGGTTGCTGAGTTGTCAAAAGCACGGGCGGAGTTTGTTGGGGGCAGGGCTGATTGCGCGCGTGGATGTGTCGCCCTGCGGGCTTAGTGCGCTCTAACATTGGGTTCCGGTGGCTTACGCCACCGGCAAGTATGTGTCGCCCGCCGGGCTGGGAGTTTTACTGATCTGGGCTAGGTGACGTTAGGGCGAACCGATGCTGTAGAGGAAGCGATTCGAGCGGATTAGCAGGCGTGAGCCGTCGATGGCGGGGCTGGCGTCGAAGTTGGTACCGTCACTGAGTTCGTTCATCGCGACCTGTTCCAACTCGGGGGTAGCGCGGACAACGAATGTCTTTCCGTCTCGGGCGACGTAGTAGATGTGTTCGCCGTCGGTGATGGCTGACGCGTAGACTTGGCCCGCGCGGTCGAGACGTTGTTCGTAGATCAGCTCGCCGGTTTTGCCGTCGGCGCAGAAGGCTGTGCCGCGTTGTGCGAACCCCATCCCCCCGGGGCCGCGGAATCCTTGCCAATCCTCACCCTCCGCCTCATTAGGCGTTGAGATCAATTTCGTGGCGGTGTTTTCCGGGGAAGCGGTCGCCGGCGGCGATGCGGGCGCCGCTTCGGCGGCCGCGGGCTGGACGTCGATGCCGAGTGGATCGCTGGGGTTGCCACACCCGGCGCATGTTCCGAAGGAGAGCAGCACAAGCGGCCCAAGTGTCCGCCATGACCGGGCCGATCGTGTCAGGTTCGATTGCCACCGGGATACGAAAAGGCCGAGACTCATGATCACCTCGATGAGCGGAAGGCGGGGCGAGCGGAGAAAAGTTGGCAGGTCAGTCTACCGCACCGCAGCGGAGCCGGGTGGGGAAAGCTCAGCCGGTTCTGGGGACCAACGGCCAGAGTAGGGAACGGCGTTAGCCGTTCGCTGGCCAGCGACGGTCGCTGAGCCGGTTGCCGGCTAAGTCCTCGACTTGC
>RECD01000022.1 GCA_007694185.1 Planctomycetaceae bacterium
ACACCCCCGGCAACGCCTGCGGTAACACCCCCGGCAACGCCTGCGGTAACACCCCCGGCAACGCCTTCGGTAACACCCCCGGCAACGCCTTCGGCAACACGCCCGGCAACGCCTGCGGGCATACGTCCGGCAACGCCTTCGGTGAGCCCCCCAGCATCGCCTTCGGTGACACCTCCGGCATCGCCTTCGGCAACACGCCCGGCAACGCCTGCGGGAATACGCCCGGCAACGCCAAGGGCTGAACGGTCGCGTGTTGAACGTCCGCGTGTCGAACGCCCCCGCCTTGGACGGCCGAACGCACCGCGGAATCAACCGCAACCCGCAACGCCGCTTGGCAACCTGTAGGAATCACCTGATTCCGAAGATTCTGACCCGTTTCGGACACGAAAGTGTCCGGGCGGGCTAATCGAAAAGAAGCTGAGCCACGAATCGAACCTTTGCGAGGCAACTTTGTCTCGCGGCGGTCGTGATTGGCTCGGTCTTCTTCTGGAGACCGATTCATGTTGTCCCGTTCGGAGACGAGCGCGGACGGTCGCAACGCCGATACCAATCTGATGCAGGATAAAAACAGCCGGCAAGGAGATGTCGAGACGGTGAAGCGGTCGGAAACGAAAGCGATCGACAACGCATCGGACGGGGTCAGCAAGGTCGGCGAACACGCGAAAATCAACGGGCGAATGACGGAATCGCCCTAAGCGGGTGTGGAGGCACGTGTCCCACCCCAGGATCACAACAACTCACTGCGAACAGGAAACGAGGAACAAACCATGATCAATCAACAAACCCTCCAGGGAAACTGGACAGAGATCCAAGGCAAGCTACGGAGCAAGTGGAGATCGCTTTCGGAAAATGACGTCAAAGAATTCGACGGCAACGTCGAACAACTGATGGGCAAGATCCAGCGGAAAACGGGCGCCCCCCGCGAGAGCATCGATCAGTTCTTTGATCAATTCTCAGAGAATGGCGCTTCGGCGGTCAGCCGCGCCGGTGAGACCGTTCAAGCGTACGCACGACAGGCTTCGGATGCGGTCCAGGAAAAGTCTCAGCAGGCCGCAACTTCGGTACGCGAGGGTTATGCGGAGGTCGAAGACATGGTGCGTCAACGCCCAGGCGATTCGCTGGCAGTCTGCTTCGGTGCCGGTGCTATCACAGGCGTCGTGATCAGTCTGCTGTTGCGGCGCCGTTAACTCATTAATCGCCGCTAGGTGTGCTGGTGCCGGGGGAATGCGCTACTTCGTTGTCGTCATATCCCCTGCCCAGTGACCGGATCCAAAAAATGGAATCAATAAAGAAAAAAGTGAAATCACGGGTACCATGCAAAAATGAAGCCTTTCGCGAGAGACGCTGCCTAAGCAGTGTGTGATTAAAAAGTGTCCGGAACCTTTTGTGCAAAGCACCCGAAAGGCGAGTTTCTCGCAATAGGTTTCGGACACTTTTTTACCGCTCAATGCTTAGCAATCGGCGTCAGAGTGACCTTGGGTGGTCTGCTGGTCGGGCCCGCCAAGTCGGCCCCGGCGTTCGCCCGACGCTCGGAACCGGCGGCTGAACAGCTCGGTCGCCAGATGCTTGACGCGATCGCCAGCGTCTTGCCAGAGTCACTTGCAATAAACGCTTCGGCTTGGTTCGTTCAGGCACTCGCTCGCAACAGATCAGTTGAAGTATCGGATCCCCGCAAACCACCTTTTGAAGAGGATTGTGAAATGAACGAAGAAACCGCTTGCTCGCCCGTGGGCAACGCTCGCGAGTCCCAGCAACCGGGCGAGCACTTGGCGCCCACTACCGACCTGATGGGGTGCTTCCAAACGTACTCCCGTGAAAAGCCGGAAGCCGTCGCGCTTTGGTGCTTAGGCATCGGCTTCGTTTTGGGCTGGAAGTTAAAGCCTTGGTAATTCACCTCAGTACTAAGTTCAAGGGATCAGATGCAAAAGCCGACGACGACCTCCGAAACCCACTGGATTTTGTTCTTGGCATCGGTCGTGGTCATCGTTGCCGCGCTGTACTTTGCCAAATCGCTGTTGATCACGTTCTCGCTCGCGGTCCTGGTGAGCTTCCTACTGGCTCCCGTTTGTGACTGGGTGGAACGACGGCGGGTGGGACGAGTCCCGGCGGTGCTGGGTACGGCGCTATTGGGGTTCGCGATGGTCGGATTAGCGGCCTGGGCGGCCACGCTGCAAATGAGCCAAATGGGCCCCAAAATCCCGGAGTACACGCGTAATTTCGAGATGAGGATTGCGAACCTGAACGTCACTGCGACCTCTGTGCTGAGCAGGCTGACGCGGTCGGCTCAGGAAGCGGGCGATGATCGGACACGGCCCGAGTCCGAGCCCCAAGATGACGAAAAGGCTGCTGAAAAAGAGCCGGATTCGGTGGAGGTCATTTCCGCATTGGGGGGGTCGCTGCAGTCCTTCGGAGGCATGTTCGGAACGCTGCTCGAGATCATAGGCACCGTCGGCATTATCATCGTTTTGGTTGTCTTCTTTTTGATTCGACGTGACGATCTGCGTGATCGGTTTATCCACTTGATGGGCGAAGGCAACGTGACGTTGACCACCCGGATGCTGGAGGACGCTAACACACGGGTCAGGAGCTATCTTTCGATGCTCTTTCTGATCAACGGATCGTTCGGCGTTTGTGTCGCCATCGGGCTCTACCTTATCGGTGTGCCGGGTTGGATCCTTTGGGGAATCGGGGCCGCGTCGCTGCGGTTCATTCCCTACATCGGCGAGTGGATCGCAGCCGCCATGCCGATCATGTTGTCGTTCGCGATCTCGACTGGTTGGTGGATCCCGCTGATGACGATCGGGTTGTTCTTAGGGCTGGAGCTATTCAGCAGCAACGTGCTGGAGCCCCTGCTATACGGCAGGAACACGGGGGTGTCGGCCGTGGCAGTCTTTGTCGCGGCAATATTTTGGATGTGGCTATGGGGGCCGGTCGGGCTGATATTGGCAACCCCGCTGACCGTCTGCGTCTTCGTGCTCGGAAAGCATATACCTCACTTGGGGTTTCTGGAAACGATGCTGGGAAAAGACTCGGTGTTTGAGCCCAAAACGCGGATTTATCAGCGATTGCTAGCGGGCGATCAGGATGAGGCGATGGAGTTGGTAGACGACTTCATTCAAGGCAAGTCGCTCGTCGAAGTGTACGACGAGGTGCTCCTTCCCGCAGTGGTATTGAACGAAAAGCATTGGCAACTCGAAGAGCTCTACGAAGAGAAATACAGGTTTAACATGCGGAGTTTGAGGGAGATGATTCAAATTTACGGTGACCGCCCGCCGACGCCTCCGGTGCTCGATGACGAACTCGAATCGGGTGCCGTGGATGGGATCGCCAAGCACGTGACGGAAGACCTCGCACCACCGCTCGACATCCTTTGTTTGCCCGCCCGTACCGAGTCCGACGAACTCACCGCGCTGATGCTCGTTGAGGTTTTGAAAATACCGGAAGCCTGCGTACGAGCCGTTTCGATCCGGTCACTCGATTGCGAAATGGCGAATTGGGCCGCGGCGGATCATCCGGACGTGATTTTCGTCTGCGCCACGCCTCCGGCTTCGGTGATGCATGCGCGCAACGTTTGCAAACTGATCCGTGAAGAACTGCCTCACGTGAAGCTGATCGTCGGCTTGTGGGGCACGGCTGACGCCATGGACGCGACCACGGAACGCTTCGGTCACGATGCCATCGTGGTGGTGACGATGGCTGACGCGCAACAGCAAATCCGCGAACTCATCGCTTCGTCGGGTGAAACGGCGGACCGGTCTGCGGCGACCGACCGTGACCGCATCACCCTTTTGCCGGTTGCCATCCAGCCGAAACCGGCGGTCGGCACGTGAAACCGAACCGGTTGATTTTGCAGCTTTTGAGCGCTTCAACCGGTTTTATCCCGCCCAACCTGAACGCACACATCGACACCCCGTTGGCCAGCTTCGTGGATCATGCCGAAAGGATCCCGTTGCGGTGCTTAGCGGCACGGCGCGAGCCGTCCGGTAGGT
>RECD01000021.1 GCA_007694185.1 Planctomycetaceae bacterium
GGTGAGCGAGGGCAGGTCGATCTGCCGGAAGTCGCAGCACGCCTGGCATTTGCCACATTCTCCGCTGAAGAGAATTCGCTTGGGTCAAGGATTTGCCTGTTTTGCTGAGTCCGGTTCGAAGCAGAACAACATGCCGCTGGTTTGGGGGGCGTAGAAGATCCGGCCATTGGCGGCGATCGGGTGCGGGCAGGTGTAAGAACCGAAGCCGTCGGAAATCCACGCCGTTTCACCCGTTTCGATGTCCGTCAGGCAGAGTCCGCCGATGGTGGCCGAGAGGGCATGACCGGAAGCCGTCAACACGATCGCTCCACAGCCGTGGGCAGGCCCCCAGAGTTGGCGTGGTTCATCGTCGCGCGTCAGCGGTTCGCCCGTCGCCGCGTCCCACAACCACGCGCCGCCCCGATACTTGTTGTTGACCGAGAAATAGCCTGGCCCGAGCGCAACCGTGTCGACGTGCCAGCGAGCCTGCGACAGCGGGTTGGACCAGACCCGTTCCCCCGTTTCGGCGGACAGGCACTCGAGCGGTCGGCGGTAGGTTCCCGGCAGGTACAACCGACCGTCGCGGTAGGAAGGCGTTCCCGTTTGACTGGCGAACTGGGGCGATCGCCAGCGAATCTCGCCTGTGCGTGGTTCGAACGCGATCGTTTGTCCCTGATCGCGACTCCCTTCACCGCCGCCCGTAAAGAAAAACAGGGAATCGCTCGCGCACCCCGAGGGACCGTTCAAGAATGTTCCGGTGCTCGGCCAGTCGATGCGATACAGGTGTCGGCCGGTCGCGGCATCGAACGCGTCGATCGCCTGGCCGATCGCTCGGTCAGCAGGTACGAACGTCGGTTCGTCACCCGCCTGGTACAGCGAACCGAAGGCGACGACCCCTTGGCAGTGGACCGGTGAGGCTCGCAAGCGATCGCCGATCCCGATCGGTGACTGCCATTCGATTTGACCGGTTTCGGCGGAGAGACAGTACAACGTCGACGCGGCTCCCAACGATTTGGGGTAGCGTGGGCTGTACATCCTCGGCACGTAGACCTTGTTCTCGGCGATCAAGACCGATGACCGGCACCAGGCTTGATCCGGCAGACTCGTCCGCCACCGGACGCGGCCGTTCATCTGTTCCCGACACTCGACCAACCCCGACAACGTCACGTAAATCAGGTCCTGGTCGTTTGCGCAGATAGCTTGCTTGAACTGGCCGGCACACTTCGTCGACCAATGACGCCGCAAGGGAGGACGAATGCTCGGGTCAGCGATGAAGTTGTCGTTGGCCGCGCCCCCGAAAGAGGATGGCCAAATGCCGGTGCGATCGTCCGCGGCGACCATGGGCAGCGACCGCTTTGCGGCCAGCCGACGAGGCGGTTGGTTGTCCGGGAGCGTCGCCGGAGGTTCTACCGCTGGCCCCGGCTTGAAGACGTGCAGCCACCCGTCGTCATCGCCGAAGTAAACCCCCGCTTCGGTAACGGCGGGAGCCGAAGTCGATACCGCTCGGTTGGGTGTCGGGATTTTCAACGTCGGCCGAAACCCCGTCGAATCTTCCACGAGCGGCGTGATCGCCAAGCCCCCGTCGCGCATGACGGAGAACGCGAAAGAACCGGCCACGGCGGGCGCCGCGTGGGCTGGGATCGCCGTTTGTGGCGTTTCGTCGAACACGGACCATGCGACCTCAGGCGACTCGCCGAAACGAATCGCGGACAACCCAAAGGCATCCCGGCAAGACAGGACCAACCCATCGCGATACGCGGGCGGCGTCAACACCGCCCACTGCTCATCCAATCGGCCGGTCTCCTTCACGAGCCTTCCGGTCGCCAGTTCGATCCGCAGCAGCGCACCCAACCCGTCTTTTCCAGGGAACGAGGCGTAGACCCAGTTGTCATCGAGCGACAACCCGGCTGGCAAGTACGTTTCCGTGATCGCCTTGGGCAGCGTCCAAAGGTGCTCAACACCGTCGCCGGTTTCCCTCAAGCAGACGACGTCGAACCCGGCTGCGGCGACGATCCGATCACCTCGCACGGCGACCTCCACGCCGCTGTATTGCCGCTTCGAACGCGACCCCGGTTCGGTCGAGGCCGTGAGGTAGGGATCGAAGGCCCAGACCGCGGTCCCTTGATTGCCGAAGGCACGGATGATCCCGTCGTGGGTTTGCAAGTAGACGCGCCCCCGTGCGGTCGAAAGCGAACCGAAAATTGGTTGTCCCAAATCCACCCGATACAACACCTGGCCATCAGCGAGATCGAGCCACAGGACGCTGCCTGCGTTGGTTCCGTAGGCGAGCTTGCCGTCGACGATGCAAGGAGAACAGGTATTCGCGCCGACGGAATCGACGCCAGGTGGCTGTGTCCGCCAGCGGATCGATTGGGTGATCGGGTCGATCGCGTAGGCGGCCCCCATCTGATCCACCACGTACACGATCCCTTCCCAAACGACCGGGGACGACAACACGGAGTCATCAAGCGAGATCGCTCCCGCCCAATGCCAATCGAGTGGCAATCGCAGGTCACCCGCGTCCGACGAATGGGACGCGTCGTGCATGAATTGTGGCCAATCGCTCGCGTGAGCGTTTGGCAAAACCGTGAAACCGAGCCAGAGCAGCGGCATCACGACACAGCGAAAACCGACGGAAAGGGTTGGCATGACAGCAGATTCTCAACTCAACCAATCGAAACGAATGCCCCGTCTAACAAACCGACAGGGAAGCCACGAAACCAACGACCGCGGCGAAACCAGACTCCGATTTTGCCGGACACGAACACGCCGATTCATCCTCCGGATGAATCGCCGTCGGGGGAAGGACCTGGCGAGCATGTCAGCGGGCGGACGGCCGAATTCATGAAAAGTGCGTCCCTTCTGGATGCGGCGAGCCCTGCAATCGAGCTACTTAGATGGTGCGGGAAAAAAGTGTCCGGTACCTTTTGCGAGGAACTCGCCCTCCGGGTGCTTTGCACAAAAGGTATCGGACACTTTGTTACCGCTCATTGCTTAGCGAAACGGCGCGAGCCGTCCGGTACGTCGGCGATGGCAGGACCGGAGGGCTCGCGCGCTTCCGCTAACGTGGCTACGAACGCGGGCAGACGTCGGTGTGTGTTTTGCCGCAGGACTCCTGTTGAAATGCTCAAGCAAGCGGCGACTGTCGATTGAACGTCTGGTTGCAAATTCATGCATGCGACTGGGATGGCCAAAAGTTCTGTCAGAGATTCCGAACCGACTTGTCCGCCGAAAGGATAGCGAATTCGGAAATTAAGTCGCTTGCGATTCCTCACTCGGATCGCAAAGCATGCCTGCTAACTTAACGCTTTCAGACTCGAGTAACGACTGGACAAGGACCGAATTTTCGATGAAGCTTTGATGAACGGCGGCATGGGCGGACTGAACACGGGGTGGTGCAAATCTGCCTCCGTGGCTTCCTGCCTCTGCGAGAACCCGCGACCGAAAATCGGAACGGGCGAACGCGAGTCGAAATGAACCAATTGGCCCCTGTCGCTCGGCGACACTGGCACCCGACTGCATGAACCTGATCGCCCCCTGACATCTGTTGTGTTTTTCGTGAACCCGTACGAAACGCCAATCGCAATACCGGACCTCCGCAAATCGCGCCCGCGTCGATTTCTTCTGACGTCGATCGCATCGTTCGTTTTGGCAGCCATGGCATCCGCCCCCGGGTTGTCGCTGTGGATGGCAAACGTTTCACGCCCAATGCCTACGGGAAGGCGTTACGCAACCTACGACCCTGAATTTTCAGTTTTCGGCTTTGACTGCGATCCGTCAACTTTGATAGCCATCTCCCTTACCTGCGGGTTGATGTTGCTCTTGGTATCGTTGACGTCAGCTTTTCTTTGGATTCGGCGTCCTCGACTTGGCACGAAACCAACGCCGAAAGATTGACGTGACGGAGTTCGCGAAATCGCTTCGGAATATGGCATGCGTCGGCCAAGACTTGATCTTCACCTTCTCGTTGGCTTAG
>RECD01000039.1 GCA_007694185.1 Planctomycetaceae bacterium
GCGACCGCGGCTTGAATCGCCTGCTGGGTGGCTTCGTCGAAGCCGTCCAGGTTCGCGTTCAAATCGTGAATCGCCGCGACGGCCTTCTTGTCGGTTCGACCACTCTCATGCAGGGCCACCGTCAACGCCAGGGCGGTGAAAAGTTCGACTTCGTCCCCGGAGCGCAGGGCGGCCGTCAGGAGGCCCAACGCTTTGCGATTCGGAGGGTCGTCCGATAGCCGGGACTTCAGGCTTTCCACCCGGTCGCTGAACTCCTCTGGCTCCAAAGAGTCCGGCTTGGCTTCATGGTTGCTGTGATCGTCAAATACGAACTGTTGGGGACCGCCCTCGACCGCTTTTCGGCGACGAAAATTGTCCATCGTGTTGAGGAACAGATACTTCAGATGGGTCGCGAGAGTTTGCTTGTGCGACATCCCCTGACTTCGCTTGCTGTCTACAGAGTCGCGATAATCGGTCGGATCGAAGGTGCCGCAAAGCACGTTGTGAGCCGATGCCTCCAAAATTGGCAACGCTTTTTCTCGGGCGGCCTGCGGGAGATGCTCGCGTTGGTACTGGCTTTCGTTCAGAAAGAGTTCGCCGCTCTCCGCCAGGTCGTACAGTCGACGGATCGACTCGTGACCCAGCAACCATGTCATTGCCGCGTCGTAGTCTTCGACGATGCCAAACAAGAGGATCGCTCGGGGTTCGAGGATAGCTGCTAGCCCCGGTGGCAGATCCTCGGGGAGTTGCCAACCCGCATTACCATTCGCTTCGAATGTTTTTGCTTGAGCGAATTGCGACTCGCTGGCCTGCTGGTTGGTGAAGGTATCGGCCGCTTCCTGGAGCGGTTCGAAGATGTGGGCGCGGAGCGATTCACCGTAGGATCGCCATAGGTCGTGCTTGGCGGCGTCGAAAATCCGGTCGATCGGCTTTTCTTTCTTCAGCAACGCGTCTTCGATGTCTTGCCAGATCTGGTCATTTTTGGCGCGTTTGTTCACGCCCTTCAGGCGGGCGAACCCCCGGTCGATTCTTGAATAGGGGAACTCCGTGAAGGTGATGGTGTGTCCCTTCAGCGACGGGTCGTTCGTCTCGAACACCAGGGCCGGTTTAGTCAGCGTGCCGGCCTGGGGTAGGTGCCACGGAAATGCTGCTCGGGGCAATTCGAAAACAGGCACTTCGTCTCCGTAGACCAAGTCCCCTTCGTCATCAAAGTAGCAGCGAGTTGCCTGCCGTACGACCGACAGTCGGATACCAGCACCGATCGGACCGGCATCGTCGACCGAGGACCGGTAGTCCTCGACAGGAGGCGGAGAGAAGGCCGGCTGGTCAAACGGGTACTCGTAATATTCGGCTCGTCCCATAGCGGATGCCCTCAGCTCGAAGCATGCGGATGAATGGACACGTCCACGTTCGCGACCAATACCGTGGGAAGCACGACGGACCAGGTGAAAATCGCCACCGGATAGCCACGGTCGAGGCGATCTCCCCGAGTCGGTCGACCCGACCGGATTGGCACGGTAGTTTAGCAGGGCATCCTGAGGCCGTTTGCCACGATTTCCCGGATTCACCAACGAGTCGCCCGTGCAGCCAGAATCACCTTCGGCAGAGTTGCCGTTTGTCGTTCCGATCTTTGCGACCTGCGGGGCGGGGCCAGTATTCTTGGGCAGCGGTGTCGTGCTGGACAATCGCCACGTACTGACGTGCCATCATGTGATCGAAGAGGCACGAAAGAATAATTGGTCCTTTGCCGTTCGACTGCCGGGGGTGCAAGACCTCGTGAATGCGACTTCGGTCGCGGCGGATGTCGACTGGGACGCGGAGGTCATTCGATTAGATGACCCGGCGGCGATCAGCAATTCGGCTATCGATCTCGATGGGTTGCCAATCATCGTTACCGATCTCGATGAAGCGTTTTACGAACTGCTGCCCCATCTGGACTGGCGGGTTCAGGGCTGCCCGTGGAACAAGCGTGGCGACGCGCAGACGGTCTACGATCATTTGCAGTTGTCTGGCCGACATGCCGACACAGCGGGAATGCTGGACACGATCAAGGTTCCCGACATGGGGTTCGAGGCCGGATGCAGCGGAGGCCCGGCACTGATCCGATTTCTCGGCCGCTGGCACTGCTTCGGGATCGCGACGCTCGGTAGGCGAGAGGCAGCGACTTCCTTGATCACCGCCGCCGATCGGTTCACCGACTTGACTCGCAAATCAGGTGTGAAACACGTGCAGGCGGGCCAAATCTGGCAGCCGTGCCGTGGCGAGCCGACCGTCAGCGTCGCCGAATTGGATGACGTGCTGAGGAAGTTTTCCGCCGATCGGGCGACCGAATGGGAACGAGAGTGGACCGACCTCGACCAAGAGCAATTTTTGGCCTACTACGTGCCGCCCCGCTACTCGTTGTTGATCGAGACTGCTAGCCGGGAAGTCGGGCTCCGCTTCCCATCCGCCCCGCCGACCGAGGACCAGACGGGAACGGACCGGTTCCAGCCCGTCCAAGGGAAGTCGGAGGAGGAAGTTCTCGGCAATCTGCTGTCGCATGACCGGCTATGTGTTTTCGAGGGGCCCGGAGCGGGTAAGTCGATCTTCACCCGTCGGGTCCAGGCCTATTTCAGTGGGCCGGCTGGTCAATCGCGTCACCTCGGCGGCCGTCCGGGATTAGCCGTGCGGTGGGAAAGCTTGGGCCAGGCCCACTGGCCGACCGACTTTGTGGCCGCATTGGCGGGGGCACTGAGAGGTCTTGTTGAAGATGAGGCGACAAGAACGCGTCTGGCCAAGGCCGCGATCGGGGAAGGACGCGTGGTATTGATTCTCGATGCGCTCGATCAGTTGGATGAAGGAGAGGTATCGACCCACCTGCGAGCACTGAACGGATTCCTTGCAGACACGAAGTCGTCGGGGCACCCGATCCGGGTGGTGTTGACCGGTCGCCCGCTCCAGGTCGAGGACCAACGGTCCAGACAACTGCGTGACGCGTCATGGCGGTTTGCTCGGATCGAACCGTTCGACCTGTGGCAACAGTACCGTTACCTCCGCGGGCCAGAACCGGAGGAAAGGTCGCAAAGTACCAACTCCGGCGACGCTTGGTCGCGGCGGGAGTTCGATTGGTCCAAGGTGCGACGGCTCGTCGATTCCGCCTCGAGTGAAGAGTCAGCCGAAAAAAGCTTGAAAAAACTCGTGCCGACGTACGGCGACCGGATCGGCGAGTTGATGTCGAACCCGGCCGTGTTGGCGATGATTCGTCAGTTGTCCGTTGCTGGAAACCTGAAGACGTTTCGTCGCCGAGCGGACCTGTACGCGCAGACGAGTGGGTCGATGATCGAACGGGCCAAGGAAAAGTTGGATGGTGGCCAAAACGTATTCACCGCTCGGATCGAAACGATCTTGGCGGCCTTGGCCTGCGAAATGATGGTCCGAAATCCCGAGTCGTACCGGGTGGATGGCATGGACACGGTTTATGAGGTGCGGAGAAAGGCGGCGGCGCGTGTCTCCGGGGGCGTAACGGATACCGAATGGCGTTTGATCGACAGCCTGCCGGGGGCCACGAGCCGCAGCTTCTTGTCGGAATCCGGTGGCGGTAGCCTGGCGTGGCACCACAAGGGGATGATGGAGTTCTACTGCGGTCTGCATTTGGTTCGAAACGAGCAACTTGGCTGGGTGTCGTCGCGACCTAATCAGCCGTACGACGACAACGTGCCGCTGTGTGGGGATGTCGGTGTGTTGCGTCAAGCGGCGAACCCGCAGTGGCGTGAGCCCTACCTGTTCGCGATCGAGTTAGCGTACACACCCTTGCGAACCGACGACGTATTGCTGGCCTCCTTGTCCGCGTTGTTCGAGCCACCCAGTGGTGAGTACGAGCGTCCGACGGAATTGATGTTCTACGCCTGGGGATTACTGGAACCACTGCCGCCACGAGACTGGTACGACGACCAGGAACCGCCGCAGTTGCCCGGCGGAGCCGCATTGATCGAACG
>RECD01000256.1 GCA_007694185.1 Planctomycetaceae bacterium
GTCCGCCCGGTGGTGAGCCGTGCTCAGGGGCTCGGCCCCAGTCATCGCCAACGTTGAACTAAACCGCTCGGCTTGAGAGGTTGCCTCGCTGTTGATCTACGCTTGTCGTTGGGCGACGCGTTTGGGGGCGATGTTTTTTGGTCCACACTCGGCTTAGACCGCGATCGGTTCCTGCCTTTGGATTTGGCTCCTTCGGAAAGTGCCACCCATTTTTCGGGGATTTTTCGGTGCTAGCTTCGGGTTGCGGGGCGGGCTTTGCTTGCTGTTTGCTTGGTGGGGAGCGAAGAAATCTGGAATTTTGAAGATCTGGTAGGTTAGCTTGGGTGGTAATTGCCGTTTGTGCCCCACAAAAGGGATTCAGAGTGGTCGGATTTGGCACTCGGTCGGATGGGGTAGCGACGCGGTGGGTGCGTACCGTTTCCCAGGCTTGTCAGGGGCGATTTGGCGAGTATGTTTCATGTCATGACCACGCCACCGTGACCGAATTTTTTCTCTGATGCCTCGGCGACGCCCCTTTTTGGTGTGTTTTGTCGCCGTTTGTCGCATCCGTCACGAGTCAGGCGTCCGGTGATCCGGTTGCTGGCATCCGTGCGAGATTTTGCTGGGGCGCGTTCTCCTGCGGGATGTCCCGGAAGCGTTGGGCCAGCGGTTCGCGTGGGTTTTCTGTCGCGGCTTGTGGCTCGTTGACTGACCTTAGCCATTTGATCCATTTCATGCTTTCACGAACAACATGCTGAACTTCTTTCGCCAACAAAACGGTTCGATCAAAAACGAGCTGCTGTCCGGAATCACTGTCGCCTTGGCACTCGTCCCCGAAGCGATCGCGTTCGCGTTCGTCGCCGGCGTCTCGCCGCTGATCGGCCTCTATTCCGCCTTCCTGATCGGCTTGGTCGCCACGCTGTTGGGCGGACGCCCGGGCATGATCTCGGGGGCCACCGGCGCCATGGCGGTGATCGTGATATCGCTGGTCGCGATCCATGGCATCGAGTACCTGTTCCCGGCGGTGATCCTCTGTGGGTTGCTGCAAATCGCGGTCGGCATGGGAGGGCTGGGGAAATTCATTCGGATGGTGCCGCACTCGGTCATGCTCGGCTTCGTCAACGGGCTGGCCATCGTGATCGGGCTGGCTCAACTCGGTAGCTTTCAGACGCTGGGCCCCAGCGGCATGTTGGAGTACTTGGGAGGGGCTCGGCTGGCCTGGATGTTGGCGATGGTCGCGATCACGATGGCGATCATCGTCCTGTTGCCGCGATGGACTCGGGCGGTGCCGGCGTCGCTGGCGGCGATCTTGGTCGTGACGGGGATGTCGGTCGTGGTCAATCGGTCGCTTGAACCGGTCGCGGGCGAACGGGTGTTGGCGACCGTGGGCGACATGATCCGCACGAAAACGAAAGCGGACGAGTTGGCGAAACTTCGTGCGGAGGAGTCCGAAACGGATGAACGGGTCGGGTCCGTGGCGCCGGCGGTGACCTTGGTTTCCGACTCGGGGCAATTGCCGGCCGTGGGAGCGATGACTCCGGTTGTGATGGACGCGGACGGAGCGAGCGCGGCAGAGGCCGGGGGTATCGGCGGTTCGCTGCCGCTGCCGTTTTTCCTTCAAGACGTGGTGGCGCCGATTTCCCTGCAGACGCTATGGATCATCTTGCCCTACTCGATCGTCTTGTGTGGCGTCGGGCTGATCGAATCGCTGATGACGCTCAGTTTGATTGACGAGTTGACCGATACCCGCGGCCACGGCAACCGCGAGTGCATCGGGCAGGGGGCCGGTAACGTGATCTGTGGGATGCTTGGCGGCATGGGCGGGTGTGCGATGATCGGCCAGTCGCTGATCAACGTCAATTCCGGCGGCCGCGGACGTCTGTCGGGGGTCGCGGCGGCGCTGAGTCTGCTCGCGTTCGTGTTGTTTCTGGCTCCGTGGATCGAGCAGATCCCGATGGCGGCGCTGGTCGGCGTGATGTTCATGGTGGTCATCGGCACTTTCGAATGGGCGTCGATCAAGATGTTTGAGAGGATGCCACGGGCTGACTTCCTGGTCATGACGCTGGTCGCGGGCTACACCGTTTGGATGCACGACCTGGCCACCGCCGTGATCCTCGGCGTGGTCGTTTCGGCTCTGGTGTTTGCCTGGCAACACGCCACGCACATTTTTGCTGATGTGAAGTTCAACCAGCACGGCAGCAAGATTTATCAGCTTCACGGGCCGTTGTTTTTCGCGTCGGTGGCATCGTTCCGCGACCTGTTCGACGTCGCCGGCGACCCGGATGACGTGGTGATCGACTTTTACTACACCCGCGTCTATGACCAATCGGGTTTGGAGGCGATCAATTCGCTCAGTGAAAAGTATCTGGCACAGGGAAAGCGGTTGCATTTGACGCACCTCAGTCCGGAGTGCCGCAGCCTGCTCGACCGGGCCGGCGAGTTCGTCGTGGTCAACGTCTCGGAAGACCCGCATTACCATGTCGCCACCGACCGCTTGGGATGATTCGCGAGGTTCGCAGGGAAGGATCGGGCGGGCTGAGTGGGCGGCACGTTGGCCGTCCGTCGCCCGTTGCGATCGACCGTCTTCAGGCGATCAGCAGCAATCGGTAGGCGATTGCGGCGCAGAGCGCGCCGCAGGGTGCGGTGCCGATCCAGGCGAGTAGGATTTCGACGACTTTGCGCCATTTGGCTTGGCGGGTCGTCAGCCCAATGCCGATCAGCGAGCCGACACTGACATGTGTGGTGCTGACCGGCAGGCTGTGCCAACTCGCGGTCGTCACCAGGCCTGCGGTCACCAGGCTGGCCGCGAACCCCTGTCCGGGGTTCATGTCGGTGACTTTCTTGCCGAGCGTTTCGGCGACGCGATCGGCATCGAACAGCCCGCCGAGCGCGATCATGATGCCGACGGCGAGGATACCGATGCGGATGTCGAGCGCGGGGACCAGCAGCAAGAGCGCGGCGATCTTGGGGGTGTCGTTCAGCCCGCGGGCGAAGCTGGCCGCACCCGCGCTGAGAAAATGCAGCCGGTCGAGCGTCAGCGTTCGGTGATCGGGGGCGAGGTGCATCGAGCGAAGCAGGCGGTAGACGATCACACCTAAGAAGACCGCGATCAGGGGGCTGAAGAACAGCGGGACGACCAGCCCGCCGGCCAGTTTCGACCAACCGATTTCGGCGCCGCCACCGACCAGTCCGGCTCCCAGGAGGGCGCCGAGCAACGCGTGGGTGGTGGAGACCGGGAAGCCGAATCGGGTGGCGAGGAAGCTGGTCGACGCCGCGCCGATCGCGACGGCGCTGAGGAAGCTGTCGGATTCGACGAGCGAGTCCGGGACGATTCCTCGGCCGCTGAACTTGCGGAGCATCCCTTGGGCGAGGAACATCGCCGTCACGGAGCCGACGAAGGTCATCGCTGTGCCCCACCACAACGCCTGTCGCAGTGACGTCGTGCCGCTGCCGTAAAGCGACGCGACGCCCTTGAAGTTCGCGTTGGCACCGTTGGTGAGGGCGACCAGCGCGGCGGCCAGCAGCAGCGGGATCAGCACGGAAGCGACCTCACCGGGCGAAGCTTTCGGCGGTCTCGGCCGGCAATTCCTTCAGCGACGCGTATTCCTTCCACGAGCCTTCGTACAGCCGCACGTTGGGAAAGTTGGCGACGTATCGAAGGTAGAACCGGATCAGGCTCCCTTCGCGGGAGGTTCCGCAGTAGACGACGACCTGTTTGTCCGGCGTGAGCCCCGCGGCTTGCAGGTCGGAGCGGACTTGATCGAGCGGTCGGAATCGGTGCGTGTTATCTGATTCCATCAGTCGTGGCCAGGGAAAGCTGATCGCGCCGGGGATGTGCCCTTTTCGCAACCAGACGTCGTCCTCGCCGAGGTATTCGTCGCGGGGGCGGGCATCGACCAGAATCGCGTCGTCGCTTTCGCGAAGCTGCTGGATCTCGTCGACCGTGATCGCGATCTCGGGGGCACCGG
>RECD01000020.1 GCA_007694185.1 Planctomycetaceae bacterium
CGGCTTTTGCTTGCTGCAGGCGGCGATCAGAAGCATCGCCATCAAGATCGCCGTCCGCGACAAGACGGGCAGAAACGTGAACTTCATGGAAACTTCCCGGTGAACGCGAGTGACTCGAACTGCTTCAGGTTACCTGAATCCCGCCGAAGTTGCTGCCGGATCGGGCTTTTCCCGGTCGTTCTTCCGGATAAGATCAAGGGTCTTCCCCGATCTGCCAGCTTGCCTGAATTGCCTAGGTGTTTGATGTCGTCCAAAAGCCGAAAACGAAGTACACGCACTCGGCTTGACCCGGAGGCGGCGGTCGAGTTTCTCCCGTCGGCGTCACAGGATTTGGCGGGGGAGGATACGGTGGCGAAGCAGTGGGAGTCGCCCCCGTGGTCGGACATCGCGAAAAGGCTCGGCAAGGCGTTCGAGAAACGCCGTTTGGGTAAGCTGTTGTCCGGGTGGGGGACTCCGGGCAAGGCATCCCCTTCGGCGCCGTTGCTGGCCGGGATTGCGGTGGCGAACGAGCACGGCGTGACGCCGCAGCACCGAGCACTGGCGGATCTGGCATGGGGGTATCGGCCGGCTCGCAAATCGGCTTTTGCGGACGGCTGGACCGATGGGGTCGGCGAACAGATCGCTCGGATCGAACGGCAACTGGCGATGGGACGAATCGGCTCGGTCTTTTTGGCCGAGTCGATCTTGTGGGCTCACGCGTTGCCGCCGTTGATCGGCGAGTTGTCGGAAACGCTCTGGAAAACGCTCTGTCAATCGCTCGATCGGCTCGCTCGCCACAGCCTGGCGGCGAAATGGACGGGGTCGAACGAGGCTTTGTTGGCGGGCGAATTGGCGCTGTTGCTGCGATTGCGGTTGGGTGACCTGGCAAGCGAAACGTTGGCCGAGCGGGCGGCCGACGGTTTTGAAGCTTGGCTCGATGCGGGGGAAGACTCGCTGGCGACGGCGGTGCAAGGCCGCGGCAACGAAGCACGCTTGGTCTTGGCTTCGGCGCTGCGTCAGGTCGCGCTGCTGAAGCCGGTCGTCGATCGCAAATTGAAAAAGAAGCGATTGGGTACCGTCATCGACCTGGGCTGTTGGGTCGCCGCGATGACGCGACGTGACGGCTCGGCGGTCTTTTCGGCGCTGTCGAGGCGAGACGTCCGCGATGACCTCGCACCAGCCGGACTTTTTGAAGCGATCAAGCGAGCCTTCCCGACACGGCTGGGGCCGGCGATCGACGCGGCCTTGGGGCATGGGCACAGCGGTGGCCGTTTGGCTTGGGAAGTCTCATTGCCCGAATCGATGTGGAACAGCGACGCGGGGGGAACGGCCGCGATGTTGCCGGAATGGGACGTCCGGCGGGGGCGGATTTACGTCGATTACCACGGCGGGTTCGGAATCGAAGTCGACCACGGACGGGGAGCCGCGATCGTCGGCCCGTGGGACGCGACGATCGAGGTCGACGGGGTGGACCAGTCAGCGGCCGGTCCGTGGGAGATGTCGGTCGAGTACAGCGACGACGACGTGCATTATTTGGAGTTCGAACAGCGCTGGACCGGCGGCGTGCGGTTGCAAAGGCAATTGATGTCGGTTCGCGAAGATCGCTGTGTGCTGTTGGCTGACGCGGTGATCCGCGACGCCGATCGGCCACCGGCGCGGATCGGTTACATCAGCAGTTTTCCGGTCGACGCGGCACTGACGATTCGTCCGGAAGCGGAAACGAACGAGTTGTGGTTGGAAGACGCGGCCGGCCGTCGCCGCGGCTTGTTGCTGTCACTGCAATCGAACGAATGGCGAGTCGGTCCGTCGCCGGCGAAGTTCGAAGCGACGCCGGATCATCGGTTGCGTTTGCAGGCCGTCAGCCAATCGCCGAGAGACAACGGGGGATCGGTCTACGCGCCGTTGTGGATCGATTTCCAACAGCGTCGCTTCAACCGACCGCGGACCTATCGACGTTTGACCGTCGGCGACGCGTTGCGGATCGTCGACCAAGACGAAGCGGTCGCCCACCGGGTGCAGCTCGGCAGCGAGCAGTGGGTCCTCTACCGGTCGCTCCGGGGTGATCGAAATCGAACCTTTCTGGGCAAGCACCTGATCGCCGACTTTTACTGCGCCCGCTTCCAAACCGGTGACGGTAGCATGGAGGACCTAGTAACGATCACCAGCCACGAAGTCGACGAAGAGCCGACGGCCGATTCGGAAGCGTGATCAGCCAGAAGCAGCGTGATCCGTCAAAAGAGCGTTCCACCAGACGTTTACGGCGCGACTTGCAGGCCGAATGCTTGGGCGACGACAGTAGTTCTCGTCAGGAGAAGATGCGTTGGCCGCTGAGGATGATCTCGCGTTGGTCGGTCAACTCCGCGACACGTACGCCCAGCACGCATGGCGCAGAGACGTCGCCGCGGAAGCCCCGGATGACCGTGGAGTGCCGCAACCAATGCAAGTCGGCGAGGTTGACGAGGAGGGCTGGGTCGAATGGCGTGTACTGCCTTCGACGCTCAAATACGTCGACGTAGAAGCGGTAGAAGCCGAGTTCGGGATAGAGTTTCCCCCGATTTTTCGCGTCTACTTGATCTCTCGTTTTCACCTGTTCCATGAAGTAACGAGTCGCCGCTACGACCAGCAGCTTTTCATACCGGCCACTCCGGCGGTGAATCCGCTTGGTCAACTCAAAGCTTTGATGACCGCCTGGCGTCCGCTAATCGACGCCGAGTTCATCCCCTTCGCCGATTGGGGCGACGGCTGGGGACCGATCTGTTTCGACAGCGCGAACCGAGCCCCCGATGCCGATTGTCCTATCGTCTGGATGGATCACGAGCAATTGGCTCCGCTCGGCAAGGAAAAATGTCGTCAACGGGAACACATTTCGCCATTGGCCCAATCCTTGTACGAATCCAGCAGAGAACTTCTGGTCGACGTCTTCGGACGCAACTAGTCAACGACCGGACCCGCGAACACCGCCCGCCGCTTCGCCCGATTTCGTCCCGCCATCCCAAGCTCAGCCTGGCAACCAACCAACCCACCTTCCGCACGCGAAACAAACCCCAGCCCCAAAAAGCTTGACCCGAAACAAAAAACCGGAAATAATCGCCAAACCAGCAAGCGTCCGCGACCCGCAACAGAGGATAATTGGCTAAATAATCAATGCCCCCGGGTTTCAAACTGAGTCAATAACAAGTTATTGGGCTGACTGATGCCGTACCACATCGCAATTGCTGTACAAGCCGAGACAATCGAGCCGATCTCGCGATGTTTGGTAATCGCCACAAGCGCGTCACCGGAAGGACACGAAAGCTCATACCTCGGCGTGTACGACCTATTTCGTCTTCCCGAAAAACTGATCGTGAAATACAACTTCGTCGAAGACGAGAACGAATGGGACTATCCCGGACTGAAAGATTACAACGTTCTCGTTGTCGCTGAGGAAACGGACCGGCCTGACTTTATCGAATCGCTTGTCAGCGGCCTCGGAATCCTCTCGACTGTTGCCGAGAAAACGAAGTGGTAGACGCTCGGCGTGACCAAAACGTCCAATAACAATGCGTTGGACGGGAGGCCTCGGGCTGGCGGTTGATGAGGCCCAATCATGGGCTCGGCCCGCCGTCAACGCCAACGTTCGTCCGAGTACAATGAATGCATGCCTTATTTCATGAATTCCAATAATGTCTGATACTACAACACAACTGCTAGCAACGTTTGAATCGCTCTCCGAAAGGGAGCAGCACGAATTGCTGATCACCATGCTCCAACGGAGCGGCGAACTGCCGGATACAATGGTTTCGGACGATCAACTCGTAGGTTTTGCCGACGAGCTTTTCCAAACGCTGGATGCCGAGGAATTGAATGGCAACGAAGCCGACCCGGACTGAGGTTTGGCTTGTCGATCTTGGCATGGTTGCTAAGGTGCGGCCTTGCTTGATCCTCAG
>RECD01000108.1 GCA_007694185.1 Planctomycetaceae bacterium
GTCGTGCCAGAGGTACGGACGCTTGGTATTTCGATCAGCGGTCTGGCGTTTATTCGAATGACCCCTCGGAGAAAGGCTTTCTGCAGGGCGGGATGGCGATGGGCGTCGACATGGACCAGTCGCGGATGTCCACGAACGACGGCCTCGGCCGTCTCCCGGAACTCGGCCTCCCCAGCGCCGTAAGTCCCATGGAAATGGAAATGGGCGGCATGGAGATGGAAATGGGCGGCATGGGGATGGGCGGCGGTATGGGCATGGGCGGCATGATGAGCGGGATGCCTCCCGGCGGACGCGGTCCGGGGATGGCGGGAGACCGGTTCGAGCCGATCACCGACAACCCGTTCAAACGGGTCGTCGAACATCCGCTCAGCACCTTTTCGGCCGATGTCGACACGGCCAGCTACAGCAAGCTGCGTGACGTGTTGATCCGGGCTCAACAGCCCCCACGTCCCGACGCGGTACGGATCGAGGAGATGATCAATTACTTCGAGTACGGCTATGAGCCGCCGGCGGCTGATGCTGAGCACCCGCTGGCCGCCCGTATCGACATCGTCTCTTGCCCTTGGAACGAATCGCATCGGCTGGCCCGAGTCGCGATCAAGGGGCGGACGATCGATACGAGCTCCCGCCCGGCATGCAATCTCGTTTTTCTGATCGATACCAGCGGATCGATGAACGCCCCGAACCGCTTGCCGTTGGTGCTGGATGGGATTCGGATGTTGCTGACGACGCTGAGTCCCCATGACCGGGTTGCGATCGTCACCTACGCCGGTTCGGCCGGCCTGGTGCTCGATTCGACCCCGGCTAGCAAGTTGCAGGTGATCCGCGAAGCTTTGGATCGGCTCAGTGCCGGTGGCAGCACCAACGGCGGTGCCGGCATCCGGTTGGCATACCAAACGGCCCGTGATCACCTGATTCCCGGCGGCGCCAATCGTGTGATCCTCTGCACCGACGGCGATTTCAACGTCGGCGTGACGGGGACGGACGAGTTGGTTCGGGTGGTCGAAGAGGAGGCCCGATCGGGAATCTTCTTGACGGTACTCGGCTTCGGCATGGGCAACCACAACGACGCGATGCTGGAACAGATCAGCGGCCGTGGGAACGGCAACTACAGCTTCATCGATAGCCAACAGGAAGCCCGTAAGGTGCTGGTCCAACAGGTCGACGGGACGCTGTTCACGATCGCCAAGGATGTCAAGTTGCAAGTCGAGTTCAACCCGCGGCGGGTCGCCGCCTATCGCCTGATCGGCTACGAGAACCGGGTGTTGGCGAAGGAGGATTTCAACGACGACCGGAAGGACGCCGGCGAAGTCGGTGCCGGTCATACCGTCACGGCGTTTTACGAGATCGTGCCGGCCGGGGTGGAATCCTCCAAGTTGCCTCCGGCCGTCGATGAGCTGAAGTACCAGACGGAACTCGCCCCAGCACCCGGCACGGAGGAAGACGAAACCTTGACCGTCAAGATCCGTTACAAGGCACCGGACGGCGACGTCAGCCGCCTGGTCGAGTTCCCCGCGGTCGATAGCGACCGGGAATTTGCCGAGGCGGACGATGACATGCGGTTCGCCGCCGCGGTCGCCGGGTTGGGGATGAAGTTGCGACGCAGCCCCTATGCCGGAACGTGGACGTTCCGTGACATCACCCGCACCGCCTCGGCCGCGATCGGCGAGGACCGCGATGGCTTGCGGGCCGAGTTCCTCTACCTGACTTCGCTCGCCAGCCGCTGGTTCGGTCCGGAGCCCGAGTCGACTGAAACGCCCCCCGCAGCTTCGGACGCTTCACCCGCCGTGTCGGATCCGGCACCCGAGCCGCAAACCCCGGCACCTGAAGCGTCGGACCCGGCACCCGAAACGCCGGCGGACGACCCTGCGGAGCCGGGTTCCGATCGGTGACCGCGAGGGCAACCCGATTTCGAAAGACAACGGCTCGTGGACTCGCCAGGGTTCACGAGCCGTTTTTTGTTTGGGCCGTTTTTCGTTTGGGCGGCTGTCCGTCAGCGCCCTGCGTCCGCTGCCAGGATCCGGATGCACGACGGCGACTTGGTCGCCAGCGGTTCGCCGGCCGGCGTCAGCTTGCCGGTGGCCGGATCGATGGCGAACGTCGCCAAGTTGTTGCCAGGCATGTTCGCGCAGAGCAGCCAGCGACCGTCGGGCGTGATCGCGAGGTTTTGGGGACCTTGACCGAGCGACGCGCGGATCTCGATCAGCGTCAAGTCGCCCCCTTCGCCGATCGCGTAGGCCACCACGCTGTCATGCCCTCGGTTGGTCCCGTAAAGAAATCGCCCATCGGGGGTGATTTTCAAATCAGCGCAGTGGCTGGTCCCGATGAAATCGTCCGGCAGCGTCGAGATCGTCCGGCCCTCGATCAGGAAGCCCGAATCCGGCAGGTAGCGGAAGTGGGTGACGGAGTTCAGCAGCTCGTTGATCACGTAGACATTCCGTCCGTCGGGCGCGAACGTCAGGTGCCGCGGACCGGCCCCGGGGGGCGTCCGCACGAAGGGCTGGGGGGCAGGCGAGATCGTGCCGGTCGCGGGATCGAGCTGATATGCCAAGATGCGGTCGATCCCCAAGTCGGCCGAATAAGCGAACCGGTTGTCGGGGCTGATGGTGAAGCAGTGGGCATGAGGAGCGACTTGGCGATCCGGGTTGACGCTCGACCCCGAATGCTGAACGAACGACGCGATCGGACCGAGCGAGCCGTCTTCCCGAATCGGAAAGCTGGCGACGCTGCCGGTCAGGTAATTGGCTACCAAAGCCTGCTTGCCGGTGGCGTCGACGTCGACGTAGCAGGCGGCGGTACCGCGAGTCGATTGGCGGTTCAGCCTGGTCAACGTCCCGCCGTCGGCGCTGACTTTCCACGCGGTCAGGAACTCGTCCTCGGTCCCCCCGAAACTGCCTGGAGCTTCGATCGAATAAAGAAAGCGACCGTCGGGCGAAAAGGCGAAGAAGAATGGGTGTTCGATCGCGACCCCGTCTCGCAGTGGGGTCAGTTCGCCGGAGTTGGCGTCCAGCCGAAACGAACGGATCGCCCCCTCGTCGCCGGCGGCGAATGCCGAAACGAATAGCTGCCAATGGGTCGGTTCGGCCGAGCCGGCACGAGAGCTGTCGGATTGGGGGCTGTCGGATTGGGCATGCGTCATGGGCGTGGGGACCAGCAGGGGGAAGGCGAACAACCAGACGGCGGTCGAGAACAAGTTTCGACGGCCGGTTGGCAACGCGGTTAGTCGGCGGGGACGAAAGACGGTAAGGGGCATCGGTGGGGAAACTCCGGGTGGTCAGCGAATCGGTTCGATCCGGTATCTTAGCCCGACCGACCGGAGTTCGCGTGACTCCCAACGCCCGCGACGGGTTTACCGGCGAGCCGAGCCGCATCCGTTCCGCCGGTTTCCCTTTCTCGAATCGATCGTCTCCAGCAAGGCGAGTTTTCATGCCGATCCCAGCTATCCGCTTGACCGACGCCAACGAAGCACCGATTCGGGGCGAGGGCGAATACGTCTTGTACTGGATGATCGCGCACCGTCGGTTGAGTTGGAATTTCGCCTTGGATCATGCGATCGATGAGGCGAAACGACTCGGCAAACCGCTGCTGATCTTCGAGCCGTTGCGGGTGCGATACGAATGGGCCAGCGATCGCCTGCACCGCTTCATCATCGAAGGGATGCGCGATCATGCGGCGGCACTGCGTGACCACCCGGTCGGCTACTATCCCTATGTCGAGCCGCACGCCGGGGCGGCAGCATCCTCCGGCGGCCTGCTGGCGACGCTGGCCAGACGGGCCTGTTTGGTGATCAGTGACGAGTATCCCTGTTTCTTCCTGCCGCGGTTGATCGACGCGGTCCGGGATCGCGTGCCCGTCCGGCTGAGGCTCGTCGACAGCAGCACGGTGATGCCGTTGCGGTTGGCCGACCGGACGTTCACCGTCGCCCACAGCTACCGGCGGTGGATGCAAAAACAGATTCTCGACGTGTTGCCGGACTTCCCCCGTCCGCGTCCTTTGGCCGGTGGCCGATTGCCTCCTTTCCCCGGCGTCGAGGCCAAAATCCTTCGGCGCTGGCCGGCTGCCGACCTCGATCGGTTGCTCTCCCCCGGCGGACTCGACTCGATCCCAATCGATCACGCGGTCGGACCCTGTCCAGAAACCGTGGGCGGCGATGGCGAGGCGGTGCGGCGGTTACGGGGCTTTCTGAAAACGGGATTGGCCGCCTACGGCGACGACCGGAATCATCCCGACCGTCGGGCCACCAGCGGGCTGAGTCCCTACCTGCATTTCGGCCATTTGTCGCCACACCAGATCGTCAGCGAACTGCTCGATCGAGAAGGCTGGACGCCCGATCGGGCGGCTCCGGCCAACGGCAAGAATCATGGATTCTGGAACACCAGCGAAACGGCCGAAGCGTTCCTCGACCAACTGCTCACCTGGCGAGAATTGGGATTCAACCTCAGCCACCGCCAACCCGACGATTATGACCGCTACGAATCGTTGCCCGATTGGGCACTCAAGACGCTCGACCAACATCGGCGTGACCCACGGCCCACGATTTACGATCTGGACCAATTCGAGCGGGCGGAAACCCACGACGAGATCTGGAACGCGGCCCAGCGGGAACTGGTCAGCACGGGCGCGATGCACAATTACCTGCGGATGCTCTGGGGCAAGCTGATCCTGCACTGGTCTGCGACGCCGGAGGAGGCGTTGCGGGTGATGGTCGAGCTAAACAACAAATACGCCTTAGACGGACGCGACCCGAATTCGTACAGCGGCATCTTTTGGACGCTCGGCCGCTATGACCGCCCGTGGGGGCCGACGCGGCCGGTGTTCGGCAACGTCCGCTACATGACCAGCGACAGCACCCGGAGGAAATTGAAGTTGAAGGGCTACCTCGCCAAGTTCGCCGGTCCGGGGACACCGGAAAAGTCGGCCGCTGAACGCAAGCTCTTCGATTGACCGGGCAGCGGGCCGATGGTCGGCCGTCAGGCGGCGTCTCGGCGGCGTGAGGAACCCTTGCGACCGGTCGTGGTCGGCCGTTTGGGCTTGGCGAGTTCACGCAGCGGGTTGCGAATCTTTGCCATCGCGTTCTTCAGCGCGACCGCATCCCGGAATCGCTTGGTGGGGTTCGGGTCGATCGACTTGCGGATCAGATCCAGGAAGTCGACATGCAGCGACCTGCGCATCCGGGTCAATCCCGGCAGCGGCGATGCGAACGGATAGCTCGGCAATTCGCCGGAGAAAAGCCGGTACAGCACCAAGCCGAGGCTAAACACATCGCTGCGGAAAGACGGCTTGCCCATCGCCTGTTCGGGAGCCATGTAGCCCAACGTGCCGCTGGCCGACAAATCGACCCGGCCCCGATGGATCCGGGCCAGGCCGAAATCGGTCAGCCTCAATTGGTTGTCTCGGAACAGGACAAAATTGTCCGGTTTGATGTCGCGGTGCAGCACCTTGTTGCCGTGGGCGAAGGCGACGGCCTCGATCATTTGGGTCGCGAAATCGAAGGCATTCTGACGAGCGATCCGGCGTTGGAGTCGCGAATCGAGCGACTCGAGCCCCAATGGGAAAACCATCACGAAGCGGCCATCGATGAACCTCGCGTCCTTCAGTTGCAGGATGTTCGGGTGATCGAGTTTCGCCATGATGCGAACCTCCCGCTGCAGGTCCTCCAGCGACGCGACGTCCGACACGTACTTTTCTTCCGGCACCTTGAGGGCAACCTGGCGGTTCTCGATTTGGTCCAACGCCGCATAGACGGTCGAAAAACCGCCATGCCCCAGACGTCTGATCAGCCGGTATTTGTCGAGGCGGCTACCGATTCGAAACGATCGCACCACGTCCCCATCGCCACAAAAAAGCTTGAGTGAAACCGTCATCCCGAGATCCGTCCCGTTGTCTTGCCGCCATCATCTCGGCCCTTCAGACCCGATCTTCGGGTCACGCCGATCAAGTCATTCAATCGACACAAGTGCCGCCATGGCAACAACCTTTTTTGCGGCCCGCGGTCCTGTCGGCAGGTCCGCGTCTCCGCCGTGGCGAAGGCGGTGCCAAAACCGGGCTTCGCCACCTGCCCCCTGTTCGTCCCTCGGTCAACCCCTAGACTCCGTATCCTGTGGGCTTCGTCGGTTGCGGAACCATCTCCCCGCCTGGATCCGCAGTTGCCCAGCCGGTTTCGGTCGCCGCCACACCGCCGAATTGCCGGTGGCGCGGACGCCGAGCCAAGGATTTGCAACCTTCCGAAGGGTCGGTCGCGGTAATATCGGTGATACTCTCGCTGATTCGCTGTCCGTTCCCAGGTCAGCCACGGGGAAGCGGCGGTCTCGGAACCGGACTGCCCAGGTGAGCCTTTCAGCGGGTGATTTTCCCCGCGTCTGCTTCTCGCTGGGATTCCGCACGGAATGGCGGGCGACCGCCGTGAAGATTAACCAATGAGCGGCAAAAAAGTGTCCGGACACTTTTTTACCGCACGATCCTAACCGGTATGGAGCGGTTTCCGAAGTGAAAATCGCCAACAATTTCTCAGATTTCGAAAGCGAGCCCAACCGCATGCGTCCCACCGATCAACTCCGTCCGATCGAGATCACCCGCCACTACTTGTCGGGGTCTCCAGGAAGCGTTTTGTACCGCTGTGGCGAGACCGTGGTGCTCTGCACGGCATCGGTCCAGGAAGGGGTGCCACCCTGGATGGCAGGTCGGGGAAAGGGCTGGGTCACTGCGGAGTACAACATGTTGCCGAACAGCACTGCGCCCCGAAAACCGCGGGAACGTCAGGGAAAAGTGGACGGCCGGACGACCGAAATCCAGCGGCTGATCGGGCGGAGCATGCGGGCCGTGATCGATCTGGAGGCGTTGGGCGAACGGAGTGTCACGGTCGATTGTGACGTGTTGCAAGCGGACGGGGGCACGCGAACGGCAGCGATCACGGGGGGCTTCATCGCCCTGGTCGATGCGATTTCCGCCGTCATGCCCGGGCGAGTCTGGGCGACAGCCGGCGCGCAAGGACACGGCGAATCCGGCGGCGGGCCGATCCGAGACAGCGTCGCGGCGGTCAGCGTCGGGGTCGTGGATGGGATAAGCTACTTAGACCTCGACTACGCGTTGGACCATCGCGCCGAAGTCGACATGAACGTCGTCATGACCGGTGGCGGCCGATTCGTGGAGATCCAAGGCTGCGGCGAGGAGGCCACCTTCGATCAGGAACAACTGCACGCTTTGCTCGGATTAGCCGGCCAGGGAATCCGGGCGTTGACCGAACGACAATGCGGCGCGTTGGCGTCCGCACCGAACTGAGCCGCCGAACCGGCCTGCTAAGCGGTCACGAACGGCTGGTTAAAAACAGCCCCGCCTTCGTTCTTTTCTCTTCATTTCATGGCGAATCGATGCAGTCGGAAACCCTGACCAAAAAGACGTGGCTGGGCAGAGACCTGCTCGCCGGCTTTGTCGTCTTTTTGGTGGCGATCCCGACCAGTCTGGGGATCGCCGAATCGATCGGCGCGCCGCTGGCATCGGGGATTTTAGCCGGCATCATCGGCGGGATCGTGGTCGGGTTGCTCAGCGGTTCGCAGACCAGCGTCAGCGGCCCGTCGCCCGGGTTGATCGGCATTTTGGCCGCCCAACTGCTGCTGCTCGGCTCCTTCGAGTCGCTGCTGGTCGCAGTCCTGATTGCCGGACTGATCCAGATCGTCTTCGGGTTGACCGGCGCCGGCTATTTGTCGCTGTTCGTCCCGTCCGGTGTCGTCCGGGGCTTGATCGCGGCCTTTGGGGTCATCTTGATCTTGAAACAGATCCCCCACTTGGTCGGTGACCACAACGATCCCGAGGGCGAGATGTCGTTTTGGCAACCGGACCGCCAGACGACCCTGACGGAATTGGGGTCGATGACCGGCAATTATCACGTCGGAGCGGCGGTGATCGGGATCCTGTCAGTGATCTTGCTCGTTCTGTGGGATGCCCGTCGCCCGCAAAAGCTCGGGTTTTTACCGGGTGCGGTGCTGGTGCTGATCGTCGCCATGTCGCTCCGTTGGCTCTTTCAGGGCTGGGGGAGCAATTGGGAGTTGGGTCGGGAACGGTTGCTACCCATGCCGATCCAGCCGGGGATGGCAGGGGTTTACGACCTGGTCACGCCACCCGATTGGTCCGCCTTCGCCGAGGGGAAGGTTTACCTGGCGGGGCTGATCATCGCCCTGGTCGCGTCGTTAGAAACGATATTGAATATCCAGGCGGTCGATCGGATCGATCCGCGGCGGCGGAGGACGCCCGTCAACCGCGAGCTGATGGCGCAAGGGGTTGGCAATGTCACCTGCGGGTTGCTCGGTGGCTTACCGTTAACGTCGCTGGTCCCTCAGAGCGCCGTCGACATCCATGCCGGCGGACGAACCAAGCGGGCGACGGTCTTTCACGGGCTGTTTTTCGTCAGCGGCGTGCTGCTGTTGCCGCAATTCCTCAGCCTGATCCCGCTGTCGGCGCTCGCGGCCGTGCTCTTCGTGACCGGTGTGAAGCTGGTCCGGAACGCCGTGACGTGGCGGATCTGGGAGGAAGGGCGCTACCAATTGTTGCCGTTTCTGACAACGTTGGTGGCCATCGTCTTTTCCGATTTGCTGGTCGGCGTGTTGATCGGGCTGGCGGTCAGCATCGCGTTCATTCTGTACGGAAACATGCAGCGACCGCTGCGGCGGATCATCGAAAAGCACCTCAACGAAGAGGTTTTTCACATCGAGTTGGCAACCCAGGTCAGTTTCCTCAATCGCGGCGTCCTCGATCGGACGCTGAGCGAACTGCCCGCGGGGACGCACGTGCTGCTCGACGCGACCGATACCGAGTTCATCGATCCGGACATCCTGACCTTGATCAAGGAGTTCTGTGACGAGATCGCCCCGCAGCGGAACATCAAGGTCAGCCTGAAGGGGTTCCTTGAGCATCACGAACTCCTCGACGAAATCCAGTTCGTCGATTACTCCAGCCGCGAGCTGCAACAGGAGATCAGCCCTTCGCAGGTGTTGGAAATCCTCCAGGAAGGGAACCAGCGGTTCCGCACGGGGCAACGTTTGCCCCGTGATTTGAAGGCGCAGATCCACGGCTCGTCAGTCGGCCAATTCCCTCTGGCGGTCGTCTTGAGCTGCATCGATTCGCGGAATCCGGTCGAAATCATCTTCGACTTGGGGCTGGGAGATGTGTTCAGCGTTCGCGTGGCCGGCAACGTCGTCGGCCCGAACCTGTTGGGCAGCATGGAGTACAGCACGGCTGTTGCCGGAGCCAAGTTGGTGTTGGTGATGGGCCACACCAGCTGCGGCGCGGTCAACGCGGCGATCAGCTTGGCCCATGCTTCCCAAGATTATGAGGCCGACACCGGTTGTCAGAACTTGGCACCGATCGTCGACCAGATCAAAAAGTCGATCGATCGCGACGAGTGGGAGGCGAACCTACAAGCCCCCAAAGAGCAGCAGAAGCGGTTCGCGGATGGCGTCGCCAAGGCGAACGTGCTGCGGGTGTTGCAGGATATCCTCGACGAAAGCCGCACGATCCGCCGGCTGGTTGACGAGGGCAAGGTCGCCCTCATCGGCGCGATCTACGACGTGGCGACCGCGAAGATCGAATTCTTTACCGACGACGCCATCGGGCTGACGCCGACGGGGGAACCCCCCGTCGAGCAGACCGTCTGAAACTCGCCGCCGTCCGGCGAAGCGGCCGACCCTCAGCGGTTGGCCGGTTCGCTGACGAAGACCTTCAGCGAATGAGGCAACAGCTTCACCGGCCCGTTCTCGGGCGGTTTGGGGCCGTTGAGCGACGGGAAGATGTCGCCCGGTGAGGCCGCGGCCGTGTCGACGAACATCCCCCAATTCACGTTCTGGCCCGGTTGGGGCAGCGTGAATTCGCGATCGGCGCCGGTGCTGTTGAACAGCATCAACACATCCCGTCCCAAGCCGTCCGGGTCATCGATCCCCGACGGGGCGGCGATGTACACGACCATCGCCAAGTCGCCTTGGCCCCAATTCAGCGGTTGGCCGTCGGGGCCGTACCACGATACGTCTGGGACGGTGCGTCCGGCGACGGTTTGCCCCGTCAGGAAAGCGGTGCGGCGGACGGTCGGCTGAGCTTTGCGGAACGCGATCAGCCCCTGTGTGAAGCGGAACATTTCGGTGTTTCGCTCGACCAACTTCCAATCGAACCAACTCGTTTCGTTGTCCTGACAATAGGCGTTGTTGTTGCCCCGCTGGGTGCGCCGGATTTCGTCACCGCTGACCAACATCGGCACGCCTTGGCTGAGCATCAGCGTCGTCATCATGTTCTTGATCTGACGCCTCCGAACCTCGTTGACGATCCGTTTGCGGGTCGGCCCTTCGACGCCGTAATTGTCACTGATGTTGTGGTTGTCGCCGTCCCGGTTTTCCTCGCCGTTCGCCAGGTTGTGCTTGTCCTTGTACGACACCAGGTCGTTGAGCGTGAACCCGTCGTGGCTGGTGATGAAGTTGATGCTGCTGGCGGGCATCCGTCCGCTGTGATGGTACAGGTCGCTGCTGCCGGCCAACCGCGTGGCCAGGGCCCCAAGGGTCCCGCCGTCACCCCGCCAAAACCCCCGGACGTCGTCGCGATAGCGGCCGTTCCACTCGGCCCAGCGGGCCGTGCCGAACGAGCCCACCTGGTAGGCGCCGGCGGCGTCCCAGGCCTCGGCGATGATCTTGGTATCCGCCAGCAACGGGTCCTCGGCGATCAATTCCACCATCGGCGGGTTGGGGACCAAATTGCCAGTGCGGTCGCGGCTGAGGATGCTCGCCAAGTCGAATCGAAAGCCATCGATGTGATAGTTATGTACCCAACTGCGCAAGCAGTGAAAGATCATCTCGCGGACGACCGGATGGTTGCCGTTGATCGTGTTGCCACAGCCGCTGTAATTGCTGTAGTGGCGGCCTTCGCTGAGGATGTAATAGACCTGGTTTTCGAGCCCCTTGAACGACAGGGTCGGTCCGTTCTCGTTCCCCTCGCAGGTGTGATTGAAGACGACGTCGAGGATCACTTCGATCCCCGCGGCGTGCAACGCCTTGACCATCGTCTTGAACTCGCGAACCTGCGCCCCCGGCTGCTGGTCATGCGCGTAGCCCCGATGAGGCGCGAAGAACGCCATCGGGTCGTATCCCCAGTAATTCGGCCGGCGGAGGCGTTCGCCACGGGGACCGTTGATCGGGAACTCGTGGACCGGCATCAACTCGACCGCGGTCACGCCGAGCGATTTCAGATAGGGGATCTTCTCGATCACCCCCAGGTAACTGCCGGGGGCATCCGCCCCAGACGAACGCGATTTGGTAAACCCGCGGACATGCATCTCGTAGATCACCGAATCACTGAGCGGCCGGCAGATGTGCCGATCACCCTCCCAGTCGAACTCGTGATCGACCACCACGCAGCGGGGCGGCCGCAGCACGCCGTCATCCGATTTTTGGAACGTGCCGGCCAACGCATCGGCGTAAGGGTCGATCAGCCTGGCGGCCGAGTCGAACCGCTGACCCCGTTCCGGTGCCCAGGGGCCGGAGGCTTGAAAATGATAAAGCTGACCGGGGCTGATGCCGGGAACGAATAAACTCCAAACATCCCCCCAGCGATCCTGGTGCCGGTCAAATTCGATCACCTCCGTCGGCTCACGATCCCGGACGTCGTTGTACAGGAGCAGTCGCATGGCGGTCGCCGAGCGACTGAATACCGAGAACTGCACGCCCGCCTCGTGGACGGTCGCACCGAACGGGGCATGATAGGAAAACTGCAACGGGGGACAAGGTTGACGCATGAGCATGGGGCTGAACTTTCCTTATTCGATGGGACGCGACCGGACCGCTGTTCGTCAGCGAACCGTCCGCCACTTGGTAAGACCCGGGCGGAAGGTCGACGTTGGAAACCTACCACCAAAGGGTCGGCACTGCCGACAAATGGGGAGGCAACTGACGCCGTTTCGACGGGGCCAGGTTCCGGCCGCTGCGGTCGGGTGATCGATTCGGGAAAGTCCTGAGTTGCCGGCTGTTCCTGGGAAGAGGGTCTGGGAAGCTGGGGGACGTCCATGCGTTGACGCCCTGACTTCGCCTAGCATAACTGCTCGCGCGGCCGCCTGCGTGCCCGGTTGCCAGCTAGGCCCCTAGCGGGGATCATTCGGGCAACAAAATCGCTGACGCCCATTCGAGCGTTTTCCCCTTCGCACGCCCCCTTCCGCAGCCGTTTCATGGCCTCGACTTACCGCGACGCTGGCGTTGATCTCGACCTGTACGCCGAATCGATGGGGCGGCTTCCGGCGTTGATGCATCGGACGTTCAGCCCCCGAGTGCTCCGCAGCGACGGCGGCTTCGCCGGTCTGTTCCGGCTCGATTTTGACGGTCGGCTCTTCGCCAGAAATTATCGCGAGCCGGTGCTCGTCAGCGGCACGGACGGCGTGGGAACGAAGTTGAAGATCGCCCAGTCGCTCGGACGCCACGACACGGTCGGCATCGACCTGGTCGCGATGTGCGTCAACGACCTGCTCTGCACCGGCGCCGAACCGCTCTTTTTTCTCGACTATGTCGCGATGGGCAAGGACGATCCCGACCGGTTGGAACGGATCGTCAAGGGGATCAGCGACGGCTGCATCCAAGCCGATTGCTCGCTCCTGGGGGGCGAAACGGCGATCATGCCGGACATGTACGCTCAGGAAGATTACGACCTGGCGGGCTTCGCGGTCGGCGTCGTCGAACGCGGCCGGCTGATCGATGGCAAAGCGATCGCCCCTGGCGACCGGCTGATCGGACTCCCCTCCAGCGGTATCCATAGCAACGGCTTCAGCCTGGTTCGTAAAGTGATCCGCGATCAGGGGCTGGCGTTCGATTCCCAGGTCCCCGAATTGTCGGAACCGCTAGCGGACCTGTTGATGAAACCGACGGTCATCTACGCCTCCGCCGTGCGTGCCGTCCAATCGCACTATCGGGTCAAACAGGTCCTGCACGGGATCGCCCACATCACCGGCGGCGGGATCGCCGAAAACCTGGCTCGGATTTTGCCCGCCGGGGTCGCAGCCCGAATCAGTACCAACTGCTGGACCGCTCCCGAAATCTTCGGCTGGTTGCAGTCGGCCGGAGGGATCGAAACGGAAGAGATGCGCCGCGTATTCAATCTCGGCATCGGCATGGTGCTGGTCGTCTCGGCCTACTACAGCCCCGGCGTCGTCGGCCGCTTGCGGCAACTCGGGATCGACGCGGTGGAGATCGGTGAGGTCACGACCGGTGCGGGTGAGGTTATCCTGGACGGTTGACGCGTTGGGGCAAATCGCTGCCCCGACGGCTCGACCGTCGCCCTCCCGCCTCCACCCCCGGTGCCGGAATGTCGCCCTGCTCTTCAGCCACCGAGCCCTTCGCAACCGAGTTGTTTACCATCGAGCGGTTCGGTGCCCCGAATCGAGCCAACTCGGCCCGCCGGCTTTGGTCGGATGTCCGGGCTGTGCGACGCCGTCGGGTTGCTGCCCTGTCGCTGGCCGTTTTCCTGCTGCCGATCTGCCAGGTTTGCGCCGCGCAAACGGTCGATTTCGACACCGAGATCGCCCCGATCCTGCAAGCGAATTGCCTGAGTTGCCATAACGCGGAGGAGGCCGAAGGGGACGTCCGGTTCGATTCCGCGGCCGAAGCTGCGGCTACCATCACCGCCGGAGACCCCGCCGCCAGCCCGCTGCTGGACCAGGTCAGCGGGCCAGAACCGGAAATGCCCAAAGGAGGGCCGCCGCTGACCGCCGATCAGGTCGATTCGCTCCGCCGCTGGATCGCCGCCGGTGCCCCCTGGCCCGCCGGGCGGATTTTGCGCGACGAGCCGGTCCGCGATCTGGATTGGTGGAGCCTCCGGCCGATCATTCGTCACGAGCCGCCGACCATGGCGCCTACCACCGCCGACGCTTCCCCGGATACCAGCGTCCATCCGATCGACGCGTTCCTCGACGCGGAACTCGCCCGCCATGGCCTGACCCCCGTCGGCCCCGCCGACCCGCAGACGCTGCTGAGGCGGCTGACGTTCGATCTGACCGGACTTCCCCCGACCCCCGAACAACTCGACTCCTTCTCGTCGGACGACTACGAGTCCTTCGTCGATCGGCTGCTCGATTCGCCCGAGTTCGGTGAAAAATGGGCGCGGCATTGGTTGGATCTCGCTCGCTACGCCGAAACTCACGGGTACGACAAGGACAAACCGCGAGACCGAGCTTGGCCGTATCGCGATTACGTGATCCGCAGCTTCAACACCGACAAACCGCTCGATCGCTTCGCTCGCGAACAGATCGCCGGCGATGCGATCTACCCAGGACAACCCGACGGCGTATTGGGTTTGGGCTTCCTCGCGGCCGGACCCTGGGACTTCATCGGTCATGTCGAGGTCGGCGAAGGAAAAGTCGACGGCAGGATCGCCAAACACCTCGATCGGGACGAAATGATCTCGGCCGTCTACAACGTCTTCGCCAGCACGACGGTGCAGTGCGCCCAGTGCCACCACCACAAGTTCGACCCGATCACGATGGAGGATTATTACCGCCTCCACGCCGTGTTCGCCGCCGTCGACCGAGCCGATCGCGTTTATGAAGGACTGAGCGAGTCCGACGAGCGTCGGCGGTTGGAATGGACCGAGTCGCTAAAGCAAACGCGTGCAGAACGGGAATCGCTCGAGCGGGAAATCCGTGATCTGGTCCGCGCACAACTCGGTGACTTGGCCGATCAACTGGCCGATTGGCAATCTCGGCCACGCCCCGAACCACCGGCCGCCCACGGTTGGCACAGCGGTATCGTCGCCGACCCGGAAAGCGAACTTTGGGTACAGGTCGACCTCGGCCAACCCCGCTCGATCGATCACTTGCGACTATTCCCAGCCTTCGATCGCTTCGCCGGGATCGGGGCGGGATTCGGATTTCCGGCCGAATACCGAGTGGAAGTTTCCGGCGGATCGGAGTTCACTGCCGACCAATCTCGATTAGTACACGAGACCCGCGGTCCAACGACCGGTACGGTCCCCGGCCGCGACGTGAGAATCGATGTCGGTGGCGAGCCGATCCGCTTCATCCGCGTCACGGCAACCCGCTTGGCCGAACGGCAAAACGATTACATCTTTGCCCTCGCGGAACTGGAAGCTTGGGGGAACGTCGATCCGATCCCCTCAGCTGAGACGCCCGAACCGGCGGCGACCGACCGGCTACACAACCACGCCGCCGGAGCCGTGGTCACCTCAGCGACCAGCATCGAGGCGGGACCTCGCTGGGGCCGAGCCAACCTGACCGACGGCGTTTATTACCGCGAGTTCGACGATCCGGAACAACTGGCTCGCTGGTGGGAATTGCAAGCGGCGCAGGGCCAAGCCGAAGCCGAAGTGCGGACTCCCGAGCGAACCGAGCGGCTGCAACACTTGAGTCAAGCGAGCCGCGACTTAGAAGCGAGCTTGGCGTCGCTCCCCCCCGGCCAGCAACTCTACGCCGTCACAAACCGGTTCGCGGCGCAAGGCCAATTCCGGGCCGCCGAAACCCCCCGGCTGATCCATCGCCTCCACCGCGGCGACATCCGAGCCCCCGGCCAACGGATGCGACCGGGGATGGCGCCGCTCTGGCCGAGTGCGCCAGCCGAGTTCGAAATCGACGAGCCGGCGAACGCACCGAACTCAGGCGACGAAGCCACTCTCGCGGCCGGTGAAGCTCGGATGCGCGCCGCTCTGGCTACGGCGATCACCGCGGAGGACAACCCGCTGTTCTGGCGGAGCTTCGCCAACCGGATCTGGCAGTGGACTTTCGGCAAGCCGTTGGTCGGAACCCCCAACGATTTCGGCCGGATGGGGATGCAGCCGACCCATCCCGAATTGCTCGATTACCTCGCCGCATCCCTCCGCGACGATCCCCAGCGGTCGCTCAAGCGAATCGTCCGCTTGCTCGTGACCAGCAAGGCTTATCGACGGTCGAGTGAATCGCTGCCCGCCAACGCTCGGATCGATGCCGACAACACGTACCGCTGGCGCGCCGACCGCCGACGGTTGACCGCCGAGGAGTTTCGCGACGCGGTGTTGGCGACTTCCGGCCGGCTGCGTCTCGACGCCCACGGCGGCCCCAGCTTTCGCGATTTCGTGATCGAAAAACCGCAGCATTCCCCGCACTACGAATACCAACTGCACGACCCCGAGGATGTCGCCTCGCACCGCCGCAGCATCTACCGGTTCGTCGTTCGCTCCCAACCACAGCCCTTTCTCACCGCCCTCGACTGTGCCGACCCGTCGTTGAGCGTGCCCGCGCGAGACGAATCGACGACGTCGCTGCAGGCCTTGACCCAGTGGAACAACCGCTTGGTCGAAGCGATGTCCAGGGCGTTGGGCGAGCGGATCGCGGCGACCGACGACGACCCGATCGGGTTCGCTTGCCGGATCACCCTGGCACGCTCGCCGGACGAAGCGGAACGCCCCATCCTCGAAACCCACCTGCGGGAACAGGGTCCCGCCAGCTTGGCGAGAGTCCTGTTCAACCTGAATGCCTTTCTCTACCTCGATTGACTCCGACTCCTTCACCAAAGCTGCTGCCGGTTTCGGTTGCCAGCGGAGCCGAAGGTTCCTTTATATAGACTATAAGGGTGACGGCCTCTCGATTGCGTCCGTCGAGCCTCCCCGGATCGGTTGCCCCATCACTTGCAGCGCATGCTCCTGGCGTGACCAACGGGGCGTTCTTTCTCCTTAAGTTTTCTTAGTGTTGCGCGGAGGCCCCTCAGTGTTTTCGCAAGAACTACGGACTTGAATACACCTTTAGAAGCCCGGCAAGGAACTTTGCGCGGCCTTCCCGAGGGAATGGATTTTCGGGGTGCTCAGTGTCCGCTACCGACGGTCGCGTTTGGCAGCAATTCGGCACCGGCTGACGCGGGGAATGATGAAGGAAACGTGAGAGATTCTCGCGGATCGGATCATTTTTTTCTTGAATCCGTGTCCGCGGGACGGTACAAATGAACGTGGTGATCCATGTCACCCGCGCAGTCACACCACCTTGACCAAGCCGTCTTGGTCAACCTGCCGAGCATCCCACCTGAAAGCCTTCACCCAAGACTGCGTGGAGAGGCGATCGTTTTCCGGCCCGTATGATCGTTCTTTTAAGTTTGCTGTCGGTTGATCGGTGCGAATCCTTTGCGGCCTTTCAATCGTTCTGCGATTCTTATTATTGAGTTGCTTCGGAAGCCAACCGCTTCCGAGTGGCTCGCATTGGGACGGCCGGATCAAAATCGAAGGGATGTCGAAATCGGCGGATCGTATTCTTTTTCCTCCTGGAGAATGTTTTGATGCTCGTTCGTTATAAGCGTCCGGTCGTTCGTCGAGGGTTCACGCTGGTCGAATTGCTGGTGGTCATCGCGATCATCGGGGTCATGGTCGGGCTGCTGTTGCCGGCCGTGCAAGCGGCTCGGGAAGCGGCCCGACGGATGTCCTGTTCCAACAACATGAAGCAGTTGGGGTTGGCGCTGCACAATTACCACTCAACCCATGAAAAGTTTCCTTACTCCGTTCTGAATGGTGGGTCGATCGAAGCCGGCTCGGCTCGTCCGGGCGACCTTCGGGTCCGCAATCACCGCGGCTGGTTGATGCTGTTGCCATTCATCGAGCAGCAGGGTCTCTACGACCTGGCCGATTTTCGGTTGGCAACCGGTGCTTACGCCCGCGGCCCAGCAGGTACCCCGAGCGGCCCTCTCCCGGGTGCACCGGGCAACCGGAATGACGAGGTCGTGAGCACGCCCGTTAGCTCGTTCCTCTGCCCTTCCGATCCCAACCCGACGAACTACGCGACCACGACGAGTGCGAATTACTCGATCTCGCCCGGTACCACGGTCCTCCAGGGCGCCTTCACGAACTACGACTTCAGCGTTCGGCGAACGTCCAGTTCCGCAGCCCTTTGGACTGCGGAAGATCCGGCGACCCGGCCGCTGTTCGGCCATGACGCCTCCTCGAAGTTTCGGGACATCGTCGACGGCACCAGCAACGTCATCGCGCTCGGCGAAACGTTGCGGCTGACTTGGGACGGCGTTTCGCAGACTTGGGGCTACGCCAAATGGGTCGGCCACGGTGTCGACGTGGCGTACTTCACCGGGATGAACTGGAATTTCTGCTGCGGTTGGGATGCGACCCCGAACGTCCGGCAACCGGTACTCAAGCAACGACTCGGCAACTGGTCGACGGTCGGCAGCATGCACCCGGGTGGTGCCCAATTCACCCTCGGTGACGGTTCGGTTCGATTCATTTCCGAGTCGATCGAGCTGGTGACGCTGCAACGTCTGGCCCGCATCGCCGACGGGCAACCGCTGGGCGAATTCTAATCGCCGCAGCCGAAAATCGGCCGCATTCAAGGCGTTCAGTCTCAGCAGGCCGGCAAGTCACGGGCACCCGTTGCCCGCGTTTGCCAGGCCTGCAAGAGAAGGGAGTGCCATCGACGAACGTCAGCGGTCGATCATGCCGCCTTTCTGGGGCTTACGCGGACACCAATTCGCGTCAGTCGAAGCTCACGTCGGAGAGCGGTCGATTAACGCGTGTCTCCCCCAAGTGCCGATTATTTGTCAATAATTTGTCTTTTTTTCTTGAATGGCCCACATCTGCCCGATAAAACGAAACGCACTCGTCTGCCTACTCGGTCGCAAAGATTCGTCCATGCATCGCCTTGGCGATCGATGCGCATCGTCGTTGCGGATGAGCGATTTATGGGATGCCACTGGTTGATCACGATTGTCTGTGATCGCTGGTGGGGTTCATTTCGTTCTTTTTCGTAATGGAGAGGTCGTTCATGCCTGTTCGATGCACAAGGCTGGCAGCCCGCCGAGGGTTCACGCTGGTCGAATTGTTGGTGGTCATCGCGATCATCGGGGTCATGGTCGGTTTGTTGCTGCCGGCGGTTCAAGCCGCCCGGGAAGCCGCTCGGCGGATGTCCTGCTCCAACAACATGAAGCAGTTGGGGTTGGCTCTGCACAATTACCACTCGACCCATGAAAGGTTTCCCTACTCCGTTTTGATGAGTGGGTCGGTTGAGGCCGGCTCGGCACGTCCGGGCGATCTTCGCGTTCGCAATCACCGTGGTTGGCTGATGGTGTTGCCGTTCATCGAACAGCAGGCGTTGTACGATTTGGCCGATTTTCGGCTGTCGACCGGCGCTTACGTCCGCCCCCCCGCGGGCAGCTTGAGCGGTCCTCGTCCTGGTGAAGTTGGCAACCGCAACGACGAGGTCGTTAGCACGCCGGTCAGTTCTTTCCTTTGCCCGTCTGATCCTAACCCGACGAATTACGCGACCACAACGAGCGCGAATTACTCGATCTCGCCCGGCACCACGGTCCTCCAGGGTGCCTTCACGAACTACGACTTTAGCATTCGTCGAACTTCCAGCAGCGACAACAATTGGGGAGCGGAAGCGGTTGCCACCCGCCGTTTGTTCGGCCAAAACGAATCCTCAAGGTTCCGTGACATCGTTGACGGCACGAGCAACGTGATCGCGCTTGCCGAAACGCTTCGACTGACGTGGAATGGCGTGTCGCCGACCTGGGGTTACGCCAAGTGGGTCGGCCACGGCGTCGATGTTACCTACGCGCGGGGGATGAACTTCAATTTCTGTTGTGGCTGGGATTCTCCTCCCATGGTTCGGCAGCCGGTTCTCAAGCAGCGGTTGGGTGACTGGTCGACTGCGGGCAGCATGCACCCGGGTGGAGCTCAATTCACCTTGGGCGATGGGTCGGTTCGGTTCATCTCCGAATCGATCGAATTGATCACGTTGCAGCGTTTGGCCTTCATCGCGGACGGCCAGCCGCTCGGCGAGTTCTGACGGAAGCGTCGGATGTTCGGGCGAGATGAGTCGGCAAACAAGCGACTCTTCTCGCCTTTTTCGGCGGTCGCGTGACCGCCGTTTTGATTTCTCACGGGTTCTGTTTCGGATGGATAATCAGCTCATGTCAGTCGTTACGCAGCGTTTGTCGGCTTGCCTGTTGGTCGGATTTTTGGCGTTCGCAGGATGTTCGGGGCCGCCGGATGAGACGGTTGCTGCGGGCGGGGTTGTGCACTTGGACGGCAAACCGGTCGAAGGGGTGACGGTTTCGTTGATTCCGCAATCGAGTGTCCGCGGTCCCGGTGGCTACGGTGTTTCGGATGCCGAGGGCAAATTCACGCTGTCGTCGGGTCCCGAAACGATCGGCGTGATGCCGGGGACGTACCGCGTGATGTTTCAAAAAATGCGACAGAAAGACGGCTCGCCGATCCCTCCCGATGTGATGGCGGCTGACATCGACATCATCAATCAGTTGCCCGCGGTCTACAGCAGCCCGGAAAACACGCCGATTTCGGCCACCATTCCGAATCCCGACGGCGATTTTCTGTTCGAGCTCAAGAGCCGCTGATCCGCTCTACCCATCGCTCGGCGATGGGTAGGATTTTCTTCAAGCACGTATCGGCGGTCGACCAATCACCCGTGTCGGCCGCCGATTCGATCCGTTGTGCCAGTTGCCACTCCGAGTCCGGAGCGACGTAGCGCAGGCACGATTTGAGCGTGTGCGCCGCGCGGCTTGCGGCAGCCGGATCGCGTTCGCTGGTAGCTCGCGATAGTTCTCGCGCCAACTCCGGGACCTCCGTCAGGAACGCCTCGATCAGGCTACCGGTAACGGCCGGATCGCCGCCCCCGAGTTTCGCAAATTTGGCGGCCCAATCGCCGGCAGGTGCTTCCGAGGTCGCAACGGGCGGTGTTCCGCCGGACGATTCGGCCACCTGCTCCGCTGCGCTAGTCGCGCTGACGCCGACATCCGTTGGATTAGGCACCTCCGACGTCGCAAGGTTGGCAGCGACGGACCGGAGCAGTTCCAACCGGTCGATCGGTTTGACCAGGAAATCACGCATTCCCTCCTCCAGGCAGCGGCGGCGATGCTCCTGCGTTGCGTGAGCCGTGAGGGCGATGAACGGCGGTGCGGGGCGTCCTTGGCCCTCCAGCTCCCGCAGGATTTCTCGCATCGTCTCGATCCCGTCCATTCCCGGCATCTGCAGGTCCATCAGCACGCAATCGAACGGACGTTTTCGGATCGTTTCGATCGCCTGGTCGCCGTCGCAGGCCAACGCGACGCCATAGCCGGCCGCGGTGAGGAATTCGCGGATCACGGAGCGGTTGACGGGGCTATCGTCGACCAGCAACAGCTGCGGTTGATCGACGGACGAACCGTGGGTGCCAGCCGATCGGGCACGATTGCCGGGTAAATCCTCGGTGGTCGGGTCGGCACTCGGTCGCTCCGCAACATGGCCACTTCCCCGAAAGCGTTTTACGGCGCTGGGGGTGTAATTGTGAGCGTCGGATGCGGGGCGGTCGAGCGGATCGGGTTCCGTTTCCTCTCGTAGCCAAGCCAGCAGGTCATCGGCGAGGATCGGCTTGATCAGCACCGGGTCGGCGGGGTCCTGACCGTCTGCGGTCGGTTCGTCCACCCGGGCCAGCCAAATCGTGCGCGCCTGAGGGTCGGAAGCATGTCGTTCGGATTGCCGCCAAGCGAGCGATTGGTCGACGATCCGAAGGGGCGAGCGAGGATCGATCCGATAACCCGCCGCCATCAATGAGTCTTGAATCGCTTCGCGTTGCAGCGGATGCGGAATTTCTAAGGCGACCCCGAGCGGTTGTCGATCGTTCTGCGGCACCGCGGGGGGCACGCCAACCTGATGCTCCGCCAACCCATCCGCAGCTGATTCGTCGAGTGACGGCAAGGGCAAACGGCAACGGAAAGTGCTCCCTTGCCCCGGGATGCTGATCACGTTGATCGATCCGCCCATCCGGCGAACCAATTGCTCGCTGATCGACAACCCCAAGCCCGTGCCGCCAAATCGACGGGTGGTCCCCGAGTCCCCTTGCTCGAACGGTTCGAAGATCTTGGCCAAGCGATCTTCCGCGATCCCGATCCCGCTGTCCGTCATCTCGAGTTTCAGCCACTCGTTGTCCTCGACTTCGACGCCGAACCGCACGTAACCGCGGGGCGTGAACTTGATCGCGTTGCCCGCCAGGTTGATCACGATTTGACGAAGTCGGTTGGCGTCAAACATCGCCACCCGCGGGACATCCGGCCGGATATCGAGAATCAGCTCCAAGTCCTTGCCCATCGCCTTTGTCGCCAAGGCGCGAAAGGGTTCACCGAGACATCGGTGCAGGTCGGTCGGGGTGGCGCTGATCTGCAAGCGACCGGCCTCGATCGAAGCCAAGTCGAGGATGTCACCGATGACGCCGCTGAGCAGTTCGCCACTGGTTCGGATCATGTCGACGTATTGGCGAGCTCTGGGTGACAGTTCCATCTGATCGAGCAGCTCGGCCGAGCCTGTGATTCCGCCCAGCGGGGTGCGGATTTCGTGGCTGACGTTCGCCATGAATTCACTCTTGATGCGACTCGCTTCTTCGGCCGCCAATTTCGCCTGCCGCAGGGCCTCCACCGCCCGGTGGCGAAGCGTCACGTCGCGGATGAAGATCGCCAAACCGAACGAGTTTTCCAGCGGGATCGGATGCACCGATACCTCTGCCGGAAAACTCGCTGCTCCCGCCGTTCGGAGGACGATTTCGCGGCGTTTCCCCAGCGGCAGGTCGGTCCAACGCATCGGCTGGGCGGGGGGAGCATCACTTGCCAGACGCTCCGTCTCCGCTTGTCCGGCGGGCCGCACATCGGCCTCTTTCCCCAAGCCGGTAACTGTCCCGACGGGCGGGGGTGACGTGGCCGCGTCCCCATGATCGGGGTCCGAATGATCGGGATCCGGAGATTCCAGCGAATGGGCGGCATTGGCCAAGGTCGATTCGGGCGAGGCGATCTGTTCGAGCCGACGACCGACCAGTTGCCGACCGTTGATCGACAGCATCGCCTCGGCCGCCGGGTTCGACTCGACCACCACGCCCGTTGCGTCGACCAGCAGCACCGCTTCCCGTGCGGCATCGAGCAACGCCCGTTTGCGGGCCGCGCTGCGCCGCAATTCCTCCGTTTTTCGGTAGCTGTCCGTCACGTCCCAGAAAACCATCTGAATCCCGATCACCCGATTCTGGGCGTCGTATTCCGGTGCCTTGAAAACCTGGACCCAACCGGTGCGACCGTCCGCGGCCGGATGGGATTCGATGTGATCGACGGGCTGGCCCGTCAGGATCACGCGTTCATCGTCCGTGCGGTAGGACGTGGCGATGGTCGAGGGATAGAGATCGGCGTCGGTGCTGCCGATCACCTCATCGACCGACTTGCCGATCCCCCGGCAAAAGGCTTCGTTGGCATAGGTGATCACACCATCAATGTCCTTGCGGAGGACCTGCAATTGCATCCGCTGGGCCAGCGATTCGAGGTGGGTTTCGGCCCGACTCAGCCGTTGCTGTGTCTCCTGTCGCCGCGCGATTTCGCGCCGCAGCGCGTCGTTGATCCGGCGGATCTGGACGTTGCGCTTCCAGACACGCTGCTGCAATTGCTGACGGATCTCCAACCGGCGTCGGCGGCGGCGTTGGATTTCGAAGTGATAGGCGGCGGCCGCGATCAACCCCGCCAAGACCCACCACCGCGCCGGGCTAAACGGTTCGCTACCGAGTCGGATGATGCCCGCCAGCAGGGTCAGTGCCGCGATGGCGGCGATCAGCCGCGGGATCTGCTGTCGGGCAAGAAATTGCAACGCGATCCAGAGCACGGTCAGTTGCAAAACACAGACCGACCAGGTGGCGGCGGCGAACACGTCTGCCGTCGCCACCACGGCGGATAGCACCAACCAAAACCACAGTCGCGCGGCCAACCCGAACGCCGTTTCTCGCAAGCTTTTCTTCATGTCGGCCGCCCGTCGTGGATTCGGTTTGTCTGCCGTCGTCAGCTTGCTGGTGCGGGTTCACGCCCGATTCGCGGCACGCCGCTACCGCAGGGTGTGAAACACCAGTCCGCTGAGCAGCTTGGGGAAAAAGTAGGTGCTTTTGGCCGGCATCCGTTCCTTGTGCAAGCTGATCGCTTCCACGTCGCTGACCCGCGCGGGCATCACCAGCGCTGCAAACGAAAAGGGTTCGTCCGATTCGTTCTCGCCCAAGCTCGCTTCCCCACGTAAGCCGTCGATCACCTCGTCAACTTGGTGAACGTAAGTCGGTTTCGGGTGACCCGCAGCCCCCAACAGTTCATCGATCACCAAGCGGTGCAGGAGGCTGACCCCCAACCCCCGCCAATCTTCGCTGTGGTCCGGGGCGACCCGCCGCATCGCCTCCGTAGCGGCTTCGGTCGCGTCACACAGCACCCATTGGGAGTCGCCGGTCGCGAACACGGCCATCAGCCCTTGGCGGTCTTCGCTCTCCATCCGCTGCCAACAAGCGGCGGCGGCTTCCACGTCCTGCCCCAGCTTCTGGCAGGTGAACAGATCGCCCAGCCGACTGATGATCTCGTCGCTCGAGAATTGCGGGGTTCCCCGCAGCAGGCGATGGGTCGGCAGGACGATCATGCCGGGATCGTTCATGCTGACCAATTGGGTCATCACGAAGTTCGCCGGATGGTCCGCAGGCAGCGGCCCCTGCTGCTCGATCAAAAAATCGCGGTAGTTGCAAGCCGTTTCGTAACGGTGGTGCCCGTCCGCGACGAACATCGGCTTGTCGCGCAGCAGTTCCGAAACCTCCGCGATCACGGCCGGATCGCTGACCGGCCACATCGTGTGCTCGACCCCGAGGTGGTCGGTGGCCGACAGCGGGGTCACCCCGTCGCAAGCCCGTTCGAGCAGCTCTTGGGCCGCGTTCTCAGGGTCCGGATAGAGCCCAAAGATTTGGCTGCAATTGGTCCCACAGGCCTTGGTCAATTTCAACCGATCGACCTTGGCTTTGGGGTGCGTCTCCTCATGCGGGTAGATGTTCCCCTCGCCGAACTTGCTCAGCCGCACACGGCCCATGAATCCGCGCCGCAGGATCGTCTGGCCGTCGTATTGAAACTGCTGGTTGTAGACGTAGAAGGCCGGCTGAGGGTCCCGCTTCAAAATGCCCTCCTGCTGCCAGCGGCTGAAAAACTCGGCCGCTCGGGCGTACTTGGCGTCCTCATCATCACCCGGCTCGGGGCGGTTCAGGATCACGCGAACCACGTTCGCCGCATGCAGGTCGTAGAGCTGGGCCTGCAGCGCCGGGTCGATCACGTCGTAAGGTGGGGCGATCACGTCGGAAAGGGAGCCGACCACGTCCAAGTCGTAGCGAAGTCCGGCAAAAGGGGCGATGATGGGCATGGGCGAAGGTCACTCGCAGGTCGTTACAGGAAGCAAAAGGGGAATCGAAGGTTGAGTGATCCGATTCATCGGACGGCTCCGAACCGCGTCACGCGCTCGGCAGTCAACCTTCGAGCGGCGCAGTTTACCGCTTCCCCAAGGTGATGTTGAAGGGCCGATGCCAAGCCCTCCTGAGGGCGGGAGACCCGAATCGGCGGATCGGTACTTGGGCGGCGGCTCATTTTTCGGATACGATCCGAGAGTTCTCACGTCATTCGTTTCCACCAGCCCCCCCGATTGCCGTCATGACCGAGCAAGAACTCGCGGACCAAAAAACCGCTATCCGTGCCGCCGCTCACGCCGCCCGGAAGGCCCAAGCCGACAAGGAGGCGGTGAGCGCTCGGATCACCGACCGCGTGATGGAGATGCCCTCCTACCAGTCGGCCGGCAGTGTGATGTGGTACGTCGACGTCCGCGACGAAGTCCGCACGCGACACGCCCTGCCCGCGGCCCTCGCTCAAGGCAAGCGGGTCATCGTCCCGTACTGCGTCGATGGCGAGTTGGAACTGTTTCACCTGGAATCGATGGACGAACTGGAAGTGGGGATGTATCGCATCCTGGAACCGCGAGCCGACCTGCGCGATGTCGAGAGCAAGCGGATTGCCCCCGAACAGCTCGATTTCGTCATGGTTCCGGGCGTCGCGTTCGACCGGACCGGCGGCCGGACGGGACATGGGAAAGGTTATTACGACAAGCTGCTGCAGCACGCTCGCCCCGACGCGCCGCTCGTGGCCCTGGCGTTCGAATGTCAACTGTTCGACGAAATCCCGATGCAGCCCCACGACATCTACATGGATGCGATCGTCACCGAAGCGGCCGTCTACCCAGGACGTGGCCGAGGCGACGGCTGAGCCCGGGCCTTTAGTCACGAAAACGAGGCCGTTCTGTCGCAGATCCATAGCCGTCGACGGTTGGCGAACCGTGGCGTCACGCCGAATTGTTCTCGACGCAGGACTAGACAGCGATCGGTTGGGAACCTAACCTTTTCGCCAGGATCGGGAGAAAAAACCGCTCCCGATTTTTAGATGGGGCCGTAGCTCAGTTGGGAGAGCGCTGCGTTCGCAATGCAGAGGTCGAGGGTTCGACTCCCTTCGGCTCCACCTCAAAAAACCCCGGAAAACCAAGCGTTTTCCGGGGTTTTTTGTTTTTGTGTCACTCGAGCCAGAAATCCCGCCTTGGCCATATCGTGCCAGTTGAGGTATCGGTTGCTCCAGTTTGGGGCAACATCCCGGGGCAACCGACAACGGACCGGCGATCGGTCTATCGCTTCGGCGTTCGGTCGCGGCATCGGTCCCCGCGGCGGTCGTTCGACATCACGGCAGGCGGTGATGGAACGCTCGCTCCCACCGAGCCGTCGCCGGCGGTCGTTCGGGCTAGACCACTCAACACCCGCCTATTCGAAACGTCTTACCGGGAATTTTTTTGCATTTTTCCTCATGGGGCGCATATTTCGACAGTGAATGTCCTTTCTGTCTGTGTGCTTGGGTGCCCCATGAGATACTTTTCCGTGTCGGTCGTGATGCTCGCGACCTGCCTGTCGGCCGGTTGCGGCGTCGTGCGAAACATCGAGCAGTGGAAGTGCGACAACCTAGGGATGTGCCATTTCGGGACCACGCCTTCCGGGGGGATGGGCGTGAGGCCCTGCGAGGACGGCAATTGTTCCCCGCCTATGCACTACGGCGAACCGGTCCTGTCGGCACCCCAGCCCTTTTCCGGGCAGATGGATTGAGCGACGGCGGACGGAACCAGAGACGCTCTGCCGTTCAGGGGCCGCTCGGTTCGGTAAGATGCCTTCGCTTCGCCTCCGCCGGCCCATGCCCCGGGCGGATTTCCAGACACCGTTCATACGCCGCGAGGGCCAGTTCGGGCTGACGTCGGTGAAAACGGATTTCTCCAAGGTAGAACCACGGGTTGGGGTCGCGCGGATTGAACCGCGTCGCCGCTTCCAAGTTTTCGATCGCGGTGGCCAACCGGTCGCCGCGATAGTCTTCGATCCCCTGCAGCAGTTTCGCTTGAGCGAGGTGGCGGTCACGTCGCTCGGGATCGGGTTGATGACTGTCGAAATGCCTAGCAAGCTTTTCGTGCAGGCCGACGGACGGCGTCAGCAACAGGGCGCGTTGCCAGTGCTCGGCCGCTCGTTCGGGCTGCTCGAGCATCTCCCAGGCGTCCCCTTCGGCTTCCAGCATTCCGGCATTTTCCCTCCCTTCGACGCGTAACTCGGCGAGCAGTTCGAGCACCCGCTCGGGACGTTTGCCGCGGACGGCGACATCGAGCAACTGATCGTCGACGATCTTGGCCATGAACACGGGCGTGTCCCCTTGGGCGGCTTTGACCTGCTTCGCGAGTTCCTCAATTCGATCGAGGTCATCGGTGCCGGCGACTTCCCCGAGCGGGCTGATCAGCGTCGACAGGCCGGTCATCCGTTCGAGCGGCATGACGTATTCGGTATAGAAGTTCAACGAGACGACGTAGTCCGATCGTTCCATCATCGCGGCCGCCTCGAAAGCGGCGCGGGGGCGCCCGAGTGCCAACTGCAGGCGATGGTCGAGAAAATGGAATTCGAGCGACCTGGGTAGCTCGGCCAATTTCCGGCGGATGATCGGCGCCGCCTGCTCCGCGCGGTCCGAACGCAGCAGCAATTGGGCGAGCAGATAATCGGCCGGGCTGAATCCCGAATTCACCTTGAACGACTCCTCGGCGCCGACCAGGTTCTCTTGCCGCAGGGCGTTTCGGCCGATGGCATGGAGCGCATGAACTTGGTTCAGCTTCTGGTTTTCCGATCGCGGGTTGAGCTGAGTTACCTTGCGATACTCGCTGGAGCTTTCTGCCATCCGGCCGAGGCGATCGAGGCTGAAGGCCAAGCCGAACTGGGCATCGGCGTTTTGGGCGTTTGACCGCAGGGCGTCGCGAAACGCCCATTCGGCATGCCCATAAAAACCTTTGCCCAACAGGGCCATGCCGAAGCGGGTTTGGTCGTCGGAGTCGCCCCGGTCAGCGGCTCTCGCTAACTCCTTAAGTTGCGGCATGACCAACGGATCGTGCAGCACCACCGCGGGGACTTGGGCTTCCTGCCGCAGCGCTCGGCGAGCCAACAGGATGCCGGCGACCGCCGTTTCGAACAACACGACGGCGATCAGCAGACGCAGTATGAGGATCATCGTTCGCCTCGCAGTACGCTGCTTTCGCCTCGCTGCCCGCTAACCCAAGCCGAAATCCTGCCGGCTTGCGCATGGGGCCTGCGGACATTCAGGCTGCCGGCGACGATATCCGGCAGGCCGTCCCCATCGATGTCACCCGCCGCCACGGTAACCAAGTGCATCGGGTGGGAAGCGATCTGCCAGGGGGTGAAGTTTTGCTGGCCGTCGTTCTGCAACCAGATGACGCTGGCGTTGTCGGGCCCGAGCCAATCGTTGGTCAAGCTCACCAGCACCACATCCTGGTGCCCGTCGCCATCGAAATCGGCGACGGCCGCGGCGTAGGTCCCGCCCAAATCGCTGATCCGTCGCATCTCGAACCGCCAGTTTCCGAGGTTCTCGAACCAGTAACAACCGTGATAGGGTTGAGGATAAGCGTCGAAGTCCTCGAGGTTGTCGCCGGCCGGCAGGATCAGATCGAGATCGCCATCGCCGTCCAGGTCGGCCGCGACGAGGCCCGCGCCGCCGAGGTCGAGGTTGATCGTCATCCACAGTCGGCGAGCGACGAAGGTGCCGTCCCCTTGGTTCTCGAACCCCCACAGCTCCTCTTCGTTTTGGGTCACGATCGCCATGATGTCGAGGTCACCGTCCTGATCGAAGTCACCGACCGGGACGTGGATCGCGCCCGGGGCGCTGAGCAAGGTGTGCGAACGGAACTCGAAGTCGCCCAAGTTTTCCAACCACAGCACCTCGCCGCGGGCGTAGCCGAAGACGGCGACCGCCAGATCGAGTTTGCCGTCGCCGTTGAAGTCGCCGTACTGGACGTCCGCCACACGACGGACGTCATCCAGGATCACGTGCCTCACGAACCCCTCATCACGATTTTCGAAAAGCTCAACCCGTCCGATCACCCCGTCGTCGGGCATCAGGTTACCGAGGACAGCGACGATCACGTCCAGGTCACCGTCGTCGTCGATATCGACCACGGTCACATGGGCCGGCACGGAGACGTCTGCGATCAACACCGACTCTTCCCACGATCCGTCTGACTGTCGTTTGTGGATCAGAATTCGGTTCCCCAACGCGTCGCAAGCGATGATCTCATTCTGGCCGTCGTCGTCGAAATCGACGATTTGCACGTTGGTGATCAGCGGCAATCCTGTGAACGGCGGACCGATCTCTTGGAACCGGAAATCGAGTTCCGAGGCCGGGTAGCTTGTCCCGCCCGAGTAGATCGCCGGCGGGGTTCTCCAAGCCGGGACCTGTGGCAGCCACATGGCGGTTCCGACGGGGATCGCGATCGCCAGCGAAAACCAAAGCAAAAACTTGCCGAGCATGAACCCTTCCCGAACGAACGCGAACGCGATCCTGCGACCTCTGCCGGACCGACCGCTCCAGTTTGTCACCCCAGCAGCGACGGCGAAAGCGAGCGCATCGCAAAACGACGCAATTCTGCTTCCCCGCTCAGCGGCGCTGCCACCGAGCACCCCGCTGCGGGGCGTATTTGTCGGCTCGTCCGACATCATCATCAGCCAGCAAACCGAGGTTTACCGGAGGGTTTTTGTCTTGGTGAATCGTGAGGTCTGAAAATGTCCCGGCAACGGGACCACCCATGGGACAACGGTTGGAACCGCCGGTCCCCTTCCACTTCCGGTTGCGCCGGATCGCTGGCAAGGCGAGTGGGATTTGGATGCCAGATCGCGGCTTCTCTCTCGGGCCGAGAGGCCAGGGGACAGGTAGTTGCTCCTGCCCTTGGCCAGGGAAGCCTGCTACACGCGGGTGGGTGGGCTGTCGCTGCCTACGGGTCTTGCGTTTCCACGGTCGATCGGTGGGCGGATCAGAAGCGGTGGGGGCGGCTGGTTTCGGTCGTTTCGGTGCGGCCGAAACGGATCCATTTGACAACCAGGGCTAAGAGGGCGCCGGCTATGAACCCGCCGATGTGAGCCCACCAGGCAACCCCGGTCGAACCGCTGCCGGCGGCGACGCCGCTGACCATCTGAAACACGAACCAGATCCCCAAAAAGACCGGCGCGGGGAGGACGAAGAAATGCAGGAAGATGAAGATCGGCAGGACGGTCATCACCCGGGCGTGTGGATACAGCAACGCGTAGGCGCCCATCACCCCGGCGATCGCACCGCTGGCCCCGATGGTGGGAATCGGTGAGTTCATATCGGTCGCCCAGTGGCTGACCGCGGCCGCGATCCCGGTGCCGAGATAGAGCAACAGGTAGCCGAGGTGACCGAAACGGTCCTCGACGTTGTCACCAAAGATGAACAGGAACCACATGTTCCCCAAGAAGTGCATCCAACCGCCGTGCAGGAACATGCAGGTCAGGATCGTCATCCACGGGTTGATCGCCGACGGCGCCAGCACCTGCATCCGCTCTTGGACGATCATCCCCAGCGGCGTCGCGATCTGCTCTTGAATCGGGATCGCGGCGACGGCGGCCGGGTCAGTCAACCGCAGCGGCACCATCCCGTATCGCTCGATGATCCGTTGGCCGCCGTCATCGCTGGAAACCTGAGCGAAGAATGCCATGCCGCACAGCAGGATCATCGCGTAATTGACGAACGGCGTGTGGGTCGACGGGATGCTGTCGCGAATCGGGATCATCGATCACCACACCAGCCTGGCATCATCGGGGCCCATTCGTCCAGGCGGGCGGACGTCCGAGCCGGTGCGGTCGGTCAATCGATCGCCAAGCTCCGCGCGAGCTCGCTCGGCCGCAGCCGCCAATTCGGCGACGACTTCCGGATAGCGGTCCGCCACGTCGGTCGTCTCGCCGGGATCGGCGTCCAGATCAAAGAGCGTCAATCCGATCTTGCTGGTGTCGTAAGGAACGGGTACGCCGCCGCTGCCGCCGGGGCGTCCGCTCAGGGTGCGGTAGGGATGCGGGACATGCAGCTTCCACCGTGGCGTCCGGATCGCATGCAGCGAACTCGGGGTGTAGAAGCAATAAAAATACTCGTGTGGCGAACGTGCCTGGTCGTCGTGCAAGAGAGCCGTGATGTCCTTGCCGTCGATCGGATGTTCCGGTAGCTCCGCACCGATCAGGCTGGCGATCGTCGGCACCAGATCGATCGTCGAGCAAAGCTGATCGCAGGCCGTCCCGGCGGGAATCTTCGCAGGCCAGCGCATCAGCGCCGGCACGCGGTAGCCTCCTTCAAACATCGTCCCCTTCCCTTCGCGGAACGGCCCCGCCGAACCGGCATGATCGCCATAGGAGAGCCACGGGCCGTTGTCGCTGGTGAAGATCACGAGCGTGTTGTCACCGATCCCCAAGTCGTCGAGCGTGTCGAGGATTTTTCCGACCGACCAATCGACCTCCATCACCACGTCGCCGAACAGCCCCGCGCCGCTTTTCCCTTCGAAAGCCTCGGACACGTACAACGGAACGTGGACCATCGGATGCGGGAGGTAAACGAAAAACGGTTCGGCGGCATGTTCACGGATGAAGTCGACGGCACGGTCGGTCAGATCCCGGGTCATCCGCTTTTGGTCCGCGGGCTGCATGTCGGCGTTCAGGACGGTGACTTCGCCGGGCGCCTGTGATTCCAGCAACGGCAGCGGTGGCCAAGCCGATTCGGCATTCGGGTTGCGGCGCATGCGAGCGACGTTCTCCGGATGGAGTGGCCACATGTCGTTGCTGTAGGGAATCCCGTAGTAACGATCGAAGCCGTGACTCGTGGGCAAAAATCGGGGGTGGTGGCCGAGATGCCATTTCCCGAAGCAGGCGGTGGCGTAACCGCGGGAACGGCACAGTTCGGCGAGCGTCCGTTCGTCGTCACTGATCCCGACCTCGCTTTTGGGACCCAGTGCCCCGTCGATGCCGATCCGCTGGTGGTAGCAACCGGTCAACAGCGCCGCTCGCGAAGCGGAACAGACCGCCGTCGACGTCACAAAATCGGTGAACTTGCGGCCCTGTGACGCCATCCGGTCGAGATTCGGGGTCGGATAATCTTTTGCGCCGAACGGGCCGATGTCCGCGTACCCCATGTCGTCGATGAAAATCAGCACCACGTTGGGAGGCGTCTCGGCCCCGCCGGCAGTCGCGGTCAGCCCGAACGACCCGAACAGCCCGGCGATCAACGTCATGCACAAAGACGCCACACGGCAGGACGCCGCCTGGAGAAACGCCGCGTGGTCGCAACGGGTTCCCAGGACATTGAGTCGAAGCAGCATCGGGTGGGTCCTCAACAGGGGGTCAGTCAGCCACATCTTCATCGAGATCGTCAACATCCGTCGCATCGACCTCGTCCAGATCCTCCAGATCGGCATCGGTATCGCCGCCGCCACTCAGCCCGAATTCAGCGCTGATCTCGTCCTCGATCTCGATCTCGTAGTCATCTTCGAGTTCCTCTTCGAAGTCGTCGTCAAAATCGTCGTCGAAATCGTCGTCGTCGATGTCATCGAAATCATCGAACTCGTCCTCTTCGCCTTCTTCCCCGGAGGGGTTATCCGAATCGCCGTAGTCCTCTTCGTCGTCATCGAAACCCGACAATTCCGCGATCGCCACCGAGACGCCGCCGACCAAGGGCGGTTCGCCGACGACACCTTCCGGCAGACCGCACGGGAGCGGCTGGGGACCGGGAGCGACCGAGGGCGACGGGACGACGAACGCCGGTTCGATCGTGCGGACCGAGCCGGAAACGACGGCGTCCGAGACCGACCCACACGGCGGTGGCAATTCATCCAACCACGCTTCCAGCGAGTCGGCGGAATCGATTGCAGCAGCGGTCACAGACGGATGGTTCATGGTAGTGGCGGTGTCGGGTCGAGTGATCGATCAATTCAGCGGGAACGTCTGGGCTGTTCTTCGGCGGCCGGCATTGGCTCAGCCGGCAAAACATCCCGCGCGGCAAGAATAGTCAACTTGGCCTCAAAAGTTTAGCCGCCCAACCGGCAAGGGGCGAGCCTCGGGGGATTCGTGGGGCGAATTCGTCAACCCAAGGCGAAGACGCGAGCGAGACAGCGGCCTGATTTTTCCAAAGGCTTGCTGGAACGAATCCCGCGTTCGTTCACGTCACCGCCGGTGCCGCCCGGGAACCCGCGAAACCCAAAGCCTCGGGCCGAAAAACCACGAGACCGGCGGCAGCCGCAAGCTTGGCTGCGAGCCTTCGCAAAAACGCCGCAACCCGAAATAACCGCAAAAAAAGAGATGGATGCGGCCGATTTTGACGATTAAGAATCGGTACGTCGCGGTGTTTTCGGAAAAAAAGCCGATTCTGCGGACGGGTCCTGAGGCAGCCGGGTTTACCCAATCTCTCTTTCGCTGCCTCGCCACCTTCGGTTACAGAACGGGGGTGTGGGTTGCGGGGCTTCGCGACAGATTGGTTTCGGACAAATGAGTTTATTTCGGACGATCAGCGGTTTCGGCGGAGCCGGGACGCGATTCGCCGATGGGCAGCCGATTGATAAAGGAGTGGCCGCAGTGAACCGACGTCGCATGCTGCTTTGGCTGGCGGGGGCTGGGATCGCGTCCGGAACCGGCTGCGCAAAAACCCGTTACGCCCACATCATGAAAAGCGATTCGATCGACATGGTCGGCAGCCATGACGCGGGGGCAGCGGTCTGGAACCCCTTGGTCGACGAGTCGGTCGCCAAGTTGTTGTCGCGTTGCCCTCCCAGCGTCCAGCAGGTCGGCTTCGGCGGCGCGATGCTGGAGTCCGCCAACGGTTCCGCGACGCCGCTGGTCAGCGAAGCCGGTTCGGGATTGGTTTCCGGGGTTTCGACAGTCTGCTTTGTCGGGATCGAGAACAAGAGTGCTGAGGAGCTGAACGACTTCAAGGACCAGATTTACGAAAGGATCGATTCGCAGATCAACCAGTCGGAGAGCTTCCGGAGCGTCAGCCGCCGGATGATCGACGCGGCGCTGCTGGAAACCCGCCTGCGTCCCGATTCGCTGTTTCTGCCCGGCAACCGAGAACTGTTCGCCGCGTCGCTCGGCCGCCAAGGTTCGCCGGTCGACACATTGATGTACGCGACGATCACCAGCGGGACGACCGACCGCAACCATTCGACCCAGCGAGACTACCTGCTGACGCTCGAAATGGTGAACCTGCATACCGGCGAGTACCTGAAGGAATCGGCGACCATCCGCAAGGGATATCACAAAACGCGAGCGGGCAAGTGGTGGAACTTCGGCCTCGGCCAAGGCGACGGCTGATCGTCCCCGGACGCCCGAAGCTCGCGTCAGGCGACCGCATCGCGATCGCTCCCATGGGCGATTGTGATGCCGGGACGCGATCGCTGGGAACCGGGCGGATGCCGCTTGGGAGAGCGATCGTCGTCCTGTTGCTGGTTTGCGGACTCGGCGGTTGCCGCTCGTTGACCCATGGCGTCGAGCGTGCCCGCGGCGCGTATCACTTGGGCCGGTTCGATGCAGCCCACGCCGAATTGACGAAAATTGCCGACGGCCGCACGCCGCGGGCACCCGCGGCGGCGCTCGATTTGGCCATGGTCGAAATCGCTTCGGGAAAGGCGGAACAGGCGATCAAGCGGCTCCGAAAGCTGCGGGATGACTTCGAGGATCCTAGCCTAACCGCGCCGGTCGGTGACCTGGCCTCGCTGATCGCCGACGACAACGTTCGGCAGTATCGGCCCAGCGGCTACGAACAGGTGATGATCCGTTCGATGCTGGCCCTTTCCAGCCTCGCCGTCGGTGACGGGGACGCCGACAGCTACGCGTTGCAGGCCCAAATGTTCCAGCAGGATTTGGCGCGGCAGGCCGAGTCGCGAGGATTGAAACTGAGCCAAGACGTTTACCAACCGCTGGCGCTGGCACCCTACCTCCGTGGCGTGCTCCGCGAATCGACAATGAGGGATTACGACGACGCGATCCGGGCTTACGAACAGGTCACTCACCTGCGTCCGTCGTTCGCCCCGGCGGCTCTCGATATCCAGCGGTGCGTCAACGGGATTCATAGCCCGCCGGATCACGGCGCGCTCTACGTGATCGCGCTGGTGGGCCGAGGTCCGGTGCTGGATGAAGTTTCGGCGGAAGCCACGACCACGGCCCTGCAGATCGCAAGCCAGGTCTATTCGATCGCCGAGCACGAACGCTGGATGTTGCCGAATCTGGTCAGCATCAAGGTCCCTGAAGTCCGGATTCCCTATTCGCCCGCCGCCGCCGTTTCACTCGACAGTTCCGGCGTCTGGTTGGGCGCGACCCAACCGCTGGTCGATGTTGGCGAAATGGCGGTCCGGCAATCCGAAGCCGAAATGCCTTGGACGCTGGCCAGGGCGGTCGCCCGCCGAGTGGCGAAAGAAGTCGCCGTTTCGCAAACCGCCAAGGCGGCCGGACTCACCGGCGGCGGCCGTGAAATCGCCCGCTTCGCTTCGGTCAATCTGATCTCGCTCGGTGAACACGCGGATACCCGCTGCTGGGGTTTGTTGCCACGGGAAGTCCAAGTCTTAAGAGCCGAACTGCCAGTCGGGACGCATCAGCTCGGCATGCGGGTCGTCGACGCGAGCGGACGTGCCTTGGGGGTTCAGTCCAAGACGGATGTCCGCATCGAGAACGGACGCAATACCTACGTGACGGTCGTGGCCAGCGACCGGGAAGCGTTCGTCGCTCGCTAAGCAATGAGCGGTAAAAAAGTGTCCGGACGATCCTAATCCACGCCAAGCTTCCCATCGGACGATGGGTCAGCCTGATCGTCCGCTTTGTCAGCTTTTTCTCTCTCCACGTCGTCGTCCTCGTCTGGAACAGCCTCGGCGATCGGTTCGAGCGTCAGCAGATCGATGGCGCCTCCTGAGGCGACGGTGATGAAGGGCGGATGGCGGGCTTGCCCGTCGTCAGGATCGGCATCCAGCAGCGGACCGGCGATGAAGTGAGCGGAATCCTTGCCGATCACTTCCGCCCGCGATCCGCTGACGACCAAGGCGGTCGCCTCGTCGATCCCGATCCCGATCAGTTTCGGGTGTTGACGAACCACCTGCAGCAGATCGGGATGCCGCCCGCGTTGGGTGAAATGCTGATCGATCGCGACGCCCGGAAGAAATCCGAAACCCCGTTCGTAGCCTTCTGCCATCATCACGCGGTTGCCGAGCGGGTGGCCGCGGACCAGGTACTCGCCCTGAATCGTCGCCCCCGCGGAACTGCCGCCGATCACGCCACCCCGTCGCAGGACGTCGTGGAACAGCTCCACCGCATCTGTGTTTTCGTACGCGTCAACAAAATTCCATTGACGACCGCCGTCAAACCAAACCCCGGTCGCCTCGGCCAGTGCCTCGCGAAACTCCTCGTCAGCGACCTCGGCGGTGCGACTTTGAGGCAACATCTTGACCGAAGCGACACCGGCTCGGGTCAGGAACCGCGGCGGGCGGCTGGCGAACGCTTCCTCCCGTGATACGGCCGTCGGCAGCACGACGATCCGCGCTTCCGAACCGCCGGCCAACTGGACGAACCGGTCGACGACCGATTGTGGCATGCCGCCGCCACCGACGATCACGAGCGACCCGCTTTCCACCGTGGGTGGCCCCAACGTCGGCACGCCCGGGTCGATCCCCGCCCCCCGCCAACGGGCGGCGCGACGCAGTTGGACCCAATCGGCCATCGACCCGGCGGGGATGTCCATTTCCGCTGCGTCCCGATGGGGTGCGGCGGCCAGCGCCAGCCCGACCGTCCCGTCTCCGAGCACCTCCCAGCGGCGGCCACGCAGCATGACACCTGTCGGCTCGTCGATCGCGATCGCGACCCGGTGGGGCTGAGCCGCCAAGGCTGTGCGGAGCCGTTCGGTTCGGCGGTCGGGTTGCGGTCGGATGTCGATCAGGGCGTCCGTGAGCAAATCCCAACCGACCGCCAGCGCGAGCGTGCCCTCTTTGCTACCCCATGCCGCGCCGCAGCATCCGGCGACGACGCCGGATGCCCCGACGACACCGCCTCGCCGCAGGACTTCCATAAGTTCCACGCCCCACTCGGCGAATCGGGCGGACCCGCCTGCGATCTCGGCAGCGATCTCGGTGGCCGAACCGGCGGCGCACAACCAGACGGCATCAGCGGTCGCGATGTCGTCGGTCGTGGAGGCCTCGGTGACCTCGAGGGCGATCGCTGCGTTAGGCCCTTCCTCCGGTTCGCGCTCTTTACGGAGCCATGCGATCACCTGTTCAGTTCGATTCGACGGTTCCGCGTCGATTTTCGGTTCGCCGCTCAGGTCCACGACCACCACCGTGGCGTCTTTCGGCAGGGCTGACAGAAAAGCCCGACGCACCGTTTCGGTCGGCTCCTCGGAACCGCCCAGGATCAACGTACCCGCGTAACCCTCCTGCTCGATCCGGTGCTGCGTCGCCAGCCGCTCAGCGAGCTCGGTTGTGGTGGCACGATCAGGATTGGCGACGTTTTCATCCGCCCACGCCGCAGGTCCTGGAAAAGTCAGCAGTCCGATCAAAAGGGTGGCGACCGTTTTGGCGATTTTCGCGCCGACGAGTCCGAGCGGAGGCGTAGGGGTTAGCGAAACTTGGAGGGCTACAACCATCGACGATCACCCAAGACGAACCGAGATCCAAAAATGTGCCCCACGGCGGCGCCCGGGGCTCTGGAATCGGTTAGTATAGTGGGCGGTGACTACGGAGAGTCTTTTCGCGACCGCGTCCCGCGCCAGATCGGGGATGAACGCGAAAGAGAAATCCGTTAACGATCGGGTCCGTCGCTGGGGCAGTGCGGGACCGAGACACCACCCCTCCATGTCCCCTCCCACCTCTCCACACCCCCCCTTCAGGCGATTCATGAACCCATCGAATCCGTCGACGGACTCACGGTTTCGTTACTCCCGCCCTGGCGCCCTGTTGCTCGCGGCCTGTTTTTCGTTCGCTTGCTTGCCAGGCGGCTGTGGTAACGAGCCGCAGTCGGCCAAGCAAAATCAAAGCCCCGCAGGCGAGGCTGTCACCGAGGAGTTGAACGCCCAGACCGTCGTCTTGCAGCCGGTCGAGTGGCCTCAATCGATTCGGGTTCAGGGGACACTCTATGCGGACGAGGTTTCGGCCGTCGGCGCTCGGGTGTCGGGTCGCATCCGTGAAGTCCACGTGCAGTTGGGTGACGACGTGCAAGCCGGCCAGCCGCTGGTCAGCCTCGATACGGAGGAGTTCCAGTTGATGGTTTCGCAGGCCGAAGCCCAATTGGCGCAGGCCCGCGCCGCGGTCGGGTTGGGGAAGGACGCCGACCAACCGATCGAAGAGTGGAACGACACGCTCGATCCTGAAAACTCCCCTCCGGTCCGCCAGCAACGTGCCCTGTGGGGGGAAGCCCGCGCCAGTCTCCAGCGGGCTGGCAAGCTGTTGGAACAAGGTGCGATTTCCGAGGGCGAGTTCGATGTGGTCGAAGCGGAGGAAAAGGTTGCCGAAGCGAGGTATGCCGCGGCGATCAACGCGGTCGAGGAGAAGTTGTCGTTGATCGGTGTCCGCCGAGTCGAGCTCGAACTGGCTCGCCAACGGTTGCGAGACGCGGTGATCTTGGCCCCTTTCGATGGGGCGGTGGAGAACCGTTTGGTTGCCCCAGGTGGTTATCTCTCAGCGGGCGATTCGGTGGTGACGTTGGTCCGAAGCAACCCGATTTGGTTTCGAGGTCAAATTCCTGAGCGATACGTCGCGAAGCTGGCTGTCGGTTTGCCGCTGCAAGTGACGATCGAGTCGCTGGCAGCACCGGTCGATGCGGTGGTGACGAGAATCAGCCCTTCGCTCGATTTGTCGAGCCGATCGTTGTCCTTCGAAGCCCGCCTGGATAACGCCGATGGCCAGTATCGTTCTGGTATTTTTGCCACGGCTGACCTCATGATCGATCCGTCTTCCAAAGCGCTGTCCATCCCGATTTCAGCGGTCTCGCGATTCGCCGGGTCCGAGAAGGTTTGGAAGCTCACGGACGGGGTCGCCCGTCAGGTTGAGATCCATACCGGCGCCAGACGCGGCGACCTGGTCGAGGTGATCGATGGGCTCGCCGATCGCGATGCGATCCTGGCCGATGCCACGGTCGGACGCATCGCTCGGGTGGTGCCGATCACCCTCAAGGACGTCAGCCAAGGCGAGACCGGGATCGGATCGGCCGTGCCCGTTGGTGACTCCGCTCCGGCCGCGGCCCGTACTGGAAAACCGCTCGATACGCTGGTCGGCATTCAAGCGAACTGAGTCTTCGAGATTTCTTGCTTTGTACAAGCTGGCCGAAATTTGCGTTAACCGCCCTGTCTTCGCGCTGATGCTGATCACGGCATTGGTCGTCGCGGGGCTCGCGTCTTACCCACAACTGGGCGTCGACCGTTTCCCGAACATCGACATGGCCCAGGTCTCGGTCCGCGCGGACTACCCGGGCGCGGCGGCGACGGAGGTCGAATCGGAAGTGACCGCGATCCTCGAGGATGCCGTCGCGACCGTCGCCGGGATCGACGAGCTGCGTTCGATCTCGTGGGACGCCCAGTCGCTGGTGATGGTCACGTTCCAACTCGATCGTGACACGAACGCGGGCGTGCAGGACATCCGCGACGCGGTTTCCGCCGCGATGCGGCGACTTCCTCGGGGCATCGACCCGCCTGTCGTGCAGAAACGCGACATCGATTCGTCACCGATCCTGTCGCTGGCCGTTGCCGGTCCGCGGTCGCCGCGGGAGCTGTTTTTGCTCGCCGACCAGTCCGTCAAGAACACGATCGAGTCGGCCAAAGGGGTCGGCCAGGTCGTGATCGCCGGGTCGGCCGAGCGAGCCATCCAGATCGACGTCAGCGCCGATCGGCTCGCCGCCAACCGCCTGTCGATTCTCGAGGTTCGAGACGCGGTCGAACGTCAAAACGCCGAAATCCCCGGCGGGCGGATGGACCAGGGGATGCGGGAACGGATCGTCCGCACCCAAGGTCGACTCGACGATTCCGACGGATTCGCAAATCTGGTCGTCGCCACCCGTGGCGAGGCGGCGATCCGCCTCGGTGACGTCGCCGAAATCCGCGACGCGACGAAGGAGGTCCGGACGCTGGCCCGTCTGGATGGCGAACCGGCGGTCGTTTTGCAAGTCCAGCGTCAATCGGGGGAAAACACGGTCGAGGTGATCGACGACATCAAGCGTTTGCTCCCCCGGGCCCAAGCGCTCTTGCCCGAAGACGTCCGCGTCACCGTCGTGCAAGACCAATCGAGGTACATCCGCGCGGCGCTGCACGAGATCGAACAACACCTGATCTTCGGCAGCATCCTGGCTTGCCTCACCGTACTGATGTTCATGCGATCCTGGCGCTCGACCGTGATCGCCTCCGTCGCCATCCCGACATCGATCATCGCCACCTTCGCGTTCATGCGGGCGTTCGGCTTCACGCTCAACAACGTCACGATGCTGGCGCTTGTGCTGATGGTCGGTGTGGTGATCGACGACGCGATCGTGGTGCTAGAGAACATCTTTCGCCACATCGAAGAGAAGGGCGCTTCGCCTCGCGAGGCGGCGATCCGGGGAACCCGCGAGATCGGGCCGGCTGTGGTCGCGACGACACTCTCCTTGGTGATCGTCTTCCTGCCGGTCTCGTTCCTGTCGAGCGTCACCGGTCGGATGCTGTTCCAATTCGGGATCACGGCTACCGTGGCGATCCTGATTTCGATGTTGGTCAGTTTCACGCTGACCCCGATGATGTGCAGCAAAATGTTGCGACCCGTGCGGCCACGGGACAAGCGGGGCGAGGATGGCGGTGAATCCGCCGTGGCTTCTCGTCGGGGCCTGTACGGGCGTGTCGAAACGGCCTACTTGGCGACCCTACGCCTCGCCCTCCGCGGACGTTGGGCCGTTCTGGCGCTCGTCGTCGTCGTGATCGCTTCGAACTTCGCACTGCAAGCCCGCGTCCAGCGCGATTACATCCCGCTGAACGTCGATGAGTCCGAGTTCGAAATACGGGTTGAAGCCCCGCGGGGCTCGACGATCCCGGCGATGCGAGAAACGGTCGATGCCGTCGAAGCCGAATTGGCTGATATCGAGGGGATCGAGAAGGTCGTCACCACGGTCGGCAGCAGCGGCTTTGGGGATGTCAACCGAGCGACTTTTTACATCCGGCTGGTCGACAGCGAATCACGGACCTTTTCTTTCGAGCGGTTGTTTGCCGGATTGATCCGAGGCGATCCCGGGGAAGCCTTCCGCGGCAACTACACGCAGCGTCAACGGATGGCCGATGTCCGCAAGCGGCTGAACGAACTCGGCGATCTCCAGATCTCGGTCCGCAACCTGACGTCGCTCCGTCAAGGCTCCTCCTCCGACGTCGACTTCTCGATCACCGGCCCGAACCTCGATCAATTGATGGAATTCAGCGATCGGCTGTTGGCGAAGGCCCGTGAACTGCCGCCGTTGGCCGATACCTACACGACGCTGGTGATCGACAACCCGGAGTTGCTGGTCAGCATCGATCGCGAACGGGCGGCGGCCTTGGGGGTCGACGTGACCGAGATCGCGGACACCCTGCGGATCGCCGTCGGTGGAGATGACCGGGTGTCACGTTATCTCGACTCCACGGTGGACGAAGCCTACGACGTCGAGGTCCGCTTGGTCGGCTTGGATCGTCGTGACATCGATTCGATCTCGCAACTCTATGTCCGGACGGGCGCGGCCGCCACGACCGGCGATTATCGCTCCGTGGCGCCGACCACACTGGTCGCCAGCCCCACGTTCGGCGCGGAGAGCGGGCCAGCCGTCGGTCACACGCGGCTGGACAACCTGGTCGATTTCGAGTTCGGACAGAATGCCTCGCGGATCGACCGTTTGGGGAGGCAAAAGATGGTCGCGGTTCGCGGCAACATCGCATCAGGCTACGGGCTGACCGATGGTCTGGACGCGATGTGGGCTGCGGTGCGGGAACTCGGGGTCCCTCCCGAACTCGATGTCCAGGTGCTCGGGGGTGGCCGGGAACTCGATCGCACGATGCTCGACTTCCGCTGGACCTTCCTGATGTCGCTGTTATTCATGTACATCGTCCTGGCTGCCCAGTACGAACACCTCGTCTACCCGCTGATCATCCTGCTGTCGCTGCCGCTGGCCGTCCCCTTCGGATTGCTGAGCCTCTACTGGGGTGGCGAGACGCTGAATCTTTATTCCGCCATGGGCGTGTTGGTGCTGTTCGGGGTCGTCAAGAAGGCGGCGATTTTGCAAGTCGATCACACGAACGTCCTTCGTCGTGGTGGGATGCCCCGTGAGCAGGCGCTGCTACAAGCCAATCGCGATCGACTCCGCCCGATCCTGATGACCACCGTCTCGTTCGTGGCGGGCCTGCTGCCGTTGCTGATCGCCACCGGGCCGGGGGCCGAAGAACGACGTTCGATCGCCGTGCTCGTCGTCGGCGGCCAAACCCTCTCGTTGGTGCTGACGCTGATCGCGATCCCGGTCCTCTACACGTTCTTCGACGACCTGACGCAGTTGGTTTGGAAGCCGGCCCCCGATGCACCGGCGGAACCAGTTGTGGCGATCGACGCGGCGGCGAGCTGAATCGCCCACGCCGTCCGCCCATGCGTGCGACTCGGGCCACCGAACACGCCGCACCGATTACGGATTTCTGCTTGGGGGAGTTTCCGCTTCATCACGCCGACGCGAACTGATCGCTGACTCAGCTCGCCGGTTCCGCGGGGACCTCGACGTTGGCCAGGTCGCCATGCGAGCGGGGCAGAAACGGGTGTTCCGTCCGGTCGGTCTGCTCGTCCCAACCCAACCACTTGCGAAGCAACACCGCCTCGGGACTCGCTTCCCAATTGGCGAGGATCGCGATCGAGTGCCGCCGCGCCGCGGACGGATCGACGACTTCCGGTTCGACGCCCCAGTCGCCGGAATAGATGCCGGTCAACATCCAGTGAGCCCGCCGGCGGACGCTGGTACAAACCTGCGGGTCGTTAGCAATCGATTCGTAAGCCCGGATCGCTTCGGGCACCTTCCGCTGGACCAAAAAGGCGTGATCGGCGACGAGTTCCTTGACCAACGACGAAGAATCGATCTCGTTCCGATAGCGAAACGCCCGGCCGAGCGACCGCTTCATCTCGCGCATCGCCTCTTCAGCCACTTCCGTTTCGCCTCGGCCCTGAGCGGCGGTGGCCAAGTTGAAGTGAATGTTGGCCAATAACCAGTGGGCCAAGCCGTTGGTCGATTCGGTCTTCAGCGCGGCTTCGGCCGCTTGCTGCGCTTCCGCCAACCGCGCACCCGCGGTCGGATCGGTCGCCAACTTTCCGAGTACCTGTTCGAGCGTCTCGAGCGCGAAGAGGATTTCGCGAGCCGTCCCGGGCTGCCGCGCCAGCGGGCGAACGAGTTCCTGCGTGCGGCTCGACGGCTGATCGGCATCACCACCGGTTGCTGGTGGAACGAGCCCACGTAAACGGTCGTCCGGGGCCTTTTCCAACATGAAGCTGGCCAAACGCGTGTACTCCCCTTCATGAGGCACACGCAGCAGCGGCTCCGCCGTTCCCTTCGCGTAGACGACCGACAAAACCGGATTCCCGGCGGCGTCGCCCTCTCCCCAGACGACGTAATCGACGCCCAATTGGTTCGCGATCGCTTGCACTTGCTGGTCGTCGTTCAACCCTGCGGCACGCATCCTGCGGACCCGGCGCTCGACATCGTAGGGGCTCGACATCCGCACCCGCGGGAGACTTTCGAGCTTGTGCCTGAGATGCGTCGCGATCTGCACGGCGGGTTTGCCGGCATCAAAGCTCATCTGATGGATCGGCAAATGCGGCAACACCGCGATCCGCACCTCGGCTGCCGTCGGATCGGCTTCCGCCGAGGCAACCGCCGTCTCCTTGCCGAACGCTTCCCGGGCCAGCACCAAGTCCGAGCGAGTGATCGGCTCGATCTCGAGCAGATCCGCTCTCGGTTGACGCCCCGCTTCCACGATCGCCTGCCGGATGTCGGGATAGGAAAGGTCGAGCATCAGGCCGCCGGTGCCCGCCGCCAGCGCGTTCATGAAACTGCGGGTTTCCGGCAAGGCTTGTCGATAGGTCGCTTGCAATTCGGGCGAACTCTCGCACAGCACGGAGTGGATTTGGATTCCTTTGCGGCCTGCTAAGGCGACCAGCAGATCGGTGGAATAGTGCCGTCTCGCTTCGGGAAAATCGGCTGGCACGAACGACTCGGCGTACGGGGGGGCGTCGCCGAACAGGAACACCCAACGGGTCGTGTCGGCCCCGGTCGACCAAGGCAGACGATCGAGTGCCGTGTGAACGCCGACGTCGACGAGTTCGTGAAAAAATGGCTCGCCCGATTCGGCCCGCAGCGACTCGAGCGCTTGCCCCAGCGATTCGCCGTCGGCGGTGAAGCGATCTTGCAGGATTTGGACCGGACCCGCCGGCGCCGCGTAATCACGGAACACGACCAGCGCCGTCCGCACCTCACCGCTCCGGCCACGACGCAGGTCCTCCAACATCGCGACGGCCGATTCACGCACACCCGCGATCGCCGTCTCCATGCTGCCGGTACCGTCGATGACCAGCGCGATCTCCAGATCGCTGTCCCGTTGCGGGATGATTTCCAAGAAACTCCGCTGCAGCAACCCCATCGTTTTGCGTGGCGGGGCGGCGGAAAATGAGAAGATCGAACGCAAGGTAGCCGAGGTCGACGCTTGAGGTTGCGGTTCGTCCGCCACAACCAATGACGGCGCCACAACGAGCAGCCCGAGCCCGAGAGAGGCGATCCTTACCGACCGGCGAGCCCTCAGCACTCGAGCCCACCGATCGCTTCGAAAACGCTGCGGCGAAAAAAATGACGGCATAAAACGTACCCGTTACCTGATCGCGGTCTTATGATGAGAAAAGAAGAGGAGCCTGCGACACCCTCCTCGACCAACTTGTCTCGATTCGATGTCTCGTCCATTCAATCTATACCAACCGCGGAGCAAAGGCATGGGTTTCGGTTCGGGAAGATCCCGGAAAATCGGTCATGGCCGCTACTTCCGGACCCGCCGCTTGATCGTCACCACCGCCCTGGCCGGGCTGTGGCCGCTCGGCTTCGCGATTGGCCAATCCCCCGCTCCGCTATCCGCGCCGCCGGCCGCGCGCTTTCCCTCACAGGCAACGGCGACCAACTTACCGAGCGAAGCGGAACTGCCCAGCAGAACCAGACGACCCACGGTCCGTCCGTCGGCGCCGCCAACTGATTTGCCTCCCGTCTCTCCCCCTGCCGTTCCGGTTGCCCCGGCGATCCCGCCGACTCCCGGTGCGGATCAGCAGCCGACGAAATCGCCGGAGCCGCCGGTTTCTGCGAACCGTTCGCCCGCCCCCACAGAATCGGCCGGCGTGCTCCCTGACGAATCGGTATGGCTCCCCGAATGGCTGCGTCGTCAGCAGCTTCCCGAAACGTCGCCTGCGACGGCAATGGAACCGATGGTCGTCACGCTTCCCGACGAGTCGGTTTTGGCTTCCGCACCCACGCCGCCGCCGGCCTCCGACAACACCCCCACCGACCCGAATTCTGACCCGCAGTCCGAAGCGGCACCCCAAGCCAACGCGGGGCAGGCAGGCGCCGCTGACGCCGCGAACGCCGGTTCCGACACGTCGCCTGGTGAGAACCGCCCATTCCTGCGTTTGAATTACGAGGGCCCGACCGAGCGGGTGCGTTCGATCGCCTTGTCGTCCGACGGCCAGTGGGCCGTGTCGGGTGGCGAAGACAAGGTGTTGCAAGTTTGGCAACGTGCCGCCGACCGCGGCTGGTTGCATCGGCGGACTATCCGGTGGCAGGTGGAACGGGGGCAATCGGGCAGGATTCAGCGGGTCGCGATCCGCGATCGCTTCGCCGCCTTCGCCGGCTACGGGGCATCCGGAGGGATCGGTGAAATCTGGATCGTCGACGTCAGCACCGGTGAACTGAGCCGCGCGCTGTTCGACCCAGAAACGGCCCATCGCCAGACGATCGCGCAGCTCGCCTGGGCACCCGGCGATCAACCGGCGCTCCTTTCGGCCGACGTCGAGGGCCGTGTCGTCGTTTGGCGACCCGATCCGCAAACCGGCTTGTGGGCGGGAAAGATGCTGGTCGATCGGGATGAAGTCACTTACGGACCCCAGCGAGCCAACTACTTGTCGGCGATCCGCGGATTCGTCTGCGCCGCTTTCGTCGGACCCGATCGAATCGTGGTGCCCAAGTACGTGGGCCAGGTCGCGAATCAGCCTCGTGTGCCACTCTGGCGACTCGAATTGGTCCCTTTGGATGGTCCCGGTTCGGTGCTGCTCGGCCGTTCCGATCACACCCACCTGGTGGTGTCGTTGGCCGTTTCCAACGATTCCCGCCGAATCGCCTCGGCTGACGGGACCGGCCGCGTGCGGACTTGGGAACTGGCCCCGCCGGTGACCGGCAGTCCCGCCGCCGTCACGATCCGCCGCGTCATCGATTTGACGAAACCGGCCGTTTCGGGCCAGACGCTCGACTTGGATTGGGACGCGAGCGGGCGGCGTCTGCTGGTCGCCTACAGCGGCGGGGTGATCGCTGCCCCCGGCGGCGCTACCACCCCGAATCCTGGCGGCGGGATCGATCTCTGGGATTTTTCGGCTACCAACCCACGTCGATCGGCCGCCTTGGCCACGCCCGCGGCTGTTTTCTCGGGCAGCTTGTCCGCTACCGGTGAGGAAGCGTGGATCAGCCAAGGGAACGAGATCCGTATCCATCGGGTCGACCCGCAAGGCAGGCTCGCCTCGCAACCCGTTCAGCGGTTGGCGACACCCGTCCGAGCGATCCGCGAGGTCGCGTTCGTCGATCGGGATGACGCGTACCAAGTGGCGGTTCGGTGGGGCGACGCCTGGGAAACCATGTTCGACTTGTCTCGGGTCGAGATCGGCCGCGAGGCCGAACCGGATGCGACCCGGCTGCGGCCTGCCCAAACCGCTTCGGCCGTGTGGTCTGCCGGCAAAGAGCAAGACCCGGCGGGTGACCGCTACCGTTTGTTCTACGGGAACGAGCCCCGCGCTCGGTTGGATTGGAAGCCGGAAACCCACGGCACGCCGACAACGATCGCGGTGATTGCGAACGTCAAACCGGCTGCTGAGGATCAGCCGAATGAAGATCCCGCCACCGCTTCGCCCGCAGCCGTTGCTCAAAACGCCCCGATCGCGTTGGCCGTCGGCAGCACTTTCCGCAACAACATCTACGTCTACGAGGCGCCGGGCGAGCGGACCGATCAGCCGCCACGGTTGTTACGTCAATTCCGTGGTCATTCCGGTTCGATCCGGTCACTGAGCGTTTCGGCGGACGGCCGTTACCTGACGAGTGCCTCGGATGACGCGACGATCGCGATTTGGCCGCTGGGCGAATTGTGGGAATCGAACCGACTGGAAGCGAACTGGGGGATCGATCTGGAGGAGACGCAGCGAGGGCTGGAAGTGAGCCGAGCACGCGAGGACGGGCCGCTCTTCTTTCGGGGTGTCCGCGAGGGCGACAACTTGGTCGAAATCCGCTGGGCCGATCCGAATTCCCCGGCCGACGTGAAGAAACTGAACGAACCTGCGGCGATCCTTGACGCCTTGCAAACGCTCCCTTTCGACACGCTCGTCGTCTTTCGCTGGCACCGCCGCGACGAAACCCTTCCCGAATTTCAGAGCTATCCCGCTTGGCAACCGCTCGCCCAACTGCTGCTCGGCCGTGACCGCGAGTGGGCCATGTGGACGCCGGCCGGGATCTACGACGCCTCGGTCAATGGGCATCGGCGCTTCGGTTGGCAGGTCAATCGCGGCATCCATCGCTTGCCCGACTTCTTTCGTGCCGACCAATTCCGGGAACGGCTGGAACGCCCCGCCGTGCTCCGTCGGCTATTGGAACGAGGCAGCCTCTCGGGGGCCTTGCTCGCCGCTGGCGAAGGGCTGGCTCCGATCGGCGAAGCGACGATCGTGAACCAGTTGAAATCGCGTCCCGAAATCGAATGGCTGGGCCCCGACCCGAACCGCCCGATCGTCGGCCAGCGGCTGGAGGTCGAAGCGAGGATCCGATTGCCCGCCGGGGCAGACCAAGCCATCGTCAAACTGTTTGCCGATGGGGTCGCCGCCTCCGCCTCGACCCGCGTCGCCGTCTGGACCGAAGGGGGGCGACAGGTCGAACACCATCGCTGGTCGGTGCCGCTGGTCCGCAACCCACAGATCCTGGTGGAAGTCGTGGCCGCGACCCCCGCCGGCGCATTCGATCGCATCACCCAGGTCGTCCAACGCCAAATCGAGGACGACGAGCCCGCTGAACAGCCGCGACTGCACCTGCTCGCGGTCGGTGTCGGCGATTATCGTGACCCGCAGATCAGCTCGCTCGATTTCGCCGCGCGAGGTGCCGCGGAAATTCATGATTTGTTCGCCCGTTTGGCGACGCCCGTCTATCGATTCGAGGGCACGCGGTTGCTCGACAATGACGCGATCCGGCCACTTTGGAACCTGCATGCGGAAGGGTTGGTCGAACGGCTGGCAGGCACGGTCCGTCCCGATGACTTGGTCTTGATGTATTTGTGTGGACACGGCGTTCGCGATCCGGGTACCGGCAGGTGGTACTTCGTAACCGCCGACGCCCGTCATAACGACCTGATGAATGATCGCTACGCCGACTGCCTCTCCTTCGATGACCTGACCGCCTTCGCACAACTTCCCTGTCGGAAGTTAGCGATCCTCGACTCGTGCCACAGCGGCGCCGTTCAACCGGTGATACACACCGAAGACCTGAAATCGGCCCTGCGGTTCCTGCAAGAAGATCGCATCCTGACGCTGACCGCTTCCGAAGGGCACCAAGAGGCTGCCGAAGATCGTGATGCCCGACTGGGACGCTTCACATCCCACCTGATCGCAGCCTTAGAAGGGGCCGCCGATGGAGTGGAGGACGCGAATTGGGGCGGAGGTCGTGGCACCGCAGACGGCGTTGTTACCCTGGACGAAGTGGTCGCGTACGTTACCCGCGCGCTGGCCGAAGATGCTCAACAGGACGGATTCTTGCAACGCCCGACCGCCGGCCCGAGCGATTACATCCGTGCTTTGCGGTTGCCGCTGACGTCACCTAGGCAGACTTTGACGGCTAGGTAGCTTCAGCAGGTGATGGCGATTGGCGCTAGGATCTGGTTTTTGATCATTTTTAGGCCATTCCGTGTCCGATTCTTCCGGTGATGCATGCTTTCACGGAGGAACGGGTGATGAGAATCGGTTCGATCCTAACGACTCAGCGGTCTGATTACCGGTCTCGATCTTCTCTTGTCGCCAAAAGCGTCTCACGCCTGGCTTGGCTGGCCGCCGCGGGGTTGATCGGTTCCACCAACCAGGCGGAAGCCCAGTTGCCATGGATACCGCTGCGACCTCAGCCTCCCGCATGTGACACCCTGCCGCCCGGTGACCTGTCGGGCAAACTTCCGAGCGATTCCCTATTCTCGCCCCGTGGCCGAAAACCCCATGCGATCGATTCATGGAATTGCCCCGATGGCACCTGGACGATGCCACACCATCCGACGGCCCCGTCCACGCCTTCGCACCCATCCGTTAGATTTCCCGACCCGATCGCCGATCCGGAAAGCCCCACGCCAGGAACCGACCCGCCCGACCCGCCCGACCCGCCCGACGGGCCGGTTCGGAGCCCCAGTGACGTCGAGCCGGGAGATGCCGCAACGGCCGATCCGGCTGATGCCCCAGCCGCCGACGATCTGGGAACGGCCGCGCTGTCGTTGAGCAGCGCCCTGGCAGACGCCTCTGCGGGGCGGGGCAGTTTCTCGGCCGCGCCCAACATGACCGGCGACTTTTTCGGGGCCGGCGTCTACCAGTTCTCGGGAGTGACCCAAGTCCCGTTCAGCGCCGTGTTGCCCGGTTTCATTCAGAATGAAGCCCCTCCCGGCTCGCCGAACGCGCTGATGTTTTTCGGTGACTTCAATGAGACTCAAAACCCGCTCTTCGGTTTGGAATCCTCCGGTCAAGGCTTTTCCAGTCAAGAAGACGGGCCGATCGACACGTTCGCATTGGGCGAGCCGCAGAACCCCAACCAGTTCCCCACCTCCCCCGGGCCGGGGTTCATTTTCGACGGCGGCACCGCAGTCTGGTTGGGCCAAGGCCCCCAGAATCCCGAGTTCCGAGATGGGGACGATTGGCAGGTCGATTACAGCTATTCGAGCCAATTCAATGCCGATGGTCAGCCGATCACCTTGGCCGGCCCCGACGTCGCAACCCGGCGGGTGAAGCTGAGTGAAAACTTCAGCCCCGAGGTGCGGGATCGCTTCTTCATGAATTACAGCTACTTCAACAACGCCATGGGCGGGCTTGGGGATGTCAATCGCTGGGTGATGGGGATGGAGCGAATCCTGTACGAGGACATGGTGTCGATCGAATTGCGTCAGCCCATGGCCGGTACCCTGCGGAGCCGCCAAGACATCGGCTCCCCCGGCGACCGCTCGTTCGAACTGGGTAACCTGACGGCGATCGCCAAAGCCGTCCTGTTCCGAAACCACCGCTGGATCTGGACCTCAGGGATGGGCGTCACCGCCCCGCTCGCGGACGACTCCCGGTTGATGCGAGGTAACGAAACCCTGCTCCGGATCGAAAACCAGTCGGTCCATCTGCTCCCTTACACCGCGTTCCTCTATCGCCACGACTCGACCAACCTGTTCCAGTTCTATACCCAACTCGATGTGGACGTCCGCGGCAATCGAATCAGTGGTGATCTGAACGGCGGACCGCTCCCCTTGCTGGGACAATACAGCGAAGCCTCGCTGATCCACGTCGACGCCTCCTACCACCGCGTTCTGACCCGCAACAATCGCAACGGCTTGGTTCGTCAGGCGATCGCGAACGCCGAGTTGCATTACACCGGATCGCTGGAAGATTCGCCGGTCGTCTCCGGCAACGGGATCACGATCACGAACTTGGCCCGCCGGTTCAATGTCGTGAACGCGACCTTCAGCAATCACCTGGTGCTGAACAACAATCTAGTCGTCACGCCCGGGATCGCCGTCCCGTTGCGGGGCGGTACCGATCGTCAATTCAACTTCGAAGCGATCCTGCAAGTGAATTATCTCCGCTGAGCCCCACCGGCCGGCAGGCCGACAGGCCGACGTTTCGCGGCTTCATAGGCTTCATCAGCGTTAAAGGGGTCAAGGACCAGTTCGCGGGTCGCCCTCGAAACTCAGCGAATCGATGTTCATCAACCCACCTCGGTTGACCGGATTGACGAACACCAGGTAGAGCGTGTCGCGTCCGGAGGCCGCCCGCAGTCCGATCCGCTCCTCACGGAACTCTTCCCAAGCCCCGTTCACTTCGACTCGGATCGACCCGAGCAACGGGCCTTCGACCGCGCCCCTGCGCACTTCGATCTCGCCACCCGCCCCGGCACTGGCAACCCGCACCCCGACGGAGCGAAGTCCGTCCAACGGGATGTCGTCGAACCTCAGGAAGGCGCCGTGTTCGATCCCTCCCATGAACCGCTTGCCCTCCGCCCGGTCCGAGTTCAATGGCTGAGTCCCCCGGTACTCATCCGCCGCTTCTGCTTGAACCCGGCGACTGCGGAGCGTGACGGCACCGACGCCGACCAACTTGGGGATGTCGTCTCGCCCCAGATCGGTATAAGTCGCTTCTAACCGCAGCCTTCCCGGGACCTCACCGATCTCGAGTCGGTTGTTGAAACCGTGCGCGGTCGGATTGCTGGCGGCCGACGTGACCGAGTAGACATACTCGACCATCTGGGTGACTTCCGCTGCGGTGTGCTGCTGGTGAGGCAACATGCCGATTTTGCCCCACACCCCGGTCGATCCCTCGCGGACCCGAGCGACCGACTCGGGCAACCGGTGTGGTTCGTCCCGATACTTGTCGGCGATCTCGACGAAGCTCGGACCGACCAGACGCCGATTCGCGGCATGGCATTGGAAGCAATCACTTTTTCGGATCAACGCCAACCCTGGCGATTCTTCGCCGGCAGCTGATTCGCCCACCACGGGGATCGCTTCGACGAATAGCCGCGACGGTGCCAGCGATTCGATCAGGTGCCAATCGTCCTCCTCGGCTTCGTCCGCGTCGCTGGTGCCGTCCTCGAGATCCCGGACAACCAGTCGGTACGCGATCGGCTGACCCGGATCAAAGAAATCACCGTCCTGCGGTTCCAAGAATCGAACTTCCGGACGTGAGTTGCCGACGATCACCGGCAGCGAGGAAATGCTGCTGGCACCCGACGGATCACGGACTTCCAATTCGACCGTGTACACCCCGGGCTGATCGAACCGAAATTCCGTGTCCACGCTATCGCCGATCGGTTGCCGTCCGTCAGCCTCTTTGCCCGCTTGCACGTAGGTCCAGCGGTATTCGAGCGGATCGCCATCTTTGTCGGTGGAGCCCTGGCCGGACAGCCGCACGGTCAACGGTTCTCGACCGACCGCGTTGTCAACTTCCGCCACAGCAACCGGCCTGCGGTTGCCACGAACGTAATCGATCCGCACCAATCGGGCGTCCGGATTGACTCCCCAAGTCTCCCCGTATTCCAAGACAAACAACGAACCGCCACGATCGAAGTGCAGATCGACCGGGCGGATGAACGGCACTTCGGGAAGAAATCGCTCCAGCCTTGCGACCCGCGAGTCTTCGTCCAAATGAACGGCCAAAATCCAGTTCCGCGACCATTCGAAGGCGAACAACGTGCGGTCATAAGCGGCCGGAAACCGCGTCTCCGATCCCCGCTTCGGGTCATGGTAATACACCGGGCCGGCGCAGGCCGTTCGCCCGCCCGTTCCGACCTCCGGAAACTCCTTCGACACCCCCGCCGGATAATAAATCATCGCAGGCATCGCCGAAGGCAACTCCTTTGCTCCCGTGTTGTTGACCGACCGATTGACCGGCCGCTGCGGGTCTTGTAGCGGACCGATTTCACCGGTTTTGAAATCGACCATCGCGTAGGGAGCGTTGTTGCCGACGAAGTACGGCCAACCGAAGTTGCCGGCTTCGCGGGCTTGGTTGATCTCGTCATACCCGCGCGACCCACGGGGGCCATCCGCGCCGGCATCCGGACCGACGTCACCCCAGTACAGATATCCGGTCCGCTGATCGACACCAATCCGCCAAGGGTTTCGACATCCCATCACGTAGATTTCGGGATGCCCGATCGCCCCGTCTTTCGGAAACAGGTTGCCGTCGGGAATCGAGTAGGTGCCGTCCGGTTCCGGCCGGATTCGCAGCACCTTGCCGTTGTAATTTTTGGTATTCGCCGCTGTCCGCTGGGCGTCCCAGGGCTCGCGGTCCGCCCGCTCGTCGATCGGCGCGTAACCCTCCGAATCGTTGAACGGGTTCGTGTTGTCCCCGGTGCCGATGTAGAGATTGCCGTCCGGACCGAACTCCAACGAACCGGCATGATGACAGCACTCCCGCCGCTGTTCCTCATACGAAAACAGCCGTCGCTCGCTGCTCAGGTCGAGCCGGTCGTCGCGAAAATCGAACCGACTGACGTACTGGCCCGAAAAATCGGGGGGCGAGTATTGGAGATAGATCCAGCCGTTTTCATCGAACTGCGGATCGAGCGCCATGCCGATCAGCCCGTTCTCTTGCACGGTGGTCACTTCCAATTCCCCGACCACGGTCGCCTGGCCGCTCACCGCGTCGATCCGCTTCAACTTCCCGCCCAACTCGATGACGAAGATCCGCCCGTCCGACGCGACTTCCACCTCCATCGGCTGAACCAGCCCGGTGTGCAGCACCGTCCGCTCAAACCGGCTCGGATCGACCTCTTCCGCCCGACCAATCGCACCTCCGAAAATGAGTGCGATGAAGCCGAGCGGCTTGATCAACCACAGCCGATGAGCACCACGCGATCGGGGACGGCAACCGAGCCAACGAACAGGACGTACCATGAGACAAGCGATCCGAGGAGGAAGGGTGACAGCAGACGGAGCCGATGGTCATGGCCGATGCTCAACGCCCGGGCCGAACATCCGGGCCGAACATCCGGGCCGAGCGTTCGGGCAATACGCTCGGGCCGATCGCCATGAGTCTCCGTGAAACGCCATTGTAACCAAAGCCTCCCGGCTCGGCCCGACTTCGGCTCACGAGCATCCGCCTCACATGCATCCGAGTGCTAGACCTCCGAAATCATTCCCGTGCTGGCACCAAACCGGTCCGCTTCGATCTCCAAGTGATGCAGCATCCGGACAAACAGGTTCGCCATCGGGGTGTTGTCTTTGGTGTCGAAGCCGAGGTGTCCCTGATGCCGGAAGCTGCCGCCGGCCAACAAAATCGGCAGGTTGTTGTTGTCGTGAGACGACGAATTGCCGAGGTTGCTGGCGTACAACACCGCGGTTCGGTCGAGCAGCGATCGGTCGCCGTCACCGGATTGACGCAGCTTTTCCAAGAACTCACCAAAGGCGCCGATCTCGGCCTCCTCGATCAACGCCAACTGCTCCAACTTCGCGGGATCCTGGCCGTGGTGAGACGCGTCGTGGTGCCCGAGGTTGACGCCGGCGATGTCGGGCCGCTCCTGAGTTCCCAACCACAACGAGATGACGCGGGTCGAATCGGTTTGCAACGCCAAATGGACGATGCTGTACCACTGCCGCGAACGCTCGATCAGTTGCGGCCCGCCGTAATCACTGGTCGGGACGGGCAAGTCGACGACCGGCTTGGCCGCGGTGCTCCAGTGCTCGTCTTGTCGCAACGTCTGCTCGGCCTCGCGGAGTGACGACAGGAACAGGTCGAGCCGGTTGCGGTCGCCGCGGCCGACCCGCCGATTCAAATCGCGAATCTGCTCGCCGACATCGTCCAAGATGCTCCGGCCGTCTCGCACCCGCTGCAACTCGTTGGCCTGCTCTTCCGGCGTCCCGGCAATGAAGAGTTTTCGGAACACCTGCGTCGCGCGAGTCTCGGCCGGAATGCGGACACCCCGCCGGTTCCAGGCGACGTCACCGCCGCCGAGGATGAGCGAAGAGAAGCGAGTTTGGTTGCCGAGCCGCGATGCCGCTTCTTGATCGAGCGAAATGCCGTTCTTGATCGCCTTGTCGCGGATCTGCTCCGGCGCCACCCCCGTGAACAACCCGACTTCGGCGAAGTGCCCCGACGCATAGCGGTGCGACATGCCCGAAACGACGGTGAAGTGATCCCGCATGGATTCCAGCCGCTTCAGATACCGGCTCGGCTCGTAATCCCGGCCCGTTCGCTCGGGGAAAAAATGAGGGGCGTACATTCCCAACGGCTGACCGACCAGCACCATCCGTGGTGGCTGGGCGAGAGGGGATCGGGCCTCCGACGCGCCGGCGGATGCCATCGCTTCCAAAAACGGCAGGCCGATCGCGACCCCCGAGGCACGCAGCAGCGTTCGACGATCGATGGGTTGTATGGGCATGACTTCCACCGCTTTCCCAAAAGGTCATTTCATCAAAAAGAGTCGGCTCTGGACCACTTCGTGGACCAGTTGCCGAAAACCGTAGTCCCCGTCGCGCAACCGTACGACGATTTCTTCCACCACCTCCCGATCGGCGAACTGGATGTCGGCCCCAGTGGCATAAACCAACAACTTGCTGGTCAGGTTCCGCGCGATCTGGTCGGGGTCCCTGAGCAGCAACCGCTTGTAATCATCGATATTGCGAAACTCGTGGCCGTCGGCGGTCTGTCCGCCCAACTCGACATCGGGCCCCCGATAAATCGCCCGGCCCGAACCGTAAGGCAACTCGACCAACCCCGCCGTGGTCCGTGTCGCCACGCGGTAGAAGTCTCGCCAATTGCCGATCGGATCAAAACTTTCCAACGCGAACCCCGGCGGGTCGATGTGCCGGTGGCAGCTCGCGCAAGCCGGCGTGTCTCGGTGCCGCTCGAGTTGTTGCCGGATCGTCTCAGCCCCTCGGATATCGGGCTCGATCGGCGGGATGTCAGGCGGCGGCGGAGCCGGCGGGGTGCCGACAATCCGATCGAGCACCCAAGTCCCCCGGAGCACCGGCGAGGTTCGTGTCCCATCTGCCGTAACCTTCAAAACGCTCGCTTGGGTCATCACACCGCCGCGCCGTGACTCCGTAGGCAACGTCACCTTACGAAACCGGCTCCCATCAACCCCGTCGACGCCGTAGAGGATCGCGAGCCGTTCGTTGAGCATCGACCAATCCGAATCGACAAAATTGAGCAGGCTCATGTCCTGGCGAAGCACTTCCTCAAAGAACGCTTCGGTTTCCAACGGCATCGACCACTGCAACAACGGGTCAAAGTCGGAATACAGCAGCGGATCGGGGATCGTGAAATCGATCCGCCGCAGGTCGAGCCATTGGCCGGTAAAGTTTCGGATGAACTGCTGCGCCCGTGAGGAATCGAGCATCCTGTCAACTTGCTCTCGCAGCACTTCCGGCCGGCTGAGTACCCCGCGATCCGCCAGGCTTAACAGTTCCTCATCAGGCGCGGTTGACCACAGGAAGTAGGACAGTCGGGATGCCAACGCGTGATCGCTGAGCGTCGTGTCGTCGCCGGTGTCGAGCAAGAGCAGGAAGCTCGGTGAGGCGAGGATCAGTTGGTAACCGTACCGCATCGCCTCGTCAAAACGCCGCCCCCGATCGAGTTGCCGCAGCGTCGCGTCGACGAAATGCCTCGCTTCCTTTTCCGTTACCGGACGCCGAAACGCACGCGGCAAGAACGCGCGAATCAATCGCTCGGCATCTGCCGCGGGTGACTCAGAAACCGGCACGAGCGGATCGGCATGCCACTGCGCGAACGTACGCTGGTCACTGATGACCGGAACTCGCCCGCCGGAGGCTTCCGCCCTGACGACCGAACGCGGCTTCAGCGGCACGCCGTCAAAGAGGCTGGCATAGCGAGGCGGCGGGAAAGGGTCGATCGGCCCCTCGATTTCCATCCACTCCACCAACAAACCGGGCCCCGTGTATTCTTCGATCGGTCGTTTGAATCGACGGATATCCCAAGTGGTCAACAGGTTGACGACGAACGCCTGGCGGGCGATCAAATCGCATTCAAACTCATGGACCTGTGGCTCGCCGGAAGGAATGTCCTGGACCTGTTTCAACACCGGCTCTTCGCGGCCGCTCTGCATGACCGTCATCAGTCCGACCGAAATCGACCGGTTGTCCTCCCCGACCGCCGCCGCCTTCAGCCGCACGCGATAACGCCCCGCCGTCGGTACCGCCGCCGTAGCGCACAGGCCATACCTCGGCAACTTGGTGTAAAAGACCAACGTGTCACCCGACAGCACGCAGGTTCGTCCCAGGCCCTGACGGAAATTAGGACCCTTCTCGGTCATCTCCAGTCCGGTTCGCCGATCGTTGAACCGGATCGGCGGATGAATCGGAACGACGGCGTCGATCGCCAGCGAAGCCGCTTCCTGATACCGCAGGAAGTGCATCGCCGAAAGATCGAGCCCCGCGCTGACCGTATCGAAGCCGGCCGTCGAATTGTCCTCCGGCAACCACTCGCGAAGCGGGATGTTGATCCCGAGCAAGTCATGCAGCGTCTGCTCATACTCGAAACCGTTCAGCCGCCGGACCGGCACCCGCCCATCTCGCTGCTGCCTCCGCAACGATGCCGCGTGCAAGCCCGATCGGAGCTCTGCCGTCGCGGCAGCAAGTAGCTCCCGCTGCGGTTGCTCTTCCGATTCCGGCGGCATCTCACCCGCGTCGAGCTTGTCGAGCACCGTGACCCAGCGGCGTTCCGCTTCCAGGTCGTCCCAATCCGTCGCCAGTTCGCCGAGTCGGAAGCCGCCGCTGGCGTTCTCAGGCCCATGGCAGGTGACGCAGTACCCCCGCAGCAACGCCTCGACGTTTTCCGACAAAGGCGCCGCAGCGCAGCGACCGCCGGACACCCCCAATAGCAGGCAACAAACCACCAAGCTCGGGGCAAGGGCGCGGAAGAATGTCATGACAGCTCGACCGATGCGTCAAAGGGGCCGTCTGGTGACAACCGAATCTCCCAGTCTAGAGCGAGCCACCATGACGAGCAAATCCCGGTCCGCTGTCACCGGCAAATAGCCTCCGCAAGGTGCCACCTCCGCAAGGTGCCACCCACTTTTCGCTTGCGTTCGGCTTGGCGTGCTGATTTAATTTGGAAATCATTCCGTTTCTCGAAGGTGTCCCATGGGCAGGCCCGCTCGGTCCGATCAGTTCATCCCCGACGAAATCGCTGTCGTTCACGCCGTCCAACGATGCGTCCGGCGGGCGTTCCTCGCCGGCGTCGATCCGGTCTCCGGCAAGGACTTTTCTTTCCGACGTGAGTGGATTCGCAGACGCATGGAAGCTCTCGCTTCCGTCTTCGGCATCGATGTGCTGACCTACGCCGTGATGAGCAACCACCTCCACCTGATCCTCCGCAACCGGCCCGACGTCGTTGCCCAGTGGTCCGACGAACAGGTCGCCATCCGTTGGCTGCGAGTTTTTCCCGGCCGTAGGCTCGAAGAACACCTCGCCGAACCGACCCAAAACGACGTTCAAATGCTGATCAACCAACCGGAAAGGCTGGCGCTGATCCGACAGCGGTTGTCGGATATCTCCTGGTTCATGCGGGCCCTCTCCGAACCGATCGCCCGGATGGCTAACCGCCAAGAGGAGTGTACGGG
>RECD01000267.1 GCA_007694185.1 Planctomycetaceae bacterium
TTTGTGGGTGGGTTGCCTACCCAGGGTTGCACCCTGGGCTATCAACGTAGGCCCCCTTGGGGCCAATCGAACGGCGCCGAAAAATGGCTCGCACCAATCGAACCGCCGAAAAATGGCTGGCTCCAATCGAACGGTCTTCGCTTCGGTCGCAACGGAAAGGTCTGGCGACGCCCCGGCGACGGGGCTGGAATCAGCGATTCGGTGTGACCGCGAAGTTCAGGCAATCGATCCGATCCCCGTATCGAACGATCCAATGCGTTCCGACGCGGATAGCCGCATAGAGCGTGACACCGGAGTTGAGCGCGGCAACCCGCCTGCGAGCCGCACTCGCCTCGCCACCTGACGCTTCGTCGGCCGTGTCATCGTCGGCGACGGCCGCCTCCCCCACGGGGGCGTCGGGGCGATCGTCGGGGTCCCTCGTCCGATGCCCCGTCGAAATCAGCTCGAATTCCGGAGAACTCTTCAGGATGGTCGCCTCCCCGTCCTTGCCAAAAAAGTAGACTCGGTCCCCAACGACCAAGGGCGTCGCCCAGCAGGCCCCACATGGTAGACGGTTCGAAAATCGCTGCTCACCGGTGGCGAGATCGATCCCGAAAACGACGCCGGTCGGGTTGACCCAGTAGGCCAGGTCCTGCGACGCGACGGGGGAGCAGAACGATCCACGGGCCTTCTCTGCAACCCACTCGACTTGGAGCCGAAACCCGGCTTCCTGCTCAACGATCCGAGCCAATAGGTTCGATTCTGTCGCGTAAGCCGTGGGGCCATCTGCCGGACGGATCAAGGACGCGACCAAAAATCGACCACCGCCGAGGTCGATCGGGGTGGCGACGGTGTTGCCGCCGATTTCCTCATGTGCCCAAAGCGTTTCACCGGAGCGAGGGTCGTAACCCACCAGACTGCCCGCGGAACTGCATACCAAATGGTCCCGCCCGGCGGCGTGGACGAGTGCCGGTGAACTCCAACTTCGCCCATTAGGCGGCTCTCGCCGTTGGCCATCTTGTTGATCCACCCCTTCACGGGGCCGATCACGCTTCCACAACAAACTGCCGTCGGTGCGGCTGAACGCGGCCAGATAGGAGGGCCCGTCATGGTCGACGAGCACGATCACCGCCTGCTGCGTCAGTATTGGCGAAGCGGCCAGACCGAACTTGTTTTCGAACCGGCCGAAGCGATCGGCCAACGATACGTGCCAACGCGTCTCACCGTGGTGATCCAACGCGAACAGATCACCGCTTTCGAAGAAGACGAACAGGCCATCTTCGTCACATGCCGGTGTGGGAGCCGCGCGGCTGATCAGTTGCCCCGACGTCTCGGGGGCCGTCGAGCGAAAGACACGGACCCATTTGACGCTCCCGTCGCTCAACGAGACCGCAGTAACCCGCAGATCCTCCTTTTCCGCGCCAGAAACGGACGTCGCGAAAACCGTATCCCTCCACACGATCGGGCTCGATTGGCCGTAGCCTTCGAGCGCTGCGGACCAAGTTACATCCCGCGGCGACCAACGATCGGGCAGCGGATTCGAATCGCCCAAATTGTCCACTTGCCCAGCGAAAAAGTGGGGCCAACCGTTCGGAATGCCCTCGGCAGAGGCCACGGGAGTTGCCCATCCGCCCAACAGCATCAACGGCAACATCAACAGCAGCCATCCGGCGATGGCGTTGCCACGGAATGGCCGCATGCGGGCGGGGGGGAAATCGGTGAGGATCACGCCGTCCCGCTGCTGGCACGCACAACGATTCGGTTCAAAAATCTCCACGGATCGGCTCCCCATCATCAATCGCGGTCAATCGGTAAATCGTGTCCATGTCGGTGCTCTCGGACAAAAACCGTACCGAACCGTCCGCCAGCCCCACATGGACACCGCCGGCGTGAAAGCTGAAATACTGCAAGCCGGCGAAGTTGGTGCAATTGATCAGGCAGTTGCCGCCCCACAACAATTCGCCGGACGGGTCGGTGGGTAGCAGCAGCAGGCGGTTCCAGCCCGCGAGCATTCCGAACGCGGAATTGTTTTCGCCGACGTTGCGGCGACGATTGAAGCGGAAAGGCGGCCCAGATTGCTCACCGAATGCGATCGTGTTGCTCAGCCCGTCGGTGACGTCACGCATCCGCGTGTGATCGACATTGTGGAGCAGCCCGTTGCGACGGGGGCTCGATGGCGTCATCGGTGATTGCGGGGTATTCAACGGGGCGGCGTACTCCACGATCGCTGCCCGGTACGGGTTGCCGCCAGCCGCCGCACGGTCGGCACTCAAACTCGGCGGAGGCTCCGGGAACTGCTGCACCTTGGCGACCGGCGAACTCGGGCAGCCGTAGACGGGGATGACGGTCGTCACCAGCGTGCCGTTGATCCCTTCCAGAAATCCGAATTTCTTCTCCCATTGATCATAGAGCGCCGTCTGTTCCAGGTACGGCAGCAGCTCGAGACTCCAGGGGCGCTCCACGAAAAACAGGCCGTCGCTGGGGCGTGCGACCCGCGGGTTGTTCAGCGGAAACTTGTTATGAGCGTCGTGAAAGCTGTGCAGCGCCAACCCGACTTGTTTCAAGTTGTTCTGGCACTGCATCCGCCGGGCCGCCTCACGCGCCGCCTGAACCGCCGGCAGCAGCAGCCCGACCATGATGCCGATGATCGCGATCACGACCAACAACTCCACCAATGTGAAGCCGCCGCGACGGATACCCCGTCGCGGATTGTCGCTGCCAATCGTTTGATAAATTCGTCTCATTCGCATACCCGAATACTTTTAAGCACCTTCGCAGGAATCATTCGGTACCAGCCGGCACGCGCCAGCTTCCGGTCACCGGAAACCGGACGCTGGCGGGTGCCGGCTGATCGTGATGATCACGAACGACTCATGTCGACCCGCTTGGGAATTGGAAAAACAGGAACTTGGTAACAGGCGGACACGCCATAGAGAAATCTCCACCCATCCGCTTCGCCTCCGCGAAAACTGCGACTTCGCGAACACCCTCAACGGCTTGATTTCGGCGGCCCCTCGGACGACAGGTGCAGTGGCGGCAGATCGATACCGCCATCAGGAACTTCCACCTCGACGCCGGTCTTCGAGGGGTCCGAGTACTTGCCGTCGAACCGATCGGAGCTGGTCAACTCATTCCCCGACATCCACGCGAAGGAGACTCGATAAACCCCGGCGATCGCCCCCGGCGCGTCGATCGCCGTGTTCAGCCGAAACCGCCCGTCGGAATCCGTCTTGCCGACCGGAAACCGCGAATCGCCAGTCACCTCGGGGTCCTGATGAAAAAACCTCACCACCACGTCCTCCGCCGGTTCGCCGTCGATCATCACCTGGCCAGATACCGGGAATGTCGCGAGCCGGCCGCCGGAGCCACAACCGGCCAGCGTGATGGCGACCAGCCCGATCAGGGCACCGGACCACCACTGAACCCTCCGCTTCACGGCAATCTCCCAACGACCAAACGGCCAAACGACCAAACGACCAAACGACCAAGTTGAACAACTGCACTCTGTGTGCGTCTACTCTATCGTTGTGAGCGAGTCGGTCAACCCGGTTTAGAACGTTCCCTGGGTGGCACCTTCCGTACGTTCCTGGGTGGCACCTTCCGTACGTTCCCAGCTTTCTCGAGCCCGCGGATCGCGTCCTGGTGATTTACCCCGGCCAGTTTTGGCACCCCTATACCTCGACGGCTACGCGTTTAGCGCCGCTCGAGACAGCGAGGTCATGCACCACATCAAGGTACTCGCGGATCGCCTCGTGCCACACGGAAGGTGCCACCCATTTTGCTCACGGAAGGTGCCACCCATTTTGCTGGCAGGCGCCGCTTGTCGCCTGCCTCCGGAACGTCCCGGATGGTGCCGGCCATTTCGAGCCTCGGAACTTGGGTGGCACCTTCCGAGGGTG
>RECD01000202.1 GCA_007694185.1 Planctomycetaceae bacterium
TGGGTGGCACCTTTTGGAGGGGAGTGGCTGATGCGGGCGGGGGCGATAGACTTTTTGGGTTGTGGTTTGTGTTTTGCGAGTTGTTGTCGCGGCCTCATTTTTTGCTTGACTCATGTTTTGTTCGTCTTCTGCTCCGCAGGTCGATTCCGATGACGGGACTGCGTCTGTCCTCAATGTGGCGGCTTACCAGTTCGCCCAGCTGGGGGAATTGGCTGAGCTGCGGCGGGAATTGAAGGAACTTTGCTTTCGGATCGGGCTCAAGGGAACGATCCTGCTGAGCGAGGAAGGGATCAACCTGTTTGTCGCCGGCGAGCGGGATGACATCGACGGGTTGCTCGGCTTTTTGCGCCGCGTCCCGGGTTTGGCGGGCTTGGAGGTGAAGGAGAGCTGGACGGCTCAGCAGCCGTTTCGGCGGATGTTGGTGAAGATCAAACGCGAGATCATCGCCTTCGGTGTCGATTCGGTTCAGCCGGCGGTCCGGACGTCTCCGAAGTTGTCAGCCGCGACGCTCCGCCGATGGTTGTCCGAAGGGAAGCCGATCACGCTATTGGATACCCGCAACGACTACGAGGTTCAGCTCGGTACGTTCCGCAACGCCATCGACCTGAACATTCGCGACTTCCGCAGTTTTCCGGAGGCGGCAGAAAAGTTGCCCGAGGAGACCAAGGGGCAGGCCGTGGTGATGTTCTGCACCGGAGGTATCCGTTGCGAGAAAGCGGGGCCTTATCTGGAGCAGCTCGGGTTTCGCGAGATCTATCAGCTCGACGGGGGCATTCTGAAGTACTTTGAAGAGTGCGGTGGCGAGCATTACGATGGCGCCTGCTTCGTGTTCGACCAACGGGTGGCGGTCGGACCGGATTTGCTGCCGACCGGCGTGAAGCAGTGCTTCGCTTGCCAAGCGACGCTCGGTGAAGAGGAGCTTCGGTCGCCACAGTACGTCCCGGGTGAATCGTGCCCGCACTGCTATCTGCCACCCCAGCAGCAGCGGTTGCGTCAGCTTCAAAAGCGGCAGGAGAAGCTCGATGGGATCGCGTCGCAACTGCCGGGATGTGTCCCTTATCCGAACGTGCGGGCGATGCACGTCCCACGGGCGTTGGCCGGTTTGTCGGCACTCGACTATCTGACTCGCTTCTACCCCGGCATCGACCGGGCGGGCTGGCAGGAGGCTTTGGCAAATTCGGCGGTGCGGTATCGGGGCGAGGCGATCGATGCCGAGACGGCGGTTCGTGAAGGCCAGCGGCTCGAGCACCATGAGGGGATCGTGGTGGAGCCGGCGGTTGCCACCGACATCCGCATCCTGTTCGAGGACGAGTCGATCGTGGTCATCGACAAGCCCGCGCCGTTACCCGTCCACCCCTGTGGCCGCTTCAATCGAAACAGTCTGGAAAGCTTTTTGGCACAGGCCTATCGTCCTGAGAAGCTGCGGATGGCCCATCGGCTTGACGCGAACACGAGCGGGTTGATGGTTTTCAGTCGCAAGTTCAGCATCGCGCAAAAGTTGCAGGATCAGTTCCATCAGCGGACGGTCGAAAAGCGGTATTTGGCATCGGTTCATGGCCTGCCGCCTCACGACGCATTTGTCTGCCGCGAACCGATCGGCCGGGAGGCGGGGGAACATGGGGCGCGAACGATCGACGCGGGGGGGCTGGTCGCGGAAACGGGGTTCCGCGTGCTCCGCCGGATGGCGGATGGCACCAGCCTGCTGCTGGTCGAACCGCTGACCGGCAGGACGAATCAGATCCGCGTTCACCTGTGGCATCTCGGTATCCCGATCGTGGGCGATTCGCTTTATCTCCCAGGCCGTCAACTCGGGAATCAGGCGACGCGTGTGGCTGATTCGGCACCGATGTGCTTGCACGCCTGGGCATTGGCATTCGACCACCCGCTGACGGGCGAGCGACTGCGGCTGCGTTCGTCTCGGCAACTCGCCTGGGCCACTTCGCTCGATGGCCCGGCTCGGCAGCCTTGTGAGCCCGTGTTTCCGCCGGAGGGCGGCCGTTGAGCTCAGCGATCGTTGAGCAGGAATCAGGCGGGCTTACTCGGCGGGACCGCGGTTCAAACTGGCCCGAGCAGTTCAGCCAAGTCAACCTGCCGCCGTTCGTGGTCGCTTTGGTCGGCGGCCGCGAGGACGCTGGCGGCGCGGAAGGCATCGTCCAGGTCGTTGCGGCGCCGGACGAGGCTGGTGACGACCCGATGGAACTGGGTCAGCATTTGGTCGCCGACCGACAGTTCGGTATCCAGCGACTCCAGATGCCGACCCGCCTCGTCGAACCAAACCAAGTTGGTCGGTAAGTCGATGAAGGCGAGGCCATGCTCACAGCAGATCTGCATCGCGGAGGGCGGCCGAAACCCGATCGCCTCGTTCCAAGCTGCGGGAATGTATTGCCCGCAACTGAGTTGGCACATCACTTCGGGCGCCGAGCCATGCGCGGCAAACCGCAGGCTGAGGCACTGGTAATCTGGCCGGTGTGCGGGATCGGAAACTTTGGGGTCGCCTTCTTCCGATTGCGGCACCGTGCCCGCTAGGTTCGAAGCCGACGGATTTGAAGCTGTTGTGTTCGGGAGTGGGGCGAACGGCTGGTGATGGATCAGGGCGGTCACGGACGACGGTTCGCGGGCGACGACATAGCGGCACCAATCGATCAATTCCACCAACTCACGGCGGCTCTCGGCCAACGGATCGCTATCGCAGATTCCGCCCGGCCGTGAGGGCACGACCGGCAAGCGGCGGTGGCAAAAGACGAGCCTCGGTGCCCCGAGTTTCGTGGCGATCAGTTCTTTGAGTCGCAAAGTCGCGGGGGCAAAACGCCGCGGCAACTCGGCCATGAAGGCGATCCCGGACTCATCGACTCGGCGATAAACCTCTGCGTCCGCGATCGGATCGAACTGCAAATCACCGGCCCAGTAGACCGCCTTGCCGGCGTCACAGGCCGCCAGAACGGGTAACCAGCCGTGCCAGGAGCGTTCTAGGATCATCACCGCGTCGATATCAGCCCGGCTGACCATCGCCCGGTAACCATCGACCATATCGGCCTGGAACTCCGCAGCGATCGGTTCGGCCTTCTTGCCGACGCCACAGCAAACGGCACGAACATCGAACCGTTCCCGAAGCGTTCGCAGCGCCGGACGGTGGCGGGTCAGCCATGCGGGCCCGACTTCGATCAACCCGATCCGCAGCTTCATGAGGTGGTGCTCCGTCGACTTTCCCGACCTGGATCAGCCGTCATGACTGTCTCAACTCGGCAAATCAAAAAATCTGAAAAACAAATCCAAACAGCGACGTTGCCGTTTGCCCCTCTAGGGACACCTGAGGGGAGAATGTGGACCAGAAAAGATCTTGGTGATTGCTGGTGCGGGGCGGCTTCTTAGAATCACGCCGTCGCGATTTGACTAACCGTCAAAGTCCGCGTGGCTCCCGCATTGGCCGGCACGTTGCCGTCTCGCGGGAATTTGTTTTTAAACCAAGAAGGGAGTGACTTCATGTTCGCTTTGCTGATTGCGGCAGTTGTGGCAAATTTCTCGGCTGTTAAGGCTCCGACCAGTGACTATGCCACTGCCTATCAGGAAGCTCAACAGGACGGCAAACCGCTGATGGTGGTTGTCAGTGCCCAGAGGTGTCCGGCATGTGTCTCGTTGAAGAATACCACGCTTCGGGAGCTCGAGTCATCGGGCCAACTCGAGGATGTTCGCCTGGTGACCGTCGATAGCGACGCGGAACCGAAACTGGCGAGCCAATTGATGCGAGGCCAGATGATCCCGCAGATCATTGTCTTCAGTCAGCCTGAGGTAGGCCGCTGGCAGCGGACGCAATTGACGGGTTACCAAACGACCGGCACGGTTCGCAACCTGTTGCGAAAGGTCGTCTCGCCGCTGCGACGCGGCTGATCTTTCGGGTCGTCCCGGATGGTTCAACCGGGGGAGACCCCTTGTGGCGTCTCCCCCGCGATCGGGTATCTTGGTGAAAATCGTGAAACCCAACGCCGGCGGCTGCCGGTTGGGAAGGAACCCTCACCCACCCTTTCGGCTTCGTTTCTCTGATGAGCTCGGTTGCATTCCCCGGCAAGGTTGCCCATCTGATTCGGTTCGACGAACCGTTGGCACCCCACCTGTGGTTGGGAATCGGTGGTCCGGCAAGGTATTTTGCTGAGCCGAATAGCCGCGAGGAACTGATCGAGATCGTTCGTGAGGCTTCGCGGGCGGGCATCGTGCCGCGGATTTTGGGTGGCGGCAGCAACCTGCTGGCTCGGGAATCGGGTGTCGACGGGTTGGTGATCTCACTTGCGTCCGTCGACATGAGTCGCATGGAGGTTGCAGGCGATCGCTTGACCGCGTGTTCCGGCGCGAAGTTGTCGCATGTCGTCACGCATGCCGTCGAATCCGGCTTGGCGGGGCTCGAAAGTCTGCTCGGGATCCCGGGTACGGTCGGTGGGGCCTTGGTCGGCAACGCGTGTGCTGGCGGGCAAGACATCGGCGCGGTCACGTCACGGATCGAAGTGCTGACGGCTGACGGCGAAACCGAGTGGATCGACCAAGAGGCGGGGCAATTTTCGCATCGCCGTTCGAACTTGGGGGGCGAGTTGATCTTGTCGGCCGAGTTTCAGTTGACGCCGACGGAAGTGGGCGCGTTGACCAAGCGGCTTCAAAAGCTGTGGATCGTGCGGAACGCGAGTTTGCCGCAGGGACGGTCTCGGATCGCGTGGCCGTTCGTCGACCCCGACGGGGCGACGGCCGAGCGGCTGATCGCCGATATCGGCTTAGCGGGACTCCGCGAGGGTGGTGCGTCGCTGCTTGCCGAGCATCCCGGGGTGCTGGTCGCGAAAGACGACGCCACGAGCGACGATTGTCTGAAGTTGATCGAACGGGTTCGGGAACAGGTGCTGTTGCAGACCGGAATCGACTTGCAGACAAGCCTGCAAATTTGGTAAGCAGCAGATCCCGTCAGGTCGCATGCGTCCGTATGCTCGCCGCGATCCCGTCGGTCGTTTGATCGCAAGGATGTTCCGCCACCCCGTCGTCGGAACGACTCTCCCGGGAGGCTGCGCAATTGGCGGCAAAAGGCGAAGCCAAGTCTTCTTACTCGCGGCTGCCGGTTCAAAACCTGCTGCAACGGTTGATCCACGCGCCGACGATCATGGCCCTGCTGTGGCCGTTGATCCTGGTCATCGGCGGGTACATCGCGTGGCAACGTTGGGGTTCGGAGCAGATCGCGCAGAAGTACTACGGGTTGGACCCATCGCAGATCCACGTCACGCAACCGCCTGAATACATCCAAGCGGATATCGTATCGGCCGTCTACCGCGACACGAAATTGGATCAATTGTCGCTTTTGGACCCGTCCGCATCGGCCCGGATCGCGTCGGCTTTCGCGTCCCATCCGTGGGTCCGCCGCGTGTTGGCGGTCAGGAAATTACCTGGCGGCGTGGTCGATGTTCACGTTCAGTACCGCAGCCCCGTGGCGATGGTATTCGTGATCAGCCGGCACCCGGAGGTTTCGGGGCGTTCATTTTTTGCGGTCGACGACGAGGGCGTGTTGCTACCGACGACCGAATTCACACGGGATCAAACGATGAGTTACCCTCACATCGAAATCCCGGATGTCTACCCGACCGGAGGGGTCGGCTCCGGTTTTGGCGATCCGCGGGTGATCGCGGCGGCGAAACTAGCCAGCTTGCTGTTTCCCTACCGCGAATCGTTGAAACTCCGCAGCATTCAGCTCGATCCCGCCAACCGCAACGCCCCGGTCCCGCAGTTCCAGTTTGTAACCCGGGACGGTCAGACTTTTCCGTGGGGAAGTGCCCCGGGCCAAGAGATGCCTGGGGAACCTCGCAACGAGGACAAATTGCGGTCGTTGTTAGCGAAAGCGGGCGATCAGGGGAGCACACGAATTCTCAACTCGCGAAACTCGACCGGCGAGCCTTCCGCTTCCAGGCAAAGGTAGCCGGTGCTGGGGGTGCAATCCGTGCCGCCCGAGACCTCTTCGCCGTTGACCCACAATCGGATTTCGCCGTTGATCCCGCGAACGTAGTAGTGGTTCCATTGGTTGACGCCGCGGCTGAGTTCCTTCGAGGGGAAGCTGCGGGAACCGTTGGGTGAGGTCGGCGGGAACGGCTTCATCTTCGACATGCCGACCGGGAAGACGTCCCCGTGGGAACTGAACCAGTCGGCGACCTTACCGGACGAGCGGGTGTACTTTTCGTGGTAGCCGTGATCGAGCATCTGGATTTCGATCCCGCTGCGGGGCAATTGTCCTGGCCGGATCCCTTCCAGCCCCTCGTCGGTCACCCAAGCGAAGATCCCGGAATTGCCGCCACTTTCCAAATGCCGCCACTGGACGACGTATTCGAAGTTGGTGAATTTCTCTTTCGTTCGCATCACCCCGATCGGCTTGCCGGTGGTGTGGATCTCGCCGTTGACGAACTTCCAGGTGTCGTCATCCCCGTTGACGACGACGAAGTCCTCTTCGCCCAACGCCCGCCAATCCGGTCCGATGCCGTCGATGGTGGCGGCGCGGACGACTTCCGGCTCAACCGCCGGGGGCTCGTCAGCTGTCGCCGCGACACCGACGCCGCACAGGCTCGCTCCCACCAGGACGCTTCCCACAAGCCAGCGAGCCGTTCTGAAGCTGCACGTCCTGCCAGCGAGGCTGGGGGTTCGTCTGGCGGATGACTGGCCGGCAGCCCGGTTTCGGCCTCGGAGCGGTCCGATTTGGGCGGCTTGGGAAATGGCGGCTGAGAGTACAGCCGCGAAATGCAGGTTTCGATGAAACGTCATGGGTGGGGCTCCGCAGGGAATGAGGAAGGACGGTCGGGGAAGGGTAGTGACGACCCCGCCGGACAGTACCCGCGGGCCGCACCGGCTAGCGTTTGTTGGTGGGGCGTTTCCGCTTATTCGGCGGCAAGGCCTTGGGGGGCTCCGGCTTGACCTGTTCGCGGATCCGTTCGGTCAACGACTTCTTGCCCGCCGTCCGCGTTGACGTCACCTTGCCATCGACCACACCCCCGGCGTCGCCCGCCGGGAACGCCGCGATCGGTTTCGGCGGCGGCAGGGTGCGTTTCACGATGAGCCGCTCGGCGATCCCCCACAAGCTGCTGGTGATGAAATAGATGCACAAACCGGCAGGCACGCGGAAGAAGAAGATCGCCATCATCAGCGTCATGATGGTCATGATCTTCTGGGTCATCGCCGTCTGCTCGTCGGTCGGCGGCGGCATGAACAACTTCTGCTGGACCAGGAACAACGCCACGACGAACACCGGCAAGATGTTGAAGTACGGTCCTAACCAGCCGGTCCCTCGACCCGCCAGGTAATCCCACAGCCAATCGCCCCAGTAATACAGCATGTCGGGACCGGCCAAGTTGCTGGCCCAAGCCTGGTTCGAAAAGAACGGTTCCTGCCGCAACTCCAGATCGACCGACAGGCAGCGGTACAGTCCGATGAAGATCGGCAACTGCAACAAGGCCGGTAAACAGCCCGCCAGCGGGTTGAACCCGACCCGTTTTTGAAACTCGCGCTGCGCCTTGAGCCGCGCTTCCATGTCGTCCTTGTACTTCTCGGCGATCTTCTTCAGTTCCGGCGCGAGCTCCTGCATCCGCTGAGCGTTGACTGCGGCGTTTCGGCTGATCGGGAAGAGGCAGAACCGGACCAGGCAGGTCAACAGGATGATCGCCAAACCGTAATTGCCGATGCCCCAGTTGATCCAGTGCAAGATCCAGCCGAGGAACCGCGAGACACGGCCGAACCAGCCGTATTCGATCGCGTCGCTCAACCCCAGGCTGGCAAGCATATCGGGGTCCTTGGGGCCCGCGAACAGCCGCAGCGATTCGCGGATCGAACCGCCCGGTTGGACTTCCGAGACCAGGCTGTCGACGAAAAAGCTGACGTTCACCGCCCGTTCCTGGTGAATCGGGATCTCGCGTGGGTCGGCGACGACCGTCGCGGCGGAGCGGCGAAAGTCGGTGAAGTATTCCGTCCCCTCGGGGGGCAACAGGGCGACGACGAAGTACTGTGCGTCGACGGCGGCGTACCGGAGCGACCGATTCTGTTCCGCCTCGTCCTCGCCAAAAATGGTCGGGTCGGGATCGCGAGGCTGGTTTTTGGCTCTTTTCAGCAGATCGTAGCCGCTCAGCAGTCGGTGTCGGTCGCGAACGGTGTTGTAGACGACGTCGCGGGCGGCAGCACCACCGAGCATGTTGGGGCTGATCTTGGTCGAGTACCACCAGCCTTCCAATGTGATCCCGTTCGGCCCTTCCAGGCGGTACGCGAGTCGCTGCGGCTGTTCCCCCTCGTTCTCGACCTGGACGTCCATATCGATCAGGTAGCTGCCGGGAGTGATCGCGAACGACCGGGTGATCTTCACCGGCCCGGTCGCGGCGCTGCCGAGCTGACGCTGGGACAACGGCAACGAGAATACGACTTCCTGATCGACCGATTCGGCCGCCTTCACCTCGTGGTCGTAAATCGCCTCGCCGATCCACTCCAACCCCTCGATGCTGGTCGTGCCGGTCGGCAGGTTGCGATCCCCCAGTTGGCTGAGGGTGACTCGGCAGGACAGGCGATCAAGGTTGCCGAGCACCTCATCCGCGCCACCGGTGCTCGACAGCCGGATCAGGTCGAGCGGGTGTTCGGACAATACGGCGGTCAAAATCAGCGGCGGCCCCTCCCGATCCGGACGCACCACTTCCAGCGACACCGACTGACCCGGACGGGATTGTGCCAACCGCTCGTTGAGTTCCCTGGACGAAGTGATCGCCCGTCCCCCGATGGCGATGATCCGGTCTCCGACTCGCAAGCCGGGTCCCTGGCTCGTCTCGTCCGGCACGGCCAGCGCCGCCGGCGTTCCCGGACCCACGACGCCGACGATGCAACCGTCCCGATCGGGCGATGTCTTACCAGCCAGGTAACCGAGATAGCCGCTGGTCGTGTCGACTCGGCGATATCGCAGCTTTCCTTCGGCGTTCCGTTCGGTCAATTCCAACCGTTCGATCGCGCCGCCGCGCGAATTCAGCGTGGCGAGCAGGAAAAAGCCCGATTGCGGGTCCATCGACCCGAGGGTGATCAGCGACGGGCGATCGGGGCGTGGCTGTTCTTCCGGGGCGTCGGCCGGGTCTGCGTCCGCCGCGATGGGGGGCCGGGCATCGTCATCCTGTTCCGCGACCGGGTCTGCCTCCGCCGGTTCCACCACGCCCGCAGGTCCATCCGCGACCGGTTGGGGTGCGGGGGGCGGTGCGAACAGCGAGTTCAGCAGGATATAGATCGCCAAAAACAGCGAAGAGCTAATGAACCAAACAAGGAGGCGGCGTTCCACGAAGAAAACTATGGGCAGAAGTTCGGTTACGGTCGGTCCGACCGCGGAAACGGCTGACGCGGGAACGCAAGCCTCGGACACGCTCCGTATTTTGCCCGAGTGGGACAAATCGGGAAAGCCGCAACCGCCGCGTCAGGGACGATTTTTCCGGCAACCTCTCAGTTCACCGACGTTTTGTCATGCCGATGGGGTCGTGCTGCCGATCCTATTTGGGAGATCTAGGAAGGAAAAACCGAAATGTTCAATCCTGCAATCCGTCGACGTCACTGGCTGGCATGGGCCGCAACCTCACTCATCCCGCCCGGTTGGGGGGGCACCGATTTGTGTGCCCAGGAGGCGACGGTCGCCGCCCGACCGCTCGCCGCCACGCAGCGGGCCGACGTGGCGATCGCGACAATCGGTCAACTGGAGCCGGCCGAACCGGGGGGCCGGCGGCCTGTGGTGACCGCGTTGGCGGTCGATCCGCTGGGCAGGTGGTTGGCTGTCGCCGGTGACGATCTGGTGGTCCGACTGCTCGAAACCGAACGGCTGACCGAGTTGACGAGGATGGTCGGTCACCGAGACCTCGTCCGGTCGCTCGATTTCCGGGCCGACGGGCGGGCGCTGGTGTCTGGTGGCAATGACGGAAAACTGATGGTTTGGGATGGCACCCGCGACTGGAATTTGGCTGGCCAATGGGACGAATTGCCGCCGATCCACCGCGCCCGCTTCTCACCCGATGGACGACGATTGGCGCTGGTCGGTTTCCGTAGCGAGCCACTGCTTCTTGGCGGAGAAAGTCCGCAGCGGTTGCGGGCCGAGGGCGAGGACTTGCGGGGGCTGGTGATCAACCCGCAGGGCAGCCGCCTGGTGATCGCCGATCGCTCCGGGAGCTTGAGTCTGTTCGCTTTGCCGACCGGCGAGCCGATCGGGCGGATCGAAACGACGGCCATGCGAGTCCGTGAACTGGCCGAATTGCCGGGAAGTGACCGGGTGGTGATGGTGGGCGAGGACGGCGTGATCACGATCGTCGATTTGGCGGGTCAGGCGGCGACGCGCACGATCAGCCTGTTGCCGTGCAAGCTGTTCGCGATCGCGGCGATCGGTCGGGAGCGGATCGCGGTGGCAGGCAGCGACAATCGCATCCGCTTGGTCGATTGCTCGACGGGTCAGGTCGTCAGCCACCTCGACGGGCATCAGGGATCGATCAGTTCGCTCGTTCACGCCGGCGGTTTTCTTTACAGCGGCGGGTTCGACACGACGGTTCGGAAGTGGTCGGTCGCGAGCGGACAAAATGAGCGGTTGGCAGAGAAGGATCGCATCGAAAAGCCGAATCGCTGAGGCGATCCGGGTTGGGACGCGAGCGGGTTTTGTCAACAGGGACGTTTTCGGGGCATCGGAGGCCACCGCGGATGGGCAGATCGATTGGGACCAAACGGCGACAACGCCGCGGCACGTTCGCTGCTGGCCGGGTACGCGTTCCGGCCACACGGCGGCTGGTCGCCGAACGGCTCGAACCGCGCATGCTGCTGGCCGCCGACCCGCTTCACGTCGGCATCGTCTACATCGAAACCGATTTCCTGGAATCCGAATCGGGCAATGGTAGCGACGAGGTAGCCGACCGGTTCCTGTTGTCATTCACGGGCGGGGCGGCCGATACACAGCTCCGCGAAATCCGCATCTCGCTCGACAAAGACCAAGACGGTTTGTCGGTCGGCGACCTGATTTTCGACACGGAAGCGGGCGGCCGCGGCAAAGGGGCTTGGCACCCGTTTCGGGTCGCCCGGATCGATTCGGTCTCCGGCGAACGGGCAAACGTCGAGGCCGAAGTGACAGACGGCAGCACCGAGTTGCTGGTTCGGCTCGATCAATTCCGATCGGGTGACCTGCTGGAATTCACGATCGATGTCGACGAGGTGTTGAGGAACCACGCGGACTTGGACCGGTTCAACGCGGCGCTCGACGTGATCGCCAGCGGCCAAGAGATGCAGGACTCGTGGTTCTGGGCCGATTTCGTCGCGCCGCACTACGAACCGCTGACGCTGGAAACGTTGTTTGTCGCCGATTACGGCAACCCGAAAGCCGAGTTCGGTTTGCGGTTGCCGCCGAACCAAGGGCCGCCGCCCGACAGCTTCCCCAGCCGCACCGCCGCCGCGATCACGACCGGGGTCCAGCAACCCAAGCCGATTTCGATCGCCGGGACGGTCTGGGTCGACAACGACCTCGACTTGGTACGCCGGTCGAGCGAACCCGGTCTGGCCGGCGTGGAATTGACGCTGCTGCGCCAGGACGCCGGCAGCGGCGCGTGGCTCGACACCGGGTTTCGCCAAGTCACGGATTCTCAAGGCGGCTACGAGTTCGGCACCTCGCTCGGGCTGATGCCCGGCAATTACCGCGTGGTGCAGTCGCCGGTCGCGGGTCTGTTCGGCGTCGGCGCCGTGGCGGGATCGGTTGCGGATCAGCCGACCGGAAGGGTGATCGACCAGAATATGATCAGCGACATCCACCTGTTGCTGGGGGATACGCACGGCCGGGATTACGACTTCGCTCACGCCCGACCGGCGGAACTGAGCGGCGCCGTTTACCTGGACCACAACGACAACGGCCGGCGAGATGCCGGCGAACCGGGCCTGGGAGGCTCGCGGATTCGCCTGGTGCCGATCGAAACGCTGGTCGCGATCGAGCCGATCGAGACGCTCAGCCGCGCCGATGGCTCGTTCGTGTTCGAAGGTCTGCCGCCCGGCAAGTACGAACTGATCCAAGTGACTCAGCCGACGGGACTGCAGGACGGCGTCGATCGGCCCGGGACTGTCGACGGCCAGACCGTCGGCATCGCGGACGAGCCTGGCGACGCGATCCGTGGCATCGAGTTGCTCGGGGGCAGCGTCGGCATCGATTACTGGTTCGGCGAACTCGCCCTGGGCGAATTGTCCGGCGGAGTGTACCTGCCGCCGCCGGGTGAGGATTGTGGGGTCAGCCCCGATCGGAAGCTGCCGCTAGCAGGGGTCGTGATCGAATTGCTCGGCCCCGGCGGGGTCACGGTCGCCAGCACGACGACCGGGGTCGACGGCCGCTACCGCTTCCAAGCGATCCCCAAAGGCGCCTACACGATCGTCCAGACCTCGCCCGAAGGCCTGCTCGGCGGCCGCGCCTTCGTCGGGATCATCGACGGCATCACCGTCGGGTCAGCGGTGGACTTGGGGATGATCTCCGAGATCCTGATGCCGGCCGGCGGGATCGGGACACGCTACGACTTTTGCGAAGCGGCTCCCGCATCTCTATCGGGGTACGTTTACCACGACGCCAACGACAACGGGCGGCGTGACCAAGGCGAATCGGCGATCGCCGACGTCGAAATCGAGTTGCACGGGACCGCCGGTCAACCGGTGCTCAAAACGCGAACCGACGCCCAGGGACGATACGAGTTCAGCGGGCTGGTGCCTGGCGAATATCTGGTTCGACAAGTCCAACCGGCGGGCTACTTCGATGGCACCGATTCGGCTGGTACGGTCGACGGCATCACGGTCGGTGTGGCGGAAAACCCGGGTGATCGGATCACCGGGATCGTGCTCCGTCAGGGCCAGACCGGCATCGATTACAACTTCGGCGAGCTGTTGCCCGCTTCGATCGCCGGGCGTGTCTACGCGGATGACAACCGCAACGGCCAACTCGATTCGGGAGAGCGTTTGTTGGCGGGGGTCGTCATCGAGTTGTGGGACGCCGAGGACAATCGGGTCGACGCCCGGCTGACGGACGATTCGGGTGTCTACCGGTTCGAAGGCTTGCGGCCCGGCACCTATTCTCTGCGTCAGACGCAGCCGAGCGAATTTTTCCAAGGCGAGGAATTGCCCGGCACGTTCGGCGGCGACACGACGCTCGAAAATCGGATCGACGCGATCCGGTTGCCTTCCGCCGCCGTCGCGACCGACTACGACTTCACGGAACTGACGCCGGCGAGGATTTCCGGATACGTCTTCCGTGACGGCTCGGTGATCGTCACGGAACGGATGCCCGAGTCGGAGGAATTGCGGCGTTTCCGGGATGGCGTTCGCCGGCCGGATAGCCTCCCGATCTCCGGTGTCCTCATCCAATTGCGCGACGAGTCGGGGCGACCGGTGGCGACGGAGCGGCTGTTGCCAAGCGTCGGCGCGGACGGGATCCAGATCGTGACCGATCAGCAAGGGTACTTCGAATTCGTCGGGCTCGCCCCGGGCGGATACAGCCTCTATCAGATCCAGCCCGCGGGCTATGTCGACGGCTTGGACACCGCGGGCCCACTCGGGGGCGTCGCGATCAATGCCGCCGACTTGGCGAACGATCCGTGGTTGAGCGAGTTGGCGGCGCGGTTGCGGTCCGACCCGGCGACCGACCCGAACCATGACGCGATCGTCGGGATCTGGCTGGCTCCCGGTGACCACGCCGCAGAGAACTGGTTCGCGGAAATCGAAGTCGTGTTGGTGGAACCGAAGTTGCCGGAACCGCCGCCACCGCCCCCCGCTCCGCCATTGCCGCCGCCTCCGGCACCACCCGAACCGCCGACAGAGCTTCAACCGGCACCGCCGCTGCTCGCACCGGCGGTCGAGTACTCCGATATCTGGGTACCCGTTTGGGACACCTTCGCTGGCGGACTGCATGTGTCGAGTTTCGGCATTCACGACCAACACCTGACGACGCTGTTGGCCGACTCCGAGTACGTCGTGACCTGGCACCTCAGCGTCCTCAATGGCGGCTTTCCACGGGGTAACGATCAACGGGGTGGGCTGTTCAAGTACACGTCGGGGCGCGAGTCATCGGGACCGGCCGAGCCGCCCGGACGGATCGGGCGTTGGTTGTTCGTCGACCGGGCGGGACGCCGTGTCGAGTTCGGCCAGGCGTTTCTGCTGGGAGTGGAAGACGGCATCCCGCTGGTCGGTGACTTCAACGGCGACGGGGCCGATCAGATCGCGATCTATTCGGGAGGCCAATGGTTCGTCGACCTCAACGGCAATGGCGTTTGGGACCACGGCGATTTGTGGCTCAAACTCGGCACCGAATTGGACCGGCCGGTGGTCGGCGATTGGGACGGTGACGGCAAAGCCGATATCGCGATTTTCGGACGCCAATGGGAAGGCGACCCCGAAGCGATCCGGCGAGACCCCGGGTTGCCGACGGTGGCGAATAAACGCCGTCGCCATCAGCCGCACGCGTTGGTGTCGCAAACCGACCGGAACCTTCGCAACGAGTCAAATCGGGAAGTCGTCCGTGGGCGCCTGACCGATCTGGCCGTCGATGCCGTGGACCATGTGTTCCGCTATGGCGAACCGCCCGATACGCCGGTGGCGGGGGATTGGAATGGTGACGGGGTCGATTCAGTCGGCATCTTCCGCGGTGGTCGCTGGACGCTCGACTCGGATGGCGATGGTCGCTTGACGAAGGATGATGACACGGCCGAATTCGGCCAACCGGGCGATATCCCGATCGTCGGCGACTGGAACGGCGACGGGACCGCGAATCTGGGGGTCGTTCGGGGCGACTGGTGGATCATCGACAGCGACGGTGACCGCCGACTGACCGACAACGACTACCGCGTGCGGATCGAAAAACCGAGTGAAGATGCCCGACCGGTCACCGGGGATTGGGACGGGGATGGCCAGGACGAATTCGGTTGGTACGACGAAGCGGGCTGAGTTAAAGGCCAGCGCCGGCGTCAGGCCGCGTGTTGCGAGTTGACCGGGACATCCGTTGGCCGACAGAGGCTCTGATAGAACCGATTCCGTCGGATCAAGTCCTCGTGATTGCCGGTGTCGACGACCAGCCCTTCGTTCATCACGAGGATGCGATCGGCCATCACCAACGACGTGGGACGGTGGGTGACCAACAGGCCCGTGCGACCGGTCAGAAACTGGCCGAGCGCCTCGTGGATCAGGCACTCGCTTTCCAAATCGATCTGGCTGGTCGCCTCATCGAGGATCAGGATGTCGGGATTGCGGAGAAACGCCCTGGCCAAGGCGATCCTCTGCATCTGACCACCGGACAGGCGGGTTCCGGTCGGGCCGAGCAACGTGTCGTAGCCGTCCGGGGTTTTGTTCATGATGAAGTCGTCGGCGTAAGCCATGCGGGCGACCTCGACGATTCGCTCCCGGCTCGCCTTGCGGCAGCCGTAGGCGATGTTGTTGGCGATCGTGTCGTCGAACAGCGTCGTCCGCTGGGTCACCAACCCGATGCGGCGGCGGATGTCGCGGATGCGCATCTGGTCCAGCGGCACGCCGTCGATCGTTACCGAGCCCTGCTGCGGATCGTCGAACCGACACAGCAGGTTGATCAAGGTGCTCTTGCCGCAACCGTTGGGGCCGACGACCGCGATCGTTTCGCCGTGACGTAATTCCAGATTGACCCCCCGCAACACCGGCGGGCCTTGCGGGTATCGGAATTCGACGTTCTCGAACACCACCCGCTGATGCGGACGGCTCGGCGAGAGGGAACGCTGCGGATTTCGGACTCGCACGGGCCGATCGATGATCTCGAAGAGCCGCTGAGCTGCCGCGATCCCCCGTTGCAGGTCGCTCCAGACCTCCGCCAATTTCCGCGCCGGGTCGGCCGCGCCGATCAGGAATCCGAAGAACAGCAGGATCTGGCCGACCTCCAAAGGATGGAAACTCATGCGGATGCCGAGCAAGTGTGTCTTCTGGTTGACCACCAGGTAGCCGCCCGCGACGATCCCCAAGCAGACGACGATCGTTCCCAGCAGTTCCGACGTTCCGCGTGCCAGCGTGCTGTAGAACGACATCCGCATCGAACGCTGAAAGTAGGTGTCCAAGCCGCGTCCGAACTTCGCCCGTTCGGCGGCTTGCGTGTTGCAGATTTTAACCAAGCGGATGCCGGCAAAGGAATCGTTCAGCATGGCGAACATCTGGCTCATCTCGCCCATCACGCGTCGCGACGCCCGCCGGATCGCCCGCGACAGGGTCGAAGTGACGATCAGGACCAAGGGCGAAACGATCATCACCAAAAACAGTAACCGCCAACAGACGAAGGCCGCCCCGCCGATGCAGACGATCAGCTTCAACGGCTCTCGAACCAATTTTCCCAACAGGGTGCTGACGCCGCCGTTAAGTTGCCCGACGTCGTTGGTCAGCCGACTGGTCAACGTCGCCGAACCGGTGTCGCCGAACTCGTCGAGATCCAATTGCAGCGCTCGGCGATAAAACAGGGCCCGGACCGCCATCGCCGTCCGCTCGGTGACGAGATGAACCAGCATCAAGTTGGCGATCAACGCGCCGAGCTTGATGACCGTCCCGACCAGCAAAAATCCCATCAGCAGCAACAGCGTCGCGTAGGGCGTTGTTGGCAAGCCGTCCATCCACGGACGCACCTGCTGGAACACCGTGGTCGAGCGAACCATGCTCTGGCGGCTCGCTTCCTGGACACGAATCCTGCTTTCCAATTTCCGACGCCCGGCCGGTTCCGCGACCGCGAGTTGCCCCCGGAGATCGTTCAAATGCTGGTCATGCGACTCGATCTGCTGCTGCGCGGCGACGATCTTCTGATCGACATAGGTCGGCAGGCTGTCGCCCCGAAACACGATCTCGACCAGCGGGTAAATCGCGCCGATGTTGATGCCCCAAAACCCGGCGATCAGCATCGAGGAGAGGATCACACCGAACATCGCCATCCGCTGGCGAAAGGCCATTCGAAACACTCGAACGAAATCCGTCATGACGGCATGTCACCTCAAGGCAATCCGGCTCGACCAGCAGCGACCGAGCGGTAAGGGGGGCGGCGGTAAGGGGCGAGTCGGCTGGAGCTCGCGAAGTGAACGTTTTTCCTGCCCAGCGTTTAACCGATTCCGGCTCAGGCCGTCCAGGCTAAAAAACGGAGCCGGGGTTGCACACGCCACCCCCCACGCGGGTACCACTGGGCCATTGGAGGGGTCGCCAGTCGACACGTGGCGGAAGAACAAGAAGTTGGTTTTGTGAGGATTCGAAGGATTTTTCACTGAAGATCTGTTGGTGGGCGGAGTTATCTGACATAATCCTGACTTGAGCGGGTTGTTCCGACTCGCTCCTTTTCCCCCGCCCCGCCCACCTGCCCACCGCCCCAACATGAAACTGATCAACCTTCGGCTGCTACTGCTGCTAGCATTCTGCGGCGTTTCCGCCATGACCGTCCTTTGGGTCCCGGCCGGTCGCGACCAAGTTTTGGCGCTCGAATCCGAAACCCCGTCGAGTGACGAAGAAGAGACCGTCTTGGGGATCGGCTCCGCGGCCCCCAAGCTGGACGTGGAACACTGGATCCAAGACGGCAACGGCTTTTTCAAGCCGGTGACCGAGTTCGAGGAAGGCAAGGTGTATGTCGTCGAGTTTTGGGCGACCTGGTGTGGACCGTGTCTCGCCAGCATGCCGCACTTGGCGGAATTGCAAAATCGCTACCGTGGCCAGGGGGTTCAGATCGTCAGTATCAGTGACGAACCGCTCGAGGAGGTCACCACATTCCTGAAGCGAAAGACGACGACGGCCGACGGTGACGAGACGACTTTTGCGGAAATCACGTCGGCTTACAGCTTGACGACGGACCCCGATCGCTCGGCGCACGAAGCCTACATGGAGGGCGCTCGCCAGCAGGGCATCCCGACCGCGTTCATCGTCGGCAAGGACGGCAAGATCGAATGGATCGGTCACCCGATGGAAATGGACGAGCCGCTCGATCAAGTCGTCAGAGGCGCTTGGGATCGAAAAAAGTACCTCGAGATGTTCGAGGCGAAGCGTTCTTTCGACGCGTTGCTCCAGCAATTGACCCAAATGGTTAACCGGGGTCGCTTTCCGGAGGCGGTCGAATTGGTCGATGGCGAATTGAAGAAGTCGCTGCCGCCCGAGATCACGACTCAACTGAACGGCATCCGCTTCCAGATCAAGATGATGGGCGGGATGATCGACGAGGAGTTAACGACCGCTTTGGTGACCCGTTTGGCCGATTCCAAAGGGGACGCGATCGGTGTCGCTCGGATCGCTTTTCAGCTACTGCAGGCGAACCAGAATCCCGCTGCCCAAGGACAACCCGGCTTGGTGTCGCTGATGAAGTCGTCGATCGAAGCGATCAATGAAGAGATCGAAGGGGCGGAAAAGCAGTTGCAGCCGCTGCTGTTCGATACCGTCGCCCACCTGCATGAAGCGACCGGCGACCTCGACGCCGCGATCAAGGCCCAGGAAGCCGGTATTGAACGGGCCGACCCCGCGACCAAGGAACGGCTCGGCCGCTACTTGGAACAGCTCCAGGAAGCCAAGGAAGCCGCCAGCAACCCGCCTGCGGACAACTGACGCGAGAGGCGGTCACCGCCTGAACAGAATTCGCAACGAGCATCACCTTGTCCGTCCGCTCCCTCTTCAAAATCGGATGGAACGATTGGAGCGACGGTCAAGAGCCGGAGGTGATCGGTCCCGCAGCCCGACACTGGGCGGTCGAATGCTACGTCCCGATCAACTCGGGTGACCTGCGCGAGTTTCTATTGGCGCGACACCGCAGCGCCATGCCGACGGTTGCCGTCGCCGCGTCACGGTTCGATCGATCCGGTTCGGATCGGTCAGCGCAGGGCCGATCAGCATCCGGCGCCCCGGACCACTCGCTCGATGAAGTCTTTACGCGGTTTGCTGACCTGCTGCACCATCACTACCGGCCGCTCTTCTACCAGTTCGCTCATCGCTACTCGAGGCTCGATCCCGACCGGGACACCCGGCCGATCGACTGGATTTCGGCGATCAACTGTTTCTCGACACCCACTTCCTCGACACCCACCTCCTGGTCACATCCGGACGAAAGGCAGACGCTGGAGGATGTGCGTCGGATTGCCGACGCCGGCCGCACGGTGCTGGTCGATGCCGGCTACACGGAACTGCCCCGAGAAGTGCTCGAGGACGCCATCGGTCAATGCAGCCACTGGGGCGTGCCGTTGGATGTCGATCTTGACCTGTTCGACGCGATCAGTGTCTACGCCCGCGGGGACGTCGTCGGCAGGCGTGCCAAACGCCGCTGGCAAACGTACTACAAACGGGTGGTCTACGACGTGCCGCTCTACCAACGCGTCGTCGTGATGTTCAAACTTCGGCCGGGCAGCTGTGCCGACGAGTTGGACGACCGCATGCTGCACTTGCGGATGTTCAAAAACATTCCCAAGAACGATATCGACATGCTGCTGCCGGGCACGCGGGTGCGGTTCAGTTGGGTCGACTACCTACGCAACTTCGTCCCCTCCTTGGGCGGCATGGGGCTGACACTCGTCAAGCTCCTGCGGCTGCTGCTGTTTTTGGCGGCGATCACGGTCAGCATCGCGATCGCCTTCGTTTGGCTTTGTGTGGCGATGCTCAGCTACGCCGGTCGCAGCCTGAGAAATCACTGGCACGCCAAAAATCTGCACATGCTGAACCTGACCCGCAGCCTCTATCATCAAAAGCTCGACAGCAACGCGGGCGTCGCCTGCCGGCTGCTGAAGGAAGCGGAGAGCCAACGCTATCGAGAGATCCTGTTGGCCTACTGCCTGTTGCTGGAAGCGGAGTCGCCCCTGTCCATCGACCAGCTCGCCTCGCGGGTGCGGCGGTACGTCAAGGAATGGATCGACGTCGAGGTCGCGTTTCGTGCCCAGGAAGCCGTCCAGTTGCTGGACGCTTGGGGAATCGTCCGCCGCGATGAGGATCTGCGGTTATCGGTGGCAGCACCGGACGAGGCGTTACGTCAATTGTCCGCCCACTGGCAAGCCTCCTTCGAGGCGGATTGATCGCTCACTTCGAGCGAGGGTCGAAAGGCGCAAGCGGCACGAGCGCTGCGGCGGAAACCCCGCAGCAAGCCTGCCCCGGCCGTCACCATCAAGCCAGGATCTCACGCACCACCCGCGCCGGTTCCACCCCGGTCAACCGTTGGTCGAGCCCCTGAACGCGGTAGGTCAACCGGGTGTGATCGAGCCCCAACAGATGCAGGATCGTCGCGTGCAGGTCTCGGACGTGTACCGCATCGGTAGCCACGTCGAATCCCAGTTCGTCAGTTTCGCCGAACGTCAAACCCCGCCGCAAGCCGCCGCCGGCCATCCACAGCGAGAAGGCGTTGGGGTGATGGTCACGGCCGTCTCCGCCCGAGCCCTGCGTCATCGGCGTCCGGCCGAACTCCCCGCCCCAAATGACCAGCGTCTCGTCGAGCATCCCTTGATCGCGCAAGTCGCGGATCAAGGCCGCGCAAGCCCGATCGGTGTCGCGGCAATTCTTCTTCAAGTCGTTGACCAAATTGCCGTGTTGGTCCCACGCCTCGTGGTAGAGTTGGACGAACCGCACGCCCCGCTGAACCAAGCGGCGGGCTAGCAAGCAGTTGTTTGCGAACGACGCCCCGCCCGGTTCGGCGCCGTAAGCTTCCAGCGTCGCGGCCGACTCGCGGTTCAGGTCCATCACCTCCGGGGCGACACCCTGCATCCGGAACGCCATTTCGAAAGCGTTGATCCGGGTGGCGATCTCGGGGTCGCCGACCGTTGCCAGCCGCAGCCGATTCAGCTGATTGATCGCATCGAGCGAATCACGCTGGGCACCCTGGTCGATCCCCGGTGGGTTGTTCAAATACAACACCGGGTCACCGCCGGCACGGAACTGCACGCCTTGGAAATGGCTCGGCAGGAACCCGCTGCCCCAACACGAATTGCCGCCACTGGGCCCTTTCGATCCGCTGCTGAAGACGACAAACCCCGGCAGATCCTGAGTTTCACTCCCCAGTCCGTACAGCGTCCAAGCACCCAAACTCGGCTTGCCAAAAAGTTGGCTGCCGGTGTTCATCTGCAATTGCCCCGGCGCGTGATTGAACGCGTCGGTACGCAGCGATCGGATGATCGTCAAATCGTCCGCGACCTCGGCCAGGTGCGGCAACAATTCGCTCAGTTCCGCCCCCGATTCCCCGTGCCGCGTGAACTTGAACTTGGGGCCCAGCAACTTGCTGTTGGGGTCGATGAACGCCGCCCGATACCCTTCGAGCAATTCCGGTGGCGGCAACGTCCCATCGAACTCGGCGAGCATCGGCTTGTGATCGAGCGTCTCGAATTGGCTGGGACCACCCGCCATGAACAGGTAGATGACGTTCTTGATCTTCGCCGGGAAATGCGGCGGGCGGGTCTCCAGCGGATGACGCGACGCAGACGAATCGTCGCCCACAGTGCCGCCGTCGGGAGAGCCGGTTTCCTGGGCAGCGGCCGCATCGGGGCCGAGCAGCGAACGCAGCGCGATGCCGCCCAAACCGACACCACACCCCCGCAGAAACCAACGTCGCGCGATCGATTCGGGCTCGTTCATTCGGTCATCTCGAATTGGTGTTCCGGATGCCGGACGACGACGACCGGACAACCGCAGGTTTGCACCACCCGCTCGGTAACGCTCCCCAGCAGCAAGCTGGCGATCTTCGAATGCCCCTGTGAACCGATCACCAACAGATCGATGCCCCGGGACTCGACATACTGGTTGATCTCTTTCACCGGGTGACCGATGCGGATGTCTCGGAAGACCGTCAAGCCGATCCACCAGTGTTGGTCGACCGCTTCCATCCGCTGGGCGGCTCCCGATTGCATCGAACGCACCAACTCGGCGTACTGACCGATATGCCCGGGCGCCTCGTCCGCGGCCACGTCGGCCGCTTCGGAAGACTCCGTCGCTGCCAATTCCAGGCGTCGCAAGTAGTCTCGGGTCTCTTCGCCGGAACCGGTGAAGTCCGGATGCATCGCGAGTTGGCCGACGTGCTCGAGTACATGCAGCAGATGCAAGTCGGCTGAGAAGGTTCTCGCCAAGGCCGCCGCATAATGCACCGCGTGGTCGGCCGGTTCGCTAAAATCGGTCGGAACGCAAACCTTCGTGATCTTCAATCGCATCGCCGTGACACTCCCGTACTCGCTGCCTTCCACGCCCGCCAAATCGAGCCCTTCCATGATACCTCGTCACGCTCCGACCGGTCAGCCCGCGGGGTTTTCCGCGGCCCCGCGTCGGGCCTTTCTCGCCTTCGCTAGCTCCCTTTCGATCGGATCCTTGATGACCCTGCAAGCCCAAGCCGAAACCGTCCCATCCCGTTTCGAACCTGCCGCAGGTCCTTTGCGCGACGCGGTGAACGTGGGGCGGATCAACGCCGCGGCGATGTGGGTTCGCCAAGGCGACGCCGAAGCGACTTGGAACTTCGGCAGCTCCGATTCGGCTGATGACCCGTTTCTGATCGCTTCGATTTCGAAAACGATGACGGTCGCCGGGATGTTGGCGTTGGTGGACGACGGCGAGATCGATTTGGACGCGAAGGCGTCGCGTTACCTTCCTGAGTTCACCGGCGACGGCCGCGAAGGTGTCTTGGTCTGGCAACTGTTGACCCACGTTTCGGGACTTCCGGACCAAGTAGCCAACAACGCCGAGTTGCGATCGAGCCATTCGCCGCTGGCCGCTTTCGTCGCTGCGGCGCTCCGCGCGCCGCTCGCATTCCCCCCCGGGACGGCTTATTCCTACAGCAGCATGGCGATCCTGCTGGCGGCCGAAATCAGCCGCCGGATCAGCGGCCTGTCGCTGCCCGAATTGCTCGCCAACCGTCTGTTCCGCCCGCTCGGCATGACGACCACCTCGCTCGGTCTGGGCGGCCGTGATCCGGAGAAATTGATCGCGTGCCAGGTCGAGAGCGCCGCCCCAGAATCGGGAGCCGGTGATGCCGCTGCTCGCCAGTGGGATTGGAACAGCCGTTACTGGCGAGATTTTGGGGCACCTTGGGGAGGCGTCCATGCTTCGGCCCGCGATGTCGGCCGATTCCTTTGGGAGGCGATGCACCCGAGCGGCCTGACTTTGCGGGCAGCAACCTATCGCCGGATGACGACGAACCAAAACCCGGCCGGTTTGACCCCACGCGGTTTGGGCTTCGGGGTCGGCAAAGCGGCGAGCAGCCGCTACGGGTCGCCGCTCGCCTTCGGACACACCGGCGCCACCGGGACACTCGCTTGGGCCGACCCGAAGACCGACACCGCCTGCGTCGTGCTGACCACCCTCCCAGGAACGGCGATGAAGCCACACCCTCGACAACTCGCTTCGGATCTCGTCGGCCAACTCGCGATGTCCTGAAGCGGCCGATCACGGCCGGCCCAGCGACGCCGATGCCAGCCACTCAGGCCCCGCCCAACGAAGCTTTGGGACGAACCGAATCGTGGTCGCGGTGGTGCGGCATCATTTCCTGTTCCGCGTGGGCAAAGCGTGTCGATCGAGGCCGGATCGGCTAAAATGGGGACAGCGCGAGTCGAGCGGGAGATTCCCCGCCGTGACATCGCCACGCGATCTCATTCGGTGGCAACGAGATCAGCCCCCACGCCACTTCCCAACCTTTCCGCCCGCAGAACTCTTGGTATGGACTCCTCCCACAACAAGACAATCAGCCCGGTGTCCCCTACCGCCCGCCGGACGGCCGCACCGTTTTTCATGACGGCACTGACTCTCGGCCTGGTCCTCAACCCGGGAATCGCCCAAGGCGATTGGCTGACATTTCGCGGCGATTCTTCACGTTCGGGCTACTCGCCCGAACCGCTCGGCGAGGAGCTGACGGTACGCTGGAGTCACGATGCGGGCGCCCCAACACCCGCTTGGCCGCGGTCCGGCAGGCTACCTTTCGACCAGGCTTATCACACGGTCGTGTCGGGTGACGCCGTGTTCTTCGCCAGTTCGACCGATCACTCCCTTTATCGCGTCGACGCCCGAACCGGCGCCGGCGAGCCGATCTTCACGTCCGACGGCCCGCTCCGCTTCGCCCCGACGATCTGGCGTGACCGGCTGTTCCTGGTCAGCGACGACGGTTACCTCCATTGCCTGACGTTCGAGGGCGACACGATTTGGAAGCATCGAGGTGGCCCCAGCGATGCGAGGCGGTTGGGCAACGAGCAGTTGATTTCGAAATGGCCTGCCCGGGGCGCGCCGGCGGTCGTCGGCGACACGGTTTACTACGCCGCGGGTATCTGGCCGACCGACGAAATTTTCGTCTACGCCCTCGATTGTCAAACCGGCGATCCGGTTTGGGTCAATGACGATTCGGGCGGGCTGTACATGCCCCAGCCTCACGGTGGCGCGGATGCCGAAAGCGGCGTTTCGGCTCAAGGATACTTGGTCGTTTCAGGCGACGATTCCAGCGCTGTCGCGTTCCCAAAACCCGCAACTGCGGACGCGACCGATGCGGCTGACGACCGAGACGATTCGCGGCCACGACTGCTGGTTCCGACGGGCCGCGCCGTCCCCGCCGCCTTCGATCTGGCGACCGGTAAATTCGAGTACTTCCATCTCCAACAATATGGCCAGCGAGGTGGTTTCGCCACGATGGCCGTCGGACCGATGTTCTTCAACAGCGGCATCGCGTTCGATCTCGCCAGCGGCCAGGCCGGCGAGACCCTCGGCGGCGGCCCGATGGCGGCGCTGCCAGGAGGTCTGGTCCGCGCCGATGGCAAACAGGTGGTCGCTTACCGCTGGGTCGAACAGGAGAAGGCGGATCGCCGCGGCCAGGTTTCCAAATCTTGGGGACTCGCCCCACTCTGGACGACGCCGAATGTCGATGGCGGCACCTCCCTGATCGTCGCCGGTAAAACGGTTGTCGCCGGTGGCGATGGTCAGGTGACCCTGCTCGATGCCGAGACCGGTGAACTGCAAGCGGCGTTCCAGGTTACCGGCAACGCGTACGGGTTGTCAGCCTCCGGCGGACGCCTGTTCGTCAGCACCGATTCGGGCCACGTCTATGGGATCGGTAAAGCTGATTCGGATCGTCCCGGTTCAGGTCCGATTCGCCATGTGTCCGTCGCACCTGCCGAGTCGCTCTGGCCGGCCGACCCGTCGGTCGCGGCTGCGGCGGCCGAGATCCTAGCGAAGGCGGATCTGCATGGCGAAGGCGCGAACGCGCAAGGCTATTGTCTCGATTTCGGCTGCGGTGACGGTCACTTGGCGTACGAATTGGCGACCCGCAGCAACCTGCGGGTCTACGGCGTTGACGACGATGCCGCCGCCATCGTCGCCGCCCGCCAACGGCTGATCCGAGCCGGCGTTTACGGTTCCCGGGTAACCCTGCATCATGTCGATGACCTGGCCAAAACCGGCTACCCGAATTACTTCGCCAACCTGGTCGTCTCGCGACGCAGCCTGTCACAGCCCCAAGCGACGTTCCTCGAGTCAGGCTGGCAGGCGAGCCAACGCCCGTACGGCGGCGTGGCGATTTTCGGCCCCGCCGGAAAGATGCGAGTCGAACGACGCGGGGCCCTCGAAAAGGCGGGCGAGTGGACTCACCAGTACATGAGCGCCGCCAACCAACTCTGTTCGACCGACGAACGGCTCGAAGGGCCACTCGGCATGCTCTGGTACCGCGACATCGCGATCGACGTCCCTCAACGCCACGGCCGAGCACCGGCGCCGCTGTTTTACGACGGCCTGCTCTACCACGAGGGGATCGACGAACTCGTTTGCGTCGACGCGTACAACGGGACGGAGGTTTGGCGTTATCCGTTGCCCGGAATCCTCAAGGCTTTCGACGGCGACGAACTGATGGGTGTCGCCGGGACCGGCAGCAATTACTGCGTTGGACCGACCGGGGTTTACGTCCGGCTCGAAGACCACGCCCTGCGGATCGATCGCCGCACCGGCAAGCTGCTCGGCAAGTTCTCCGCGCCGCTTCAAACCGATGGCCAAGTTGGCATTTGGGGCTACCTGTCATTGGAACAGGGGATCCTCTTCGGGTCGCTCGCCAACCCGGAGCATGTCGTGACTTTCCGCTACCGAGCCACCAGCGGCAACATGGCGGACCAACTGACCGAATCGTCGACCCTGTTCGCGTTGAACGCCGAGTCGGGTGAACTGCTGTGGCGATTCGACGCCCAAGATTCGATCCGCCACAACGCGATCGCGGTCGGTGACGACCAGGTTTTCCTAATCGATCGGCCGTTGGCCGATTTCGATCGCAGTCGCGACGGCAAACCGGCCGCTGGCCAGCACCCGACCGGCACCTTGATCGCCTTGGATGCCAAGACCGGCGAAGAGCAATGGCGAAACGGAGACCAGATCGACGGCACGACGCTGTCGCTCGCCCCCGAGTACCGCAAGTTGCTGATGAGCTATCAGCCGACGCGTTTCTCATTGGCCTCCGAGGTCGGTGGCCGACTGGCCGTGTTCTCGACCGAACAAGGCGAGATGACTTGGTCGAAAGAGGCCAGCTATTCCAGCCGCCCGCTGATCAACGACTACACCGTCTACGCCCAAGGCGGCGCCTGGGATTTGCTCAGCGGTGAGCAACGCCCGTTCAACTTCAGCCGCTCGTATGGCTGCGGCGTCCTGGCCGGCTCCCGTCACATGATGGTTTATCGCTCCGCGACCCTCGGCTACTTCGACCTGCTCAAAAATGAACAGACCGAGAACTACGGCGGCATGCGGCCCGGTTGTTGGATCAACGCGCTCCCGGCCGGCGGCCTGGTGCTGGTCCCGGATGCCTCGGCGGGTTGCGTTTGCAGCTACCTGAACCAATCCTGGATCGCGCTGGAACCGGTCGGTGTTCGCCCCCCGACCTTGCAACCCGACGGCGGAGCATTCTCTGAAGGTCTCGACGTGACCGTCACGCACGACGACCGCGAAGCCGTGTTGCGGTACACCCTCGATGGCAGTTCCCCGAACGTCGATTCGCCGATCTACACCGAACCGCTGACCCTCGCCGCAACGACCCGCCTGCGGGTCCGAGCGTTTTCGGCCGACGGTCAGGTCAGTCGCCCCGGCGAAGCCGAGTACCTGATCGACCCCACGCTCGTTGACCTCGACGATTCGCTGTGGCGGGTCTGGGACACCGATCATCCGCAGGTCTCCTCCGCTCCCAGCAACTGGTCGGTCGAGAATGGCGTCGTCCGACAACGCTCGAACATCTTCGTCGGCAGTGCCACCGACCCGAACCCCGAAGTGGAACGTTACGGGACATTGCGGATTTTCGAAGGGCCCGGCGGCAGCGACTTCCGAGACGGCGAAATCGAGATGGAAATCCGCTCCGCAGATGATGACAGCATCGGCTTCGCTTTCCGAGCCCAAGACGAAAGTCGGCATTACCTCTGGGCGACCGACTTGCAACGCAAGTTCCGGATCTTGGCTCGCAAGGACGGCGACGATTACCAGGTGTTGGCCAAGAACGGATCGAGCTACCAGAAAAACACCTGGCAGCGGGTTCGAGTCATCCTGCAAGGCAGCCGCATCACCGTGGAGGTTGATGGCGAAAAGGACTTTTCGATCGAAGACGACCGCTTCGCAGCCGGAACGCTGGCCCTCTACAGTTGGGGTTCTGACAACGTCGAGTTCCGCAACATCGTGATCCGCCCTGCCGAGACCGATGGAAACTCCGGCGGCGATTGAGCTCATCGTGGAACCCGCTTGGCCGAATCCCTTGCCGGGATGTGATCGCGCTAGCATTCGCACCCCGCCTGGGTGCCATGCCTTGCCTTCGTCTTCCCGAGCTGGAAGCCGTTCCTTTCGCCTCTCGGTCCCTGCCTCCCCATCGTTTTGATCATGTCGACCGCGAACCCAGCCGACACTTCCGACGCCGCTCCCACGATCGCCCAGATCGGGATCGTCACCGTTTCTGACCGTGCCTCAAGCGGTGAGTACGAGGATCGGGGTGGGCCGGCGATTCGGGACTACTTGAACGAGGTGTTGGCGAGCCCTTGGCAGGGTCTGACGCGGCTCATCCCGGATGACCGATCGACGATCGAAGCGACCCTCCGTGAGTTAGCCGATCTCGGTTGCCCCCTGATCGTCACCACCGGCGGCACCGGCCCGGCACCGCGCGACGTGACGCCGGAAGCGACCGAAGCGGCATGTGAAAAAATGCTGCCGGGGTTCGGCGAGCGGATGCGGGAGGTGTCGCTGCAAAAGGTCCCCACCGCGATCCTGTCGCGTCAGACCGCCGGGATCATAAAATCGTCATTGATCGTCAACCTGCCAGGCCAACCGAGGGCGATCGCGGAGTGCCTCGATGCCGTCTTCGCCGCGATCCCCTACGCGATCGACCTGATCGGCGGCCCAAGACTCGAAACCGATCCGCAGCGGTTGGTCGCCTTTCGCCCAAAGAAGTGAACGGGTCAACACGCGATCTGCGGCGGCAGACATCTCCATCACGGTAAACGGCTCGAACCTGAACCATGGCTGACTCGGAATCGCTCGTCGGACCTGCTCCGCCCGCCACATCGGAGGCCCCTTCGTTGCGGTTATCGCCGCGGTGGTTGACGTTGATCTTGAAGGTCATCGGCGGCGTTACCATGCTCGCTTTTGCCGCCGCGGTGATGCCGCAAGCCTGGATCGTGTCGATCGGCGAACGACTCGGTTTCGCCCCCTTTCCCGATGCCCCGCTGACTCATTACCTAGCCCGCAACCTGTCGCTGATGTACGGTTTCGTCGGCGGCCTGATTTGGTGGATCGCTTCCGACTTGGCCCGATACCGGTCGCTGGTCAGTCCCTTGGCTGTCGCCGTGGTGCTGTTCGGGCTGAGCCAGGCGGTGGTCGATACCCAGGCCGGCATGCCGATCTGGTGGATTGCCTATGAATCGGTTTCCACCATCCTGGGCGGCGTGATGCTCCTGCTGCTCGACCGATTCACCGATCAAGTCGCCGCAGACTAAGCAATGAGCGGTAAAAAAGTGTCCGGAACCTTTTGCGAGGAACTCGCCCTTCGGGTGCTTTGCACAAAAGGTTCCGGACATTTTTTACCGCACGATCCTAACCCGCCCGCCCGCTCCATTTGCCACGGCGCAACGGACACGGCGATCGCTTGCCCTTTCCTTGCCCAAGAACCCAGCGACTCCCGCTAGCGAGCTCACCCGCTATGCCGTTATCCGAATCCGACCCACGGGTGTTTTTCGCCGCCGAGCGAACGCTGATGGCTTGGATCCGAACGGGGATCGCCATCATGGCGATCGGCTTGGTCGTGTCACGATTTGGGCTGTTTCTGCGACTGATGGCAGCGCGAGATGCCGGCCCGGGTGAACCGACCCTCGTCCATCCGGACCCGTCCGCCTTGCTCGGGGTCACCTTTGTCGTCGTCGGGTCGATCGCGATCCTGATCGCCGCCTACCAGCACAGCCGTTTCGTCCGCACGTTGAAGCCAATCGATCTGGCCCCCGCCTACTCGGGCAACGTCTCGATCGCCATCGCGCTGCTGATCGCCAGCCTCGGCGGTGTTCTCGCCCTTTATCTCTGTCTGACCTGACCACACGACGCCGCCCGGCCCGGCCAGGAAAACCGGGTGCGACCATCGGTTCGACCGGCTCAACCCGTGACGGATGGACCGCTGATGGGAACCGGGCCGGCCGCCCGGATCGCGTCGCTAGAGCCGGTTTCGAACTTACGAAAATTTTCGCGGAACAGGTCAGCCAAGCGGTTGGCCATTTGATCGTACGATTCCGGGTTCGCCCAAGCGTCGCGCGGCCAAAGTAAATCCTTCGGCAGATCGCCTGCGGTAACCGGGACATGGAATCCGAAGACCGGATCGGTGCGGGTCAGGGCTTGCGCCAAAGTGCCGTTGTGGATCGCGTCGATGATCCCCCGCGTCAACCGCAAGTTCATTCGCCTGCCGACCCCGTAGCCGCCACCGGTCCAGCCGGTGTTGACCAACCAGACATTGACGCCGTGTTGGCGAATCTGGTCCGCCAACAGCTCCGCATACTTCGCCGGGTGCCAGACGAGAAACGCGGCGCCGAAACAGGCGCTGAAGGTCGCCGTCGGCTCGTTGATCCCCATCTCGGTTCCGGCCACTTTGGCCGTGTACCCGCTGATGAAGTGGTACATCGCCTGCTCGGGCGTCAATCGGCTGACCGGCGGCAGCACGCCGAAGGCGTCGCAGGTCAGAAAGACGATGTTCCGCGGGTGTTGGCCGACGCAAGGGACCATGGCCCCCGGAATGAACTCGATCGGGTAAGCGACACGGGTGTTCTCGGTGATCGATGCGTCCTCGTAATTAACCTCGTGCGTGCTGTCGTCGTAAACGACATTCTCCAGCACCGCGCCGTAGCGGATCGCTTGGTAGATCTCCGGCTCGTGATGTTGCGACAGATGGATCACCTTGGCATAGCAACCCCCTTCGATGTTGAAGATGCCGTCATCGGTCCAACAGTGTTCGTCGTCGCCGATCAGGGCTCGGCGCGGGTCGGTCGATAGGGTCGTCTTGCCGGTGCCGCTCAGCCCGAAAAATAGCGTCACGTCACCGGGGTCGCTGGTCGAGCAGTTCGCGCTGCAGTGCATGCTGAGCACACCCCGACGCGGCATCTCGTAGTTCATCACCGTGAACACGCCCTTCTTCATCTCGCCGGCGTACTGCGTGCCGAGGATCACCAATTCGCCTTGCTCGATGTTCAAATCGATGCTGGTGCGACTGGTCATTTGAGGCGTGTAGGGGTTGGCCGGGAAACTGCCCGCGTTGAGGATCGTCAAGTCGGGCTCGCCGAAGCCAGCCAACTCTTCCATCGTCGGGCGGATCAGCATGTTGTGCATGAACAGCGCGTGGTAAGCGCTCTCGGCGATCACCCGAACCTTGATTTGGTGGGTCGGGTCCCAGCCGGCGAAACCGTCGAAGACGAAGATCCGCTTGCGGGTATTGAGGTAATCGATCGCCCGTTGGCGGTTGATCAAGTAGGAACGTTCGGTCAACCGGATGTTGATGTCGCCCCACCAAATGTTGCTGGAGCTTTCCGGGGAGTCGACGATCCGCTTGTCCTTCGGACTGCGTCCCGTCTTGTCGCCGCTACGGGTGGCTAGCGCCCCGCTGGCCGCGATCGCCGCGTGCCGGTCGATGATCGCGTATTCGTACAGCCGTGCCGGCGTGGCGTTGCGAACGATGTTCTTGACGGTCAAACCGTAGGGAGACAGATCGGTCGGGTTGATGCTCATGGGGTACCGCGATTCCGGAAAAGGGGCCTGGTAACGGCCGGGAGGCGAGCTCGCTGCCGTCCGTTGGCAGCGTCGTCAGCCGTCATCGTGGTGGTTTTGCCGCCGGGGTCAAGCGGGATTGACGACCAGGCGATTCGACAAACGGGTCCGAGTATCGCGGGTCGGTCAGCAACTTCGCGTCGGTGAGCGTTTTCAGGAAGGCGACCAAAGCGTCGACATCGGACTGGGCTCGGCCCAATCCGGACGACTCGAGGTTCTGCAACCGCCGGTCGAGATTGACGTGAGGACGGATGCTCCAATTGTAGTGCTCGACGACCGATTCCAAGGTGCGGAACCGACCGTCGTGCATGTAGGGTCCGGTCAACTCGACGAACCTAAGCGACGACGATTTGAACCGGCCGAAATCTTCCTCTCGCGCCGTGATCCCACCCAACCCCGGATCGACGGCGGGATCAGTCCGCTCGAAGTCGTCGACATCGATCCCGTTGGCGACCGGCTGATCGACAAAGAAAAATGCCGCTTGCGTCGCGTCGAAATGGAGTGGGTCGGCAACGTGGGGGGCTGCACGGTGCGGGTCGGCGGAATGACAAGACGCGCAGCGGGCCTCGCCAAAAAAGAGCGATTTCCCATGATTCTCCTCCTCCGTGAAGTTTTCAAACGGGCGGTCGACCGAGCCGGCGCGGGCCAAACCACGATCGAATCGGGAATCGAAAGAGACGATCGAACGGATGAATTGGGCTAGGGCTTGGCCGATCCGAGACGCGTCGACTTCAACGTCTCCGAATGCCTCCTGAAACAGTGGCGGGTAGAGCGGGTCGTCAGCCAATTGCCGAACGAGCGACGCCAGATCGTGCCCCATCTCGATCTCGTTCTCGATCGGCTGCAACACCTGCGCTTCGAGCGACTCGGCTCGCTCGTCCCAAAAAAATCGCCCGCGGGCGTAGTAACGCAAGTTGATCAGGCTCATCGAATTGCGGCCGACGCGCCGCCCGTCAAAACCGATGCTCAGCCGTTCGTCATCGGTGAAGGCGATCTCTTGCCGGTGACAGGAAGCGCACGAAGTCGTGCCGTTGGCCGACAGCGTCACGTCGTAAAACAGGACCCGGCCGAGCGTCGCGCCGGCGTCGGTGATCGGGTTTTCAGCCGGCGTGTTGTCGAACCGAGCCGCCAATTCGCGAACGTGCTCGGGCAGGTCCACTTCCGCATACCGATAGGGGGTCGCCGGCAACCGCAGGGCCCGCGGGACCGCAGCCTGAATCGGCGAATCAGCCACCACAGGTCGGACGCTGGCCACGACCGTCAACCCAATTCCGAAGCAAAGCGTCACCGCAGTCATCAAACGAGTTGCCCAACGCCGCCGTCGAAACGATTCCGTCATCCCCAACGTCCTTTCCTCATGATTCGGTCCGAACGCCTAACGAGAAGGTCGAATGACCCGCCGACGAAACAACGCTGGGAGGTATGCTTTCAACCACTTGTTCAAACTTGGACCTACCACTGGGACCGCATTTCATGGACAAACTCAACTCCGACCCGCTCGCTTTCGCCATGACTACCGCAAGCTGAGCAGGTAGGCCAAGAGGTCGGCGGCTTGGCGGACGGTCAGTGAGTCGAGCAGGTTTTCGGGCATCAACGACCGATCACTCGCCCGCTCCGCTTCGACTCGCTCCGTTTCGATCTCGATCAGCCGCCCCGTGCCGTCGCGCAGCCGGATCGAACCGGCGGACCGGTCCACCAACCGTCCGGTGAAGGCTTGTCCTTCGTCGGTCAAAACGGTGATCGCCCGATAGGCTTCGGCGATTTCGGCCGAGGGGTCGATCAGGTGTCGCAGCATTTCTCCAGCCACGGGGTATTTGCCGCCGACCCGTGAAAGTTCCGGGCCGACATCGAGCCCCTGGCCATGGATCGCGTGGCATTGGGAACATTGGCCACGACCTGCCAAAAAGAGCTGACGTCCCGAGTCGGGGTCGCCGTCGACGGCCAGGACCTGAGCGGGGTCAAATCCCGCCCCGAGTCGCGCGACCCGCCGTGATTCCGGCAGCCACGGTTCGAATAATTCGGCGATCACCGGATCGGCGCCGGTCGACTCGTCCAGAATCAGCGACAAGCTTGCCGGATCGAGCCGGTCGGCCGCGAACGCCGTGGCCAACGTCAAAGCCCCGCTGGGGGTGGCGAGCAACTCGCGGATGGCGGCCAACCGCTGAGCCGGCTCCGCGGCGTCCTTGCCGAGTTCCTCCGGCAAACTCAGATCCGGTGGCGGTGAAACCGCTTCGCTGGTGCTCGGTTGGTCGCCGGGTGGAAGCCCTTCGATCCAGCGAGCCAGCAACGCGACACCCGCTCGGTCGACCCCGTGTGGCCCGATGGGCGGCATGCGGCCGGATCCGAGTTTCGCGGTCCGGTAAAGCAACACCGATCGCGCTGGGTCGCCGGGGGAGATCAAGCGGGCGGCGTCCAAACGGAAATCGCCACGCATCGGAGTGACATCGACCAGACCCGTGTCGGCGAGCGACTTGGTGTGAGTCACGTCGACCGCGACCGACGCATTGCCCCCTTCCAAATGGCAGTGGGCACAATTGGCGTGCAGGTAAGACCTGGCCCGCAGGTCGACCGATTGACGCACGTCGTGAGGATCAACCAACCGCCGCGGGTCGCGGTGCAATTCGGGCTCGCGGGCCGAATCGGTGCGAATCCAGCCCGCTGCCAACAAACCGTGCCAACCGTCCGCGTCGACGTCGCCGGTTGGTGACAGGGTGCCGCGGAGCTGCGGTTCGGTCATCCCCAACGCCTCCCCTCGCCACGGGGTGTGGCAGGTCCGGCACTGGCTGCGTGCGGCAAAGGCCCAGTTCAGCTCCATTCGGCCATCCGGCGAAGCGGGATCGGTGATCGTCAATTGACGGAACTCACCACCTGCCTCGACCAGTTTCGCATCGCTCGCCGCATCGTCCCAGCGGAACGTCGAGTGGCTCCAATCGCCGAGCCCGAGCGATTTGGCGATCTGGGTTTCGATCGGCCGCCGGGTATCGGGATCGCCCGCGACCAATTCTATAAAGTAGGTTTTGGCCAGCACCGTGCCGGTCGGAAACAGCCCGCCCGTGCGAAACCAGTCGAACGTCGTCTGGGGCGTGGCGAAGAACGTCGGAGGCTCGTCCCCGGGGACGGCCATCCAATACTCCGCCGTCGCGCCGTCGCGAAACATCGGGGCGGCGATCCGGTAGGGGACGACGCCGGCGGCGGGGACGAGCGGATCGGTGGAACTGACCAACCCGGTATCGCTGAGTCTGCGCGGGAAACTGGCGGTCGATTCCGCCGCGGGATTCGGTTCCAGCCGATGGATGGCCGACCGGCCCGCGCTGTTGTAATCGAGCACCAACAGTTCGCCGTCGTGATCGAGTTCGAACGAGACCGGCTTGACCGCACCGACCGCGATCTCGCGAAAGCCCAACACCCGCTGGGAATCGAACTCGGCCGCCCACAACCGCCGCGTGATCCAATCACCGAAGACGTACTGGCCATGAATCTGCGGGAACCGAGAACCGCGATAAACGACGCCGCCGGTGACGGAAGCGGCGTCCGCGTGAGACAGTGCGATGTCGGCCGGCAAGATCGGCGTCGGGCCGGGCCGAGCGTCCGGACGGGCGTCGCCGGGGCCTTCCTTGATCGGCCAACCGTAATTGCCCCCAGGCCGAACGCGATAAATCATCTCCCACGCTTCCCACCCAACATCTCCCACCCACAGGTCGCCTGTCGGCGGGTCAAAACTCATCCGCCACGGGTTGCGAAACCCGTAGGCATAAACCTCGGGTGCCGCCCCCTCCAATTCGACGAACGGGTTGTCCGGCGGGATCGAATAGCCACGGTCAGGAAGCGGTCTATCCATGTCAATCCGCAGGATCGCGGAGTAGACGTCACCGACATTCTGTCCGTGATCGTAACTGTCAGGCGGGGAGGGCGAGGTCGCGTCGCCGGTCGAAATGTAGAGCATGCCGTCGGGACCGAAGGCGACGGTGCATCCGTTGTGGCCGCCCGAATCGAACAGCAGAATCGTTCGCTCGCTCTCCAACACCAACTCGGGTGGCTCCCCGGCACGCAATTCAAAGCTGGCGATGTGCGTCCCTTCAGGACGCCGGGCCCCACGTGAGACGAGGTAGCAGATGACGACCCTGCGGTTGCTTTGGAAATCGGGATGAAACGCGATGCTGTAAACCGAAATTCGCTTCGCATCCTCGGGCCCATGCCCACTCAGCGGTGGCGGCGTCTGGCTAAAGTCGGCCAGCAGCGTTGCCCCCGCAGGCGGCGTTTCCCCCCCCGCGTCGCCCGACGGTTCGCTCCCGGATCGCTTGCCACCGTCCCGCCATTCGTCCGCCAGGAACGTGAAGATCTTGCCGTCTTCTTGGCAGACCAGCATCCGGTTCGGTTCGGCCCCGGGCAGATTCGGCATCGCATGCACCGAAACCGGCCGATCGAACTCCAAACCGGGATAGGCGTTGCGGAGGACAAACGGCGGGGCGGGATCGGGTGAGCCGACTAATTTCGAACCGTCCCACGGGACCCGTCGGCCAGTGGCCTCCGCCGCCACCGACTCGGTCCAACTCGCCACCTCGGTCGCGACCAACAACGCCATCGCCCCGCCACGGTTGTCCTTGCCGACGATCGCTTGGCGGTCGTAGTAGTCTCGCAGACTCTGCTGCTTGCCGGTCCCGGTGCAGACGTCGGTCAGCCGCCCGTCGTCGCCGATCCGCCGTTTCAATCCCGCCCAGGCCCTCCGGATCGCCGGCTCGAAACGTTCGCCTTCCAACCACCCCTGTTGGACGCCACGGAGCATCGCGTAGGTGATCATGCAGGTCGCGGTCAATTCACGGTAGCTCTCCGGCCGATCGATGACCTGGTGCCACATGCCGCCGTCGCCCTGATGCGGCAGCAGCGCCGTCAGGTGATTTTGGAAAGCCGCGAGCATCTCTTCACGTTCCGGACGAGTCTCCGGGATTTGGTCCAGGCAGAGCGCCAAGCCGAGTGCGGGGAAGCCGTTGCCTCGACCCCAAGCCGATTCGTCCAGCGGCGAATGCCGGTGCAACCCGTCGGCTCGAAGATTCAAATCGAGCATGTACCGCAGATGCCGTCCGGCAACCTGAAAATATCGATCGTCACCCGTCAATCGGCCCGCTTCGACCAACATCGGCGTGCTCATGAAGACCGCGTCACTCATCTCCGAATGCCCGGGCATCACTTCGACCAGATTGCCGTCGGAGTCGAAGCCGCGGTCGCCGACCTGCTTGACGAGCTCCACGAACCGCGGATCGCCGCCGGTCCGCGCGAGCTCGGCGAATACCAGATGCCCTGCAAAGACACTGCCGCTGCTCCTTTCGTCGATCGTCTGCTTCCCCAACCACTGACTCGCGATCTTCACGACATCGGCTGCCATCTCCGCATCGCCCAGCAGCCGAGCCAATCGCAACCGCCCTAGCACGGCCGTTCCCTGCAGGTACTCGACAGGCTGCAACGTGTGGCCGTAGTGCTTGGCCAGTTCGATCGCCACTTGCCGAGGCGTGCGTGCGACCCGTGCCCGCAGCGTCTGTCGAGCGGAGGAGGGAGCTTGCGGTGCGAGCCGTTGCCAAGAGCGGACCAAGTCTTCCCAGTCTGCATCCGTGGCGGCACCTTGCGTCCCGACATCGAGCCGCCAGGCCGGGATGCCTCCGACTCCGGCGACGTCCCCTGTGGGCAACGCGGCGGCCAAACTTCCCTCATCCAAGCCGTTGCCCGTCCCCGGGCCGCGCCAAGCGGTCTCGGCTCCCTCGGCCTCATGAACCTCGATCACCGCGTCAAAGCCCTCGATCGCCAACCACCGCCACAAATACTGCGCCTCAACCGCCGTCGAACTGCGGTAGCCGTCCTCCGGGGGCGGAAACCGCAGCGGCGCCGACGACACGGCATCCCCGGCAGTGGGGCGAACCAACGGCACGAGTGTGATCGTCCAGTCGTCCGCATCGGTCGACACGAGCAACCGGCGGCGCAACTCCTCCGCCGCCCCGACGCTCCGATCGGGGCCATTCAATCCGGCCACGATCACCAACCGCCGAACCGGATCGGTCAACCCTTGATCCGTCGCAGATTCAGCGGGTTGAGGGACCTTCGCGATGATCGGCAGGTCGTCGCGGGTCACGCCGATCGGCACCTCATTCGACTCCGGTCGAATCGACGAAACTGACAGCGAGTTCGGTTGGTCGGCTTGGTTTTGAGCGACCGCCTGCGGCCGGGCGAACCAAGTGGCCACGAAGGCGAAGAGCACCAAACTGAACGGCAGCGGTCGCCAAAGGGAAATCAAAGAACACATCGTCCGTCGCCCCGCGTCGGGGGGCTCCTTGGCAGCAGGCGGGTGGGGGATCAACGGGGACAACGGTTGGCGAAGTGAACAACCGAAGCGGCCGCCGGTTGTGGAACTCGACCGGCGTGGCCATCGACCGGCACCGGCCATCGACCGGCACCGGCCATCGACCGGCACCGGCCATCGATCAGCACAGGGCGTCAGTCGGCGAAGCAGTAGAGACGGGTACGGGTGCGGACGTAGAGCCGACCGTCCGAGATCGCCGGCGTCGCCGCGGTCGCCTCCGCCATGTCGTTGCGGCTCAATACCCGCAGTTCCGGACCGTCGTCGATCACCGTCAAGATCCCAGGTTCGGACGTGACGTAAATTTTACCGTCACCGTGAACGGGCGAAGCGAGGTAGTTGCCGACGGTCCCGATCCGCTGACGCTCCCAGACCGGTTCGCCACGCTCGATGTCGAACGAGCTGGCGATGCCGCCCTGCTTGACCAGAAACATCCGGTCGCCGGCGACGAGCGGCGACACGATGTGGGACGGAGCCTTCGACGGGTGCGACCACAGCACATGGGTCTGCGAAACGTCTCCTGATCCGCCTCCACGCACCGCTTGGATCGAAGACTGCTTCTGAAGTTCATCCAATTCGGCAGTGATTTTGGCGATGTCTTGTACCGATCCGAGCCTTTCGCGAACCTCGCTTGCCGACAGGCCGCCGCGGTTCGACGGATCGAGGAACGCCAAGTCGATCTCGTCCCCTTCCAATACCCCGTCGCCGTTGATGTCACCCCGTTCAAACTTTTTCCAGAACGCCTCCGGAATCGGCTTGTCTTTGTTCAACCGATGTTGGTTGGCGAGGATCTCCTCACGGGTGATCTTGCCGTCCCCGTTGACGTCGGCGGTCGCCAGCCACTGATAGGTGATACCGGAACTTTCGACCGATACGTAAGCCACGCCGTCGCGAACCACCGGCGTCGTCTTGATATTTCGACAATGCAGGTCTGCGAACCATTTCCGTTCGCCGGTGTCGTAATCGTAACCGATCAGTTTCCCGGTTCCCGCAACGACGACCTCCGGCCCATCAGCGGTTTCACAGATCACCGGATGGGAGTAGCTGCATGCCATGTCGCCGCGATCGTCTTGCCAAACGATCTCTCCCGTCCGCTTGTTCAACCCGTAGGCGGCCGGAAACAGGTCATCATCCTGCGCGAAAAACAGTCGCTCGCCATGCACCACGGGCGAAGCGCCCGGCCCCCAGTCGAACACGAAGTAGGGTTCCGGGATCTCCGTTTGCCACACCGACTCGCCCGACGCGGCGTCCAGCGCCATCAAACCCAGCCTGGCATGGTAGAGATACACCCGCTCATCATCGGCCGCCGGCGTTGACGACGCGTAGCTGTTGGAGGCATGCACCAGCGGCAACGGGTCCCCTTCGATCGGGAAGTCTCGCTGCCAAAGCGGCTTGCCGGTGGAGGCGTCGAAGGCTTGCACCCGAAACCGGTCGCCCGGCAACTCCCCGATCATCGCGGTCGCGAAAATGCGGCCCGCGGCGATGCAGGGCGAACCGATCCCGTCACCGACCTCGGCTGACCAACTCAAATTTGCCGACGTCGGCGAGAACTCGACCGGCAGCCCGCGATCGGACAACGACACGCCGGTGCAGTTGGGGCCTCGCCATTGCGGCCAATCCTCGGCGATGGCCAGGGACGAGCCTGCCAGCGTCAAAGCCATCGCCCCGAGCGACAACAGGCTTGGCCGAACGGCAGCCGAACTCCAGTCTGAAATTGCAACAAGCCTCCTGCCAACTGAGCGATGGGGGGGCTCGGTAGCGAATAACGACGACGGCATCGGCGGGCTCCTCGAGTGGTCGGGTTGCAAACGGACGAACGACCGATCTCGGCCGAGCAGGAGATGGCCGGGTAACCCGACTGCGACCTCGGCGATCCGATGTTCATCGCAGGCGGGCTGCTGGCCAAATCAACGCCGAACCGTTCCGGCATCCGAGGCTCCTTTGTAATGTCCAGACCACGGCGAAACAACTTTTTGTCACCGGCCTGCCCGTCGAGCGGGCCCCCCCCAAGCCGGTTGCTGCGTTGACCAAGGCGTCTGGAATCGGAGGACGACCGACGCCTGACCCGCCGCAAAGCTCTTCGGGGAAGTCCGCACCGCCCTTGCCGGCGACTCTCACTGACGGCAACCCGACGCGGTCATTCCGCCAACATCTGCTCGACGAGCTTTTCGGCCAATTCCTGCCGTTTTTCGGGCGTGTCGTGCAACAGTCGCAAACCGTCTTCGCCGGCGGCGAAATAGAAGATCTGATCGAGCTGCTCGTCATCGATCAACCCTTGCTGGTGGAACAGGGCCACTTCGGCCAACCGATCGATCCGATCGGGCTGGCTGGTCGCTAACAGACTTTCGATCCGCGACGCGGCGTGCTGAGGCTGCAGCGGCGGCATCGCCCGAACCACGATCCGGGCATCGATTCCATCGAATGCCGGTTGCATCAACTCGGCCAGGATGGTCGCGATGGTTCGCCGCTGGGCCCCCATCAAAACGTCTTTCTTATTGATCGTTCTTGAAACCGCCAACGTCTTGCCGGTCGCGCAGTCGATCACGCGAAAGCGAGCGTCGTATTGGGGATCGCCGTTACGAGCCAGCTTGGCGACCACATCGAAATGGAACAGCAGGTCGATGCCTTGGTCACGGGCCGATGCGATCATCCGGTTCGCTGGGCCGACACCGAGGTAATCGATGCCGGGTACCCAAGTCATCGGCTGCCCGGTCCCCGGAGGCGCGATCCGCCCGCCAGACATCACGTACTTCGCCGCCACGTCGTTCGCCTCGGCGTTCAAGTTCGGTAGCGCCTTTCCGAAGTCACCCGCACCGGCTCGTCGCGCCAATTCGGTTCTCAAAATATCGGCCAACATCCCGACGTTCTTTTCAAGCGCCGCATGGGTGTAGCCTTGGACGTCGATCGGCGTGTAGGCCACCGCGGCGGCAGCACGTCCAGGTTGCCCCGGCATCCCGCCCATCGCACCACCGCCCATGTCGAACCCGGTGCCGGCCATGTCGAAACCGCCGCCGTCCTCTTCGGTGAACCCCGCCCCCCCCATGTCACTTCCCGCGCCAGCCATGCCCGCACCCGGCATACCCGCGCCCGGCATGCCCGCACCCGGCATACCCGCACCCGGCATACCCGCGCCCGGCATGCCCGCACCCGGCATGCCCGCGCCCGGCATACCCGCACCCGGCATGACCGGCATACCCGCACCCGGCATACCCGCACCCGGCATACCGCCCGGCATCGCCATGCCACCCGCGCCCGGGGCACCCGGCATACCCGCGCCCGGCATGCCGCCAGGCATACCGATCGATTCTTCAGGACCACCCGCCTCTTCGAATCCGCCGTCACCCCCGCCACCGGAACGGTTGCGAGCCGCACCGCGACCGCCTCGCATCGCGGTCCGTCCGCCGCGGTTGGTGCCGACGACGTCTTCTAACTTCATCCCTTCGCGAATCGGCTCGGCGTCCCCTTCCAAGTCCTCCGCGATGTTGGCGGTCACCGACAGCCCAGCCCGCAAAGCCCAGGTCGGGCGACGGACCAGCGCGCTATACCCGACCGCCGCGAAATCGGCGGCAGCGGACTCACGCCCCGTCACCAAATGGGCATGAAAAAAAGCCAACGCTTCCCGTTGGTCACCGCGGGCCGCACTGATCGCGGCACGCTGCTTCAAATTCGGTTGAAAAGGTGCTGGCCCCACAGCCCCAGGTCGATTCACCTTTTCGAAGGCTGTTCGGGTGAGCATGCCGAGCAGGCCGTTCATCAAGCCCGCGTTGCCAGCCCGTTGCCCCGGCATTCCCCCCGGCATGCCACCTCCACCGCCGTACTCGTCTTCGTACATTTCTTCCCCCGGCATCGAAGCACCGCCCGGGTCGTAATCGACGCCCATCATGCCGTCGTCCGACCCACCCGGCATTCCACCCGGGGCTCCTGCGGGCATTCCGCCCGGGGCACCAGCGGGCATTCCACCCGGGGCACCTGCGGGCATTCCGCCCGGAGCTCCGGGCGGCATTCCGGCTGAGCCGGCTCCCGCGTTCGACTGCTGGGCGGCGGAGTTAGCAGAGTCCTGGATCGCCAAACCGACCGAGTTCGCGTTGCCACCACCTTGAGCCCAACCGAATTCGCCGCCGCCGATCAGCACCATCGGGACGAAAACGAGTGTCGCGGCAAGCCGCCCAAAAAATATGGCCGGCAGTGAAGTCGTTGGTGACAACCCCATCCTGCGAGGACAGCGGCAGGTGTGTCCGCCTGAGCGGGCGTCAAAGACGTCGTGCAGGATCGATCCGAGCATCGCAATCCACTCCGGCGAGGTCCGGTCGTCGCGGCCGCAATTGACCGCGAGGACTTCCCCGCGAACGATGAACCATACAGAAAAGTGAGCTTTCGATTCGCCTTTGATTCTAACCGATCCGGATGGGGGGCGTGGCCGCAAACTTTTGGCCAATGTCGAAGATTTTGTGATGTCCGCGGAACTTCCTGCCTTGACGACGCTTCAAAGTAGCGGCCTCTTGGGTTAATTTGAGCCGGGGTGACCGCGTCGCGAAGGTCGCCCTGCTCAATCGAACGATCGAGTCATTGAATGACCAAGCCGAATTTTTTTCGCCGCCGCCGACACTCTGCCGCGAGTGGGCACGACAATCGTGCTCGCCGCCGGTTGCTGGTTGAAACGTTGGACCAGAGGATGGTTTTGGCGTCCTTAGCGGGGTTCGTCTTCGAAGACGCGAATGAGACTTGGCGGCACGACGCAGATGAGAGCACCCTTGGGCAGCGGCTGGTTTTTGCGGACTCGAACGACAACGGCTTGCCGGACGACGGCGAAGCTTTCGCACTGACGAATCCTGACGGCTCGTTTTCGCTGGATGATCTCGGTTCCGACCCACAAATCATTCGCCTGTTCCAAGCCGCCCCTTCGCAGGTTCCGCATTTTCCGATCCGGCCTGAACCCAATGCGGACGCGATCCACTTGGGGGCCTCGGGCGGTACCGGCAGCGCTCACGGTCTGGAACTGGCTCGGCTCAGCGGCGATTCGACCGCGCTGTTGAAAGCTGCCAGCGGAGCGATCTTGGTCGATTTGGGTGACGGCTCTGCGGACGGAGTCGAATTGGGCGGCACGCCTAAGACGCTCGCCCCTCTACCGGACGGCCGCTGGCTCGCTTTGGCGGATGACAATTTGGGTAACCGTGCGTTCCTGATCGGTCCCGGAAACCTGGTCGAGCCGATCTCGCTGCGCGATGCGGTTCCCGGTAGCGGCGATATCGGTGATGTGAACGGTGGTCCCGCAGACTCGCCTGGTGGATGGGCCGACGTCGCGGTGGGTGCGGAAGGAACGGGCTACCTCCTGCCCACCAGCCTTGCTGGTGAAGCGGTGCCGCTCCATCGGCTCGATCTGACCGCGACGCCACCTGCTGCCCCGACCCAAACGTTGGTGGCGTCCACGACCCGATTGATCGCCGGCGAAGGGGGCACGACCGTGATCGCCGAGCCGACCGATTGGGGGCTCGACGTATCGCTTTGGAGCAACTCGACCGGCACGATCATCTCGCCACAGCCCGTCGCTATTCCCGGCGGCATCCAAGTACTCGCGTACGGCGAAGCGACCGCGCTGCTGTATGTCCTGGTTTCCGGCGATGCCAACGAGACCGAGCCTGCGATCCGCGTCCTCGACGCGGCCGCCGGCTTTGCCCCGCTTCAAACGATCCGTGGGCTGATCGGTCTCAAGACGATCGATACCGATCGCGGTGTGATTTTCGCTTTCGACCCGGCCGAAGGACGGCTACAAGCGATCGATGCGGTGATGGCCGAAAGGATCGGCGACTGGACCCTGCCGCTGACCGACGGTTTCGGGGCAAACGGCCTGGGCGACGATGTGACCGAGATGGCGATCCTACCAGGCGGCGATGCGTTGGTATTGCTGGGTGCCGGTGTCGTTCACCGCGTTGCGATCGGTTCGGTCGACGCCCACCGAGTGCATCTCGACGGCTCGCGCCCCGGGTTCCCGCTGCGGTTTGCCGCCACGGTCGACGGGGAAAACTCGCCGCCGACTTTCGCGTACCCGCTCCAGTTTTCCACCCTAGCCGGGGTCACTTTGAGCCTCTCCGACGGCTCGCTGACTGCGGGTGCGAGTGACGCGGATGGTGATCCGTTTGTCGTGGTTCGTTCCAGTTCCCCGGCGAACGGCACCGTGCGAATCACTCCTCACGGAGCCATGACCTACACGCCTCGGTTCGGATTCGTCGGCGCCGACTCCTTCCAGATTTTTCTGCACGACGGCCGCGGGGCGTCGGCACCACAAACGGTTTCGATCGACGTCTTGGAAAACCCGAACCCGCCGCCGGCATTCGAAGTCGGGGTGCGACCGATCCCGCAAGCCGTCAAGCCGGGCTTCGTCGCCGGACAACTCGAATCGGTCGGATTCCTCGGACCGGTGGGGATCACCGTTCACGACCCGCGGTTCGAAGTCTTCGGTGACCAGATCCTGATCCAGGAAGGGGCGGTTTTTGAAGGCTATCCCGGGGTGACGTTCGAAACGCAAATCACGGTCACGCACCCGCCCACCGACTACACGCTGACCACGACGTTGACGATGGAACTGTCGGAGGAGTATGCCACGATCGACGACATCCAGCCTCGTGAAGTTTGGATTTCCGAATCGACTTCGGGCGCGATCGTTGAACTGACCGTCTTCACCACCGACCTCAACACGCCGCTGATTCTGACCGTCGACGACCCGCGGTTCGAGATCATCGGCGACCGGACACTGCGATTGAAGGCCGGCACGCATCTCAGCCCCGGCACACTGGCGCTGCGAATCACCGCTTCCGAAGACCGGGTCGGTGGCCAAGCGATGTCGGTCCCGTTCACGCTGAACGTGACGGCAGTCCCCAGCGTACCCGAAGCCCCGCAATCGATCGGGCTCACCAACCGCTCCGTCACCGAGCTGATTCGGGGTGACGAGGTCGGCACCGTCACCGTCAACGGCCAATCGATCGCCGGACGCTACGCCGCCTCCGTCGACGACTCGCGGTTCGAAATCTCCGGCAATCTCCTGAAACTTCGGGATGGCGATTACCTCAGCCGGGCCGATCAGCACGAAGCCCGAATCGTGATCACCGTCGTCGACCTCGACGGCTACCACCCGGCCTACTCCGAGCCGTTCACGATCACCGTCCGAGAGAACCCGAACCCGTTCCACAACCCTGCCAACCCACTTGACGTCAACGGCGACGGCCAGATCACCCCGCTCGACGCGTTGCTGATCCTGAACGCCATCTCCCAAAACCAGGGTGGCGGCAACATCGAACAGTTCCCGGTCACGGGTTATTACTGGGATGTCAACGGCGACGGCGAAATCACCCCGCTCGATGCCCTGCTGATCCTCAACTACATCAACCTGCAGCAGGGCCCGCCGGCTTACAGCGGCCCCGACTCGGTCAACCCGGCTCCGTCCGAATCCGAAGGGGAAGACGACCAACTCGCCGATCCGGTCCACCTGATGCCGATACCGACGATCGAATCGGACGAGGATGAGCTGAAAAAGCGCCGACTGTGACTCGGATTTTGGCGATTTTGACGGTCAGCGCGTAAGTTTCCGGCTGGCAGGGCGGAATCCTCGGTTTTTCTTGACGACGCGCCCCACGCGGCTCAGATCACGTGATCGATTTGTGTGGTAATCTTCAGCGTCCCTTCACTTTTGTGTCTGAAAGGCAACAATCGGTTGCCTGTTAGACGCACTTGGCTCTGCCAGGGACGATTCACGTTCGGCCCACGCGCCCTTCCAAAACCGATCCTCTCATGTTTCGCAACCCTTCTCAGGGATGGATTTCCATCCTGCTGCTCACCATCTGCTGGTTGCCGTTCAGCGGCTTAGCTCGTGCCGACTGGGCGACCGCGATGTTTCCGGTCAAAAACCACGACTTCGGTGACGTCGCCGTCGCGTCCAAGAGCGAGTATCGGTTCGCGGTTCGAAACGAGACCAACCGCGCCGTGCATATCAGTTCGGTGCGAACGAGTTGTGGCTGCACGACGGCGACCGTCGAAACGTCTTACATCGAACCGGGCCAGGTCGGATCGATCCTGGCAAAATTCAACACCGACACGCATCGCGGCAAGAAGGGAGCAACGATCACTGTCGTTTTCGACCAACCCGGCTATGCCGAAGTGCGTCTGCGGGTCGATGGCTACATCCGCAAAGACCTCGTTTTTTCACCTGGCGCGGTCGAGTTCGGCAAGGTCCCCACGGGCCAGGAATCGATCAAGACGATTCGGATGTCTTACGCCGGACGCGAAGACTGGCAGGTGGTCGATGTCCAAAGCCGCTTGCCGTGGTTGACCGCCAAGGCGTCGCTCGAAAACCGCTCGGGCGGAAACGCCACTTACCTGGTCTCCGTGCGACTCGATCCGGGGGCTCCGGTGGGAACGTTCCAGGACGAGTTGATCGTGGTGACGAACGATCGGACCAGACCGCGGATGCCGCTCTTGGTAAGCGGTGAACTGGAGAGCGAATTGGTCGTCTCCCCGCACTCGTTGGCGTTGGGTGAAGTCAAACCGGGCGAAGTGATCGAGAAACGCTTGGTCGTGAGGGGCAAAACGCCGTTCCTGATCGAGTCGATCCGGGTGAAAGGTTGGGAGGTCGATTACGATGCACCGACGGAAATGAAAACCGCACACGTTTTGCCGATCCGGCTGACCGCCAATGGGGACGCCGTGGGCCAGTTTTCCGGCCGACTGATCGTCACGACCGGAGGCGGGTTGTCCACCTCGTCGTCGTCCACCGTGACCGCGATCGTCCGCGGCAAGTAACCCTGTCGGTTCCCCAGGTCTGGCCAGAGGCGTCTGTTCGCGGGGCGGGTCCGAGAGGAATCCGCCGGCCCGTTTTTGCGGTTCGGCCTTTACAGGCTAGCCGACGGACGTGACACTGTGGGGCTGGGTGGCGTTGTTGACCATGCCCCCCAACGGGTAGGAGCTCTACCGCGTTCGGTCGGGGGCACCCCGCTATCAGGCCTTTCTTCGATCCGCAGGGATGGAGGGAAGGTTTATTTTTTTAGTGACTCCTCACGCTCCGCGTTCGCTTTGTTCCGAGTCTAGAAGGTGTATGTCATGAACGAATCGGTACCCATGACGCGTCAGGGATACGAACGGCTGAAGGCCGAAGTCCATCGCTTGGAAACGGAGGAAATGCCGTTGGTGACCCAACTGTTGGCGGACGCGCGCGCCGAAGGCGACCTGAAGGAGAACGCCGAGTACCACGCCCAACGCGAAAACCAGGGCATGTTGATGGCGAAGATCAACCAGATCAAAAGCAAGCTGGCGAATGCCGAAATCATCGACACCGCGACCCTGCCACGCGACGTCGTCTCGTTCGGCGCTGCCGTCAAGGTCAAGGACCTCGAGTTCGGCGATGAGGAGACCTTCACGTTGGTCGGCACCGGGGACGAGGATTACCAAACCGGTAAGATCTTGTTGACCAGCCCGATCGGCCAAGGCTTGCTCGGCAAAAAGGTAGGCGAGGTCGCCGAGGTGAATGCCCCCGCAGGGCTGCTGAAATTCGAAATCCTCGAAATCGCCTTCGACTGATCCCAGCCGTCACTCCCTGCCGGCCGCGTCGTCCCGACGCTCCCTGCCGGCACGCGGCCTCCCGCCGCTCCATGCACGGGGCTCGCACCGCACCCATAGGAAAGTCGCTGAACCGATGAGTGGCGAAGAGCGTCGGAATCCGAGTCCTCATGCCGCCGAATCGGATGGCGACTCACTTGACCCGCAGCCATCGGGTTCTTTGCCCCCAGACCGACGGCACGAGGGCCTGACCGGACAAGCTCCGGCTGGCGAGCAGCCCGCCGACACGGCTTCGCCCGCGGCACCCGCCCGGCCCGACGAATCGCCGCAGGGCGCCGGTTGCCTGCCGGCAATCCTGGCGGCCACGGTGCTGATGGGGATCGTCTTCTTCATCGTCTTCGGATTTTCCGCCTGGCTGATTTTCCAGAAACGTGGCGATTTGGCCTCGCGAACCCTGAGGGCGACGGTCATCCCGCAACTGGAGCAGACGCGGCTTGACCCAGACGAAAAGCAGCAGGTGATCCGCCAACTCTCCGACCTGGCGGATGACCTCGATGCCGGCCTGTACGAGAATTGGCAGGCGGGTGGGATCATGCAGCGACTGATCGACACGCCAATGATGCGGTGGGGTGACTTGGTGGCCGTCAACGCCTGGGCGGGCAAAAACTTGCCCGAAGCCCAACAGGCCGATGCCAACAAACAGATCTCGCGGTTTTTTCGCGCCGTGGAATTGGAACAGGCAGGTGGCCGCGACATCCATGACGTGCTCGCTCCCGTCGCCGGCCCTCCCAACGCAATGGGCTTCGTCGGACTTCGCCCTGACCTGGATTCCGGCGCGGTCGCGGACGTCGTGAAACGCGCCAAACTGGTCGCCGATCGGGCACAGATTCCCGATCAGCCCTACGAACCGGTATCCTTAGCTCGGGTCGTCCGGCGGCAGATCGAGATCGGCGGCCGCGAGGGGGCGAAATGACCACGCGATGCTTCTCCGCAGCCCGTCCGGGAACCGCCCCCGGACCTTGACGCTTCCGAAAATGACATGACGTTCCCTCCGTTTTTTGCAAGGACTCGCCGGCGTGTTCAAGAGATCTTCTTCAGGTAGCAAACGGGTCACGATCGTCGGCGCCGGACCAGGCGGTTTGGCCACCGCGATGCAATTGGCTCACTCCGGGTTGAATGTCACCCTGCTCGAAAGCCGAGACGTGGTTGGCGGCCGGACCTCCGCGATCGAAAAGGAAGGTTTCCGTTTCGACTGCGGCCCGACGTTTTTTCTCTACCCCCGGGTCCTCGAAGAAATCTTTCGCTCGGTGGGCTACGAACTGCGGCAAGAAGTCCCGATGAGGCGACTCGATCCGCAGTACCGGCTGACGTTCGCTCAAGGCGGTCAGCTCGATTGCACCGGCGACATGGACGAGATGGATCGCCAGATCGGGGAACTCTGCCGCCAAGATGTCGGGAAGCTACGGCGATACATGGATGACAACCGCGTCAAACTGGCGAAGTTCCGCCCGATCCTCGAACGCCCCTTCAATTCCCCCCTCGACCTGTTGCGTCCCTCCCTGCTCGGCGCGGCCCGCCACGTTCACCCGCTCCGTTCGCTCGACGAGGAACTCGGACGTTACTTCACCGACCCTCGCTTGAGAATCGCCTTCGCTTTCCAGAGCAAGTACTTGGGGATGTCGCCATTTCAATGCCCGAGCCTGTTCAGCATCCTGTCGTTTTTGGAATACGAATACGGCGTCTATCACCCCATCGGCGGTTGCTCGCGGGTCAGTGAACGGATGGCAGAATTGGCCCGCTCGATGGGCGTTGACGTGCGACTCGGTGAGCCGGTCCGCGAATTGAAACTGAACGGCCGACGGGTGGTCGGGGTCAAAACCGATCAGGCCGAATACGCGTCCGACGCGCTGGTGGTCAACGCCGATTTTGCCGAAACGATGAAACGGCTCGTCCCGGACGGGCTGCGACGCCGCTGGAACGATCGCCAACTGGCGAGTAAAAAGTACTCCTGCAGCACCTTCATGTTGTATCTCGGTATCGAAGGACGCTACGACGACCTGCCGCATCACAGCATCCACATCAGTGGCGATTACGAGCGAAATCTGGCCGAAATCGAATCTCAGCATGTGCTCAGCAGCGACCCGTCGTTCTATGTTCAAAACGCCGGTGTCACCGACGACACGCTGGCCCCGGCCGGCCACAGCACCTTGTATGTTTTGGTGCCGGTCAGCCACCAGCACGAGAACATCGATTGGCAAAAAGAGGCCGACCCGTTTCGCGAGCGGACGCTGGACGCGTTGGCCCAAATCGGCCTGGGCGACCTCCGCGACCGAATCCGTGTCGAACACCGGATCACGCCGGACGACTGGCACTGCGATTACCAAATCTACCGCGGGGCGACGTTCAACTTGGCTCACAACCTCGGCCAAATGCTGCATCGCCGACCCCACAATCGCTTCGAGGAACTCGACGGCGTCTACCTCGTCGGCGGCGGCACCCACCCCGGCAGCGGCCTGCCGGTGATCTACGAATCGAGCCGCATCTCCAGTCGGCTGCTGCTGAAAGACCTCGGCTACCGCACCGATTTCATCGACGAAGCCGCCCTGCCGCTCTCGGCCCCCGCGTCGCTCGCCGCAGCGACCTGAGCCGTTACCCCCGCCGACAGAATCCGATCGATCGGGAACGGCTTGGTCAGCACCTCGCTGATGCCGCTGGCATACGCTTCCCGCAAATCCTCCGCAGTAGGCTGCCACGCCAACCAAACGTGCCGACGCGAAAGCCCCGCGGGCAACGCCGTGCTCGTCGCCTCCAATCGCTCTTGCCACACCTCCGCCGTGGCCGGCGGGGCGATCGAATCGTCCCACAAAATCGTGTCGAATCCGGCATGCAACGCGGGCAGAAAACGTCGCTGCCAGGCGACGGGCAATCCGGAGGTCAAACCGAGTTCCAGCAGCGGTTCGGCAAACTCATATCGATCGCACAAAACCAACAAGCCTCGCGGCATTCCCGCTGTGACCACCCCTGCCCGCGGCCGTCCCGATCTACTCGACCCCATTCCCAAATCACCCGCAGGCGGTGACAGACAGGGCCCCAACCACTCGGGAAACAATTCCCGCCACCGACTGAATCGCAGCGTCCGACCAACCGGTCCCGGGACACTCCCCCCAGGCCATGGCATACCCGTGCGGGCCTCGCCGTCACAGAGGCTGCCGAGCAATGCGAGCGTTTCGCATTCCTGAGATTCCAAATACCGGTTGACGAACAACGACCAAGCCCGCGTCGAGGGACCCCAGCGGAACGGTCGCGAAAAAATCACCCGCCGGACATGTCCCGCCGGTCGCAGCGTCGCCGATCGAACACTCCCCCGGACCGCGATTTGACCCACACCCCGGCGACATGCTCGGAAGATCTCCGAGAACTCGGGATGCCGGGTGGGGCCGATCCACAGCAGCGTGGCGGGTTGCTCGGCAATCACGGCTCAACTCTCGGTCAAGGGCTGCTCGGCTTCCAACAACAACGCGTGGGCTGCCGCGGGCCCGGAACACTCCCGCAGGCTTTCGAGAAACCCGGGTGACCCAAGCATCCGGCTGAGCCGCGCCAAAATCCGCAGGTGAACCGCATCGTCAAAGGAGCAAATCAGGAAAAAGATGTCTGTCAAATGCCCGGATGACGAAAACGATAACGGTTGCGGAGCGATCCCCAAAGCGATCACCGAATCCGACAAGATCGATGCCTGCGGCCGACGCGGGTGCAATAACGCCACGCCGTTGTCCAGCGCCGTGGGATGCAGATCTTCACGAGCTTGAACCGCTTCTGCCATCGCCACCGCGTCCCACATCAGCCCCCCGTGGGTTGCCAATTGACACATGTCGCGGATCGCCGAGCCACGCGTTCGCGAATTGAGTGGCACCGCGATCCGCTCGGGTGGACAAAAATCGGCGATCGACCAGAGCGGGTGCGCCGGTTCTGCACGGTGAAAAGCCGCTTCAAACTTGACCAACTGCTGCTCGTCGCTGATCCCGATCCGGGCCTCCAGCCAATGATGGATCTCGGCTTCCGAAAAACGGAACTCGCCACCGACCCGACGAGCCGGCAACTTGTCCTGCTTGACAAGCTTCAACACCTGATCGGGGGTGATGTGCAGGTAGGCGGCCAATGCCGCGATGTCAAAATCTTCCACAAAAACTCCGCGGACTGGGAAGCCTGGGTGAGCGGGGTTGGCGACGCATGTCGTGACGGTTGAGCGTGTCGCCCTGTATACGCCAAATCCGTGAAGAATTCGAGTGGCACGCTTGCTTGCGGTGTTGCCAACCCTGATAATCAGGTGTCGATTTTCGACAAGGTAATCCCTCACTTCAGGAGAAGTTCGTATGTCTCGATTGTTTTTGGGCACCGTGTTGTCCGCCGCTTTGGTCGCCGGATTCGTCACTGCCGCAGATACCGCGACCGACGGTCTGAAGCAGGGTGATCCGATCGGGGCGTTCTACGTCACCAAGGTCGCCGGTGCATCGGAAGATGGTGTCAAAGTCGGCCAAGAACTCTGCTATCGCTGCAAGTATGGCCAACGCCCGATGGTGATGGTGTTCACCCGCAAGTCGAGCGACAAGGTCAACCAACTGATCGCCGAACTCGACAAGGCCGTCGCCGAAAATTCGGATGCCCAACTCCGCGGTTTCGTGACCGTCATGGGCGAAGACCAGGCCGCGCTCAAGTCGACCGCGAAGCAGATCGTGGATGATTCGAAGGCTAAGATGATCCCGGTCGCCGTCTCAGACAGCCCCAACGGTCCGGCCAACTATCGGCTCAACCCCGATGCCGAAGTGACCGTCATCGTGGCGACCGAAAGCCAAGTGGTGGCCTCGCACTCGTTCACCGCCGACGCCGTCGACGTCGCCGCCGTGATCAAGGAAGTCCGCCAAGCGATCAACTGATCGCCCAACCCGCTGACCGCGACGATCTCGCAAATCGCTGGCCGCGTCCTCGGATGTCGGTCTCGGTCGAATTGATCGCGCACCGCTTGCGGACGGCCCGACTTCTTCGGGCCGTCCGTTTTTTTGCGTTTCAAGACGAACCCACTGCACCGATCGAGCAGACCTTCCCCTACCGCTTTTCAACCGCTTTTCAGCTCGCGAACCGCTCTTCAGCTCGCGGGTTGCACCAACCGATGGCCGACCTCCGGTCTGTCAGTGCCGGCCATGCCAAGCCGGGTCGTTGTAACGCTCGGCCAACAATCGCTCAGTCAATTCCCTCGGCCACTCCCTCGGCGGTGCGATCGCGTTGAATCCTTCCGCCAAATCTTCGGTCAACCGTGCCGGGTCGAGTTCCACGTTGGTGACGAAATCGAGGTGGTCGCGGCCGCCGCGATAATCGGGTTGCCGAGGTGGCGTTCTTAAGCAGCGTTGCAACCTGCCCAAATCCGCCGCGTGCAGGATCGTGCCGTGATAGAGCAGATGATCGCGAGCGATCCGCAAGCTATTGCCGGAAAACTTGCGTCCGGCGAGCGTTAAGTCACACGTCCCCTGCCAGCGCACCCCGGAGACTTGGCACGAGACCGCCTTCAGCAAACGGCTCATCACCCAAGCGTGCGCCGCATCGACCCGCCTTAAATCAGCCCGGCGGCGCAAGTCCAAAACGAGGCTGTACATCAAGCAGCCCGGACCGCCGACGATCGCCGCACCACCACTGCAACGTCGCAAAACCGGAATCCCCTCCCGGTCGCAATATTCCCGATCGACCTCCACGTCCCGCTTCGACCCCCGACCGATCACCACGACCGACGAAGCGAACGACCAAATCCGCAACGCCTCCCGAGAAGCGGGGGCCTCTTCCGCCTCCACCAACAACGCCTCATCCAACGCCAATTCCGCCGCAGGACTCCCGAGCGACAATTCCAGGCGGCTCAAGGCGAACGAATCCCCCTCGGCACCGTTTGCCTGCATCCCGTCGCCACGCTCTTCTCCCCCAACTGTCTCGCCTCCGAACATCACTCACCAACCCCCGGAACGTATCCTCGTGTTGTTAAAACGCGACGGTTGTAGCGTCAATCAAGCAAACGGGGAAAGATGGCAAAAACACGCCGCCACCGGCACAGGAAAAACGTAATTTTTTCCGGTTTTTACTTAATTTTTGCTTCCTCCCTTCTTATTCTGGATTGTGGAATACGGGTGCAGCGCCTCGTCTCTACGGACGAGCGAACGGAGTCCCCGCAGGCAGTTTCCCGCACCTTTGGGTAAGCATCATGACACGGCACATCAGAATGAACTCGCGGCAATCGGTTCGCGTTCCCAGCAGAAATCGGTCAGCCGAAACGTTTCGCAGCGGAACCCGCCAGCGGCTTCGCGCGCGTCTGGCCCGGTGGATCTCTGGCAGCCCTGTCCAATCGGTGTTGGCCTGGGTGGTTGTCGGCACCGTCGGGCTGAGCGCCTGGGCGGCCGGTGTAGCGACCGCGCAAGACGCTTGCTGCTTTCAACCCGCTTATCGGTTGCAGTGCGACACGGTGATGCAACCGCAGACGGTGCAACGATTCCGGATCGCTCACGAAACGGAGATGGTAGAGGAGGAAATCGTCTCGCTCCGTCCGGTACTCCGTACCCGGACCGAAGAACGCGAAGTGCGAGTGGCGCGTCCCGTCGTCGAAACGAACTACCGCGAAGAACGCTACACGATTCAGCGGCCGGTGATCGAAACCTCGTACCGCGACGAGGAATACACCGAAACCCGCTACGTGACCGAAACGTCCGAGCGTGAGGAACGGGTGACCTCCTTCCGCCCGGTCACCGAAACCCAAATGCACCAGCAGCGGCACGTCGTCCAACGTCCGGTGGTCGAGACCCAATTCCAGACCCGGCAACACGTCGTCCAGCGCCCGGTGGTCGAGACCCAATTCCAGACCCAACAGCATGTCGTCCAGCGTCCCGTCGTCGAGACCCAGTTCCAGACCCAACAACACATCGTTCAGCGGCCGGTGACCACGATTCAAAACCAGACGGTCGACCGCGGCGGGTTTGTCAATCAACAGTTCATCCAACCCGGTCAGACGACTTTCGGGCTGCAGTGGATGCCGCGTGCCGTGCAAACGACCGGCCCGCTGGGGATTTTTAGCATCAACCGCGGCGCGGCCGTTTGGACCCCCCAGGTGACCCCGCCCACCATCACCAACCAAACGGTCTATCAGCCGAATTGGGTGAACCAGCAGGTCGCCCAGACGTCGTTCGTTCCCGAGGTGCAGCAGCAGCAAGTCCCCGTCCAGGTGATGCGGATGCACACCGAAACGGTCAGCCAGCAGGTTCCCATCCAAGTCACGCGGATGCAATCCGAAACGGTGACCGAGCAGGTTCCCGTTCAGGTGACGCGGATGCAGTCCGAAGTCGTGTCGCAGGACATTCCCGTGACGACGACCCGGATGGAACCGGTGGTCGAGATCCGCAAGGTCCCGGTCACCGTCCAACGACCCGTGACCGAAACGAAAACCCGCCGCGTGCCCATCCAGCAACAACGTTGGGTCAGCGAAGAGCAGGTTCGTCGGGTCCCCGTGACGACCACCCGCATCGAATACGAAACCCGCAAGGAACCAGTCGAGGTCAAGTACTTCGAGCAGGAACGGGTGGTCCAAAAGGTCCGTCGCCCCGTGACCCGCCAGATCTATGTCCCCTACACCGAAACGGTGATGGTCCCCCGGCAAGTGGTCCAACGGGCCCCGCTGAGCTACTACGACCCGTTCTCGTCAGCGATCGTCAGCGGTTATTCCACACTCGAATCGACCACGATCGCCCCCGCGTCCGCGGCACCAGCTCCTCCCAGCCCCCCAACGACCTCGAACGGGGCGTCCTCCACGACGCCACCGAGCGATTCGGTCTACAGCCAAAGGCCGGAAGTGAATGGTGACCAAACGCCGTCCGGTGCCGACTCGAAAGCGACTGACGACGCCGACGAAAAACTCGGACCTTCCGTGCTGTCAGGCCCCGAGAACGCGGACGACTCCCCACGACCTCGCCTCCAGGGCGTCGAAACTTCCAGTCCCTCCGATCGCGACAATGACACCCTGCTGCCGCCGCGAGGCGCAGACGATTCGCAAAACGGCGATCAGCCCAACGGGACCGGGACCGAATCGAATGGTGGTGCAAAGCCGAGCGATCAAGACGAAGTCGACCAACCGTTGCTCGAAGCCAACAGCGCCACCTACCGCATCCGCTACCGGCCGCAATACTCCCGCAGCCTCTGATCGACGCTCCCCAACCGATCCGGCACAACTCCTTCACGGGCACTCAACCCAAAACGCGCCACGCATCGCTGATGGTCATTTCTGTTTAGGAGTGCCCGCACTCCGTCGAGCGGTTCGGATTTGATCCGTCGAAGGATCGGCTCGCCAGCTGATCGACTCGGCTTTTTACTCGGGTCGTCCTTCAGCCTTTCGAAGCTAGCAAACCGAGACCACCCGCCAGTTCGCAATTGCCCAGTGAACTCGGCTTCCCGGAACGATCAGGAAGCTGAAAAATATTTGGGTCACCTCAGAAAATGCGACGAAACCAAGCGTAGCTTCAAAGCCCTGGGTTTTGGTGTATTGGTTCAGCGGAACCTGCGATATCGGGAGCGGCATCTAGCGTTGTGGGAGAGCAAAAATGGGTTGGTTTCGTGCTTGCGGGGGCCAGCTCATCACTCCGGCAGCACGCTGAGGAATTCGCTGCACAGCCTGTACTTTCATGACCCTGAACCAGGTTTTCGGGGCACGCCAGCCGCGTCCGCGTCGGCTAGCTCGACGGTGGCAAGGTGGTCTCCCCTGACATGCCGGATGATCCCGAACACGATGGTCACCAGTGTCAGCGGCGCGATCACCCCGAGTAGCAGTTGCTGAAACGACCTTGCGGTATCGGCAGGCAACGTCGCGGTGATGATGATCGAGATGGTGTACGCCACGTAGCAAGCCAGCAGCAGGCAGCCTTCCCAGCGATCGATCCGATGGCCCGTGAAGAAGATCGGCAGGCAGGCGATGGCGACGGCGATCATGACAGGGATGTCGAGCCACAGTGCGCTCTGCGAGACGGCAATCCCGGCGGGTGAGACCAGGCTCGCGATCCCCAGCACCCCCATGATGTTGAACAAGTTGCTGCCGACCACGTTCCCCACCGCAATGTCGCGTTCTCCACGAATCGCGGCGACAAGCGACGTGGCGACTTCGGGGAGTGACGTTCCGATCGCGACGATCGTCAGTCCGATCACCAATTCCGACACGCCGAGCCCCCGTGCGATGGTCGTCGCCCCGTCGACGAACCATCGTCCGCCGAGGACCAACAGCAACAGCCCGCCGACGAGCAACGCGGCGTTCACGAGATAGCCACTTGGATTAGCAGCAGCAGTCGTGACGCCGAATTCCGCCTCATATTCGGCGCGAATCGCCGCTTGTTCCCCGCGGCTCTTGACGATCGCCCAAAGCGTGTAAACGACCAAGCCGGTTGTCAGGGCCAACCCGTCGTATCGGCCGATGCTGCCATCCCATGCCAACAGGCCGACGGCGAGCGAAAGGCCGACCATCAGGGGAACGTCAAACCGGATCAGTTGTTGCGATACCCGCAGCGGGACGATCAACGCCGAGATCCCGAGAATGAACAGCACGTTGAAGATGTTGCTCCCGAGAACATTTCCGATCGCCACGTCCGGCTGATCCGCCAGCGTGGACCGGATGCTGACCACCAGCTCTGGCGCACTTGTCCCGAACGCGACCACCGTCAAGCCGACGACCAGTGGCGAGATGCCGATCGCGACCGCCAACCGACTGGCCCCTCGGACGAGCAGTTCCGCGCCGAGGGTCAGGATCCCGAGCCCCACAATCGACATCAGGCTCGCCATCATCAGCATGGATTCAACCTCCAATACCGCAAAGGAACAACCGCGCAGGCGCCTGCCTCAAGATAACGCTTCATCTTCAAATTCACCCGGTTCGAAGTCGATCGGAACCGTACAACCTTTGGGTTCGATCTTGTTGATTCGAAAATCCCAGCGTTTGAAAAAACTGAGCGACCGCTCCCAACGCGCGATCGCCGCCAAGAGCTGACGAGTTCGCGGATCGCTTTGATCTGGCAGCGCACTCAGGACTTCCCGACATCCGCTGGGGATCCCCGCCATCAGTAACGCGGTCGCGAAGTTGCGGCGGTAACGCAGCGGGACGTCGCTGCGTTCCCAAGTGCAGCCGGGTTTCAGGACAAGTGAGCGAAAAATTCGCAGCGCCTCAGCGACTTCCCCGGTTCGCAAATGACAAACGCCAAGGGCATCCATCGACCAGGCGTCGCGGCCACCCGCTTTCAACTTGGCGATCATCGCGGCGTAGTCACGATTTCGGTCACACGCTTTCGCTTTGGCGGACGGGCCGGTCTGACCGACGACGGATAGGGAGGAATCGGCGTCCTGGCCGGTCGCGAGATGCTGGAATGCGGGCGACTGGTTGGCTGCGGGAACGGGAGAGGAAACAGAATTGGACATGTTCAGAATCCGGGTGGTGAAACGAAAGATCGTGCGCCGCGAACAGAACGGTTTCGAACGAAACCGTCAGGGTCGCGGGGCGAGAACAGGGAACCGAAGCGACAACCGAGGGGTCGCGGTTACACCTGCAAACGAACTTCCCACACCTGAAGAGATGCCCAGAGCGAGCCGACGGATCGGCCAAACATTTGGCCAACAACGGGCTGACGGGCGAGCCCCAAGCAGTCACCACACAGGGCATACGGATAGCCCGGTTTGGTACCGTCAGGCGACTGGCGGGATCCGGTGGCATGCCAGGCGGGCGAGTCGAGTAACCGGGCAGCGTCATAGCGGTCGGCCGGCCGATCGCCATCCCTGTTTTCCAACGAATCGCCGGAAACGGCGCCGGAAGCGGCAACGGGCACTGCGGACGGGTCGGCAGCGGGCCAACTGACACAGCAACTTACGAACAGACCGACTAGCGTCGACGCCAACGCGACCATCCGCCAATGATTTGGCGAACCGGTTCGAGCAAAACGCAAGGGTTCGACAGGTCGGAGCATGTGGAATCGACGGGATACCCGCAGCAGCGATCGCGCAAAAGACGATCGCAGATGAGTATTTCAGGGCGGGTCAAAACGTCAAGAGCCAACGAAAAGATTTTAAGTCTCCGTTCGAACCTTCAAGATTTCGACAGCCACCGCCAAGCCCATCGCCATGATCGTCTCGGTCAGTGCCAGCCATTCGAGGCTGTCATCGAGCCACGACCGGGCGGCAACGGAACCTCACCGCCCCAACGGGGCGAACGGAGCAACACCGCAATGGCCGTTGTTCACGGGCGGCCACGCCGTTTTTGCGGCACAGCCCGAATGGCGGGATCGCGTGTTGCCTCAGGTTGCCCCGTTGGGGCAATCGCTTAGGGGGACGGCAAAACCCAGGGCGTTGCCCGTGGGCTTATCACCGTTTGTGCCGTTGGCACAC
>RECD01000285.1 GCA_007694185.1 Planctomycetaceae bacterium
TTCGAGACCGACACGAGAGTTCGTGCCACCGACCGCTCGCATCAAGCTCGCATCAGGCTCCCTTCAGGCTCCCTTCAAGCTCGCTTCAGGCTCGCATCAGGCTCCCTTCAAGCTTCCTTCAAGCTCCCTTCTCCCCCGGCTCGGCGGGGGAGAAGGGTTGGGGATGAGGGGGTCAAGTCGGAGCGGTCGGGGACACAGCACCTTGTTCGCGAAATACCGGTGCGGACTGTCGACGCAAGCATCCACAACGTCAGTGTCACTGTATCCGGCGATTCTCCCGCCCCTTTCTCTCTGGTTTGCCCAGGCAGCCATTCAGAGGCCTACCCTTTATTCCTACTCGGCCTTCGCCTCCAACTCGGTCAAGTCCTCGACATCGGCCATGTCCGCCAGCATTTTCGTATAACTCCGCAACTGTCGCTGCAGATGAGCCAACTCCTCACGGAATTGGAGGCATTTCGACGCGTCGTCGAATCCACCCGTCATCGATTCGCGATGCCACTTGGCGGTGAACGGCCGGACGATTTGATTCAATACGACGATGGCGAGTTTGGCAAATTCCCCGCACTGCCTCCCCTGCCGCTTGAGCGTTTGACGCGTCAAGCCGAACAGCGCGTGGATGCTTTCCAACGCCGCTTTTTCGTCGCCATGATCGGGTTGAAGGTGCTGGGTCGTGATCCGCGTCAGCAGTTCGACGTACAACTCCCAAGCCGCGTCGCGATCATGGTCTTTCGGTTCCCAATCGACATTCAAGAACCCGGTGCTGATCCGCAACCCGGTCATATTCCACTTCTCGAGCCATGTTTTCCACTTCATCGGCGGCTACTCACTTAGGATCGGGCGGGAAATAAGTGTCCGGTACCTTTTGCGAGGAACTCGCCCACCGGGTGCTTTGCACAAAAGGTACCGGACACTTTTTTACCGCTCATTGCTTATCAACGGGACGGGAACAGGGGTTGAAATGGCGGGGCGTGCCGGCCGTTGAGGAACCGATCACCCACCGCCTCGATATTGGCCTTCTTGACGGCTTCGCCGCGTCCCAAGGCGATCAGGCGTTCGATCTGTTCGGGCCGCGCGTCGTCCAGCGAAAACTGGCCACGGGGCGATTGGTGGTCAATCCGGTGGAAACGGCGATCCACCAGCAGCATCGCTTGGGCGTTGGCCGCTTCCTGCTGGGCCGTCATCAGGATCTCGACCAATCCGGCGTTCCAGCCGAGGATGCCGGACCGATGCTTCTGCGCGACGTTGAACGGCGTGCTGGTCGTGCCGATGCTGAGGATGTCGATGTCCTCCAACCGTTGTCCAAGGAAATGGACCGCCTCGACGAGCGCGGCCAGTGCGGGACTATTCGCCCAAACGCCGCCGTCGACGTAACTGTTGTTGCCGTGATCGGGAAACCGGGTCGCCGCGAAGTACGTCGGCGCCGCGGCGGTGGCCAACGCGACCTCGACCGCCGGCGCCTCGACATCGTGTCGCAGGTGGGCGTGATGCCCCGTCTTCAGCAGAAAGATGCGGCCGCCGACGGCATCGTAAGTCGGGATGACCAGCGGCCGAATCGAATCACCGAACTTCCGCTCTCCCAATACCTGCGTGAGCGCCGAACGCAGCGTCTGATGGGAATGCTTCGGCTGAAACAGGTGTCGCGCCACACCGAACCAACGTCGAGCCAGACTGGTGCTGGGGAAGATCGTCGGCCCATGCCGCGTGTAAAAATCGACGATTTCCGCCGCAGAAAGTCCGAGTCCCAGCCCGATCGCGATGATCCCGCCGGTGGACGTTCCGGCGATCAGATCAAAATGATCGACGCAGCGGTGTCCGGTATCCTTTTCCAACGCGGCCAACACGCCCGCGGTGAACGATCCCTTGATACCGCCGCCATCGAGGGCGAGGATGCGAAAGGTCATGTCGGTTTCTCCGCTCTGTTCTCCCCTCGCCACAACTCTCGCGAATCTCGCCATGTCTTCTCGCGAACCGGCTGTGGCAGCTTAACCTAGGAGCACCTACTTTCAAACACGCCCTGCCCTCCCGGCCTCGTCACAGCAAGCCATCGGTTCAGCGATTCCGTTCCGAAGTCTCGGGCGCGTTGAACCGGCCGCTCTGTTCGGCGTGGGCGACACCATGGACCCTGTTGGGGCGTATAAAATGCCCCTGATCAGCAGCGTTTCCCAATTCGTTTGGGATAATCGGTGACACGTTTCCCCGTTCCTGCGTTTGGATGTCACCCATGACGAACCCCGTGACGTATCACGCATTTCTGAGCTATCGCTCCGACGATCGCCCCCTCGTGCTGCGGATCGCGGAGGAACTGGAGCGACGTGGCTGCACCTGTTTCCTCGACCAGTGGTATTTGGTTCCCGGGCACGATTGGGTCTCGGCGCTCGAACAGGCGTTGTCGGCGAGCCAGTCGGTGGCGATTTTTGTCGGCTCTTCGAAAGAAATGGGTCGCTGGCAGCAGCGTGAGCGAGCCTGGGCGCTCGACCGCCAGGCGGGTGATCCGCGGTTCGCCGTGATTCCGGTGCTGATGCCCGGTTGTGAGCCGCCACTCGGTTTCCTCGGGCAACTGATGTGGATCGACCTGCGGGAAAATCTCACCGACCCAGAGCAACTGGACCGACTGGCGGCCGTGGTCCGTGGCGAGCCGATCACGGCGGAAGGCCACCGGCAACCGCGAGCGACCCTTTGTCCCTATCGCGGGCTGATGTACTTCCGAGAAGAGGATGCCACCTTTTTCTTCGGCCGTGACAAGTTCATCGAGCGGCTGGTTGCCAAGGTGGATCGACATCGGCTGGTCGCGGTGGTGGGCGCCTCGGGAAGCGGAAAATCGTCGCTGGTCCGTGCAGGACTGCTACCTCATTTGCGGTCTCCCGACCGCGAGCGGGTTTGGGAAATCGTCACGATGGTGCCGAACACCGATCCGCTGTTTTCTCTTGCCAAGGCGCTCCTGCCGCTGATCGAGCCCGAGTTCTCGGGTTACGAACTGATTTCCAAGTCCGAAAGCGCCGCGAACGACCTAAAGAACGACCGCGTCTCACTCCGAAATCTGATCGACGCGGCGCTGGAACGACAGCAGGGTGCCGATCGCCTGCTGCTGGTCGTCGATCAATGGGAAGAACTTTACACGCAATGCGAAGATCCGGCCGGATGCCAGCAGTTCATTCAGCAGGTTTTGGTGGCCACGGATCGAGAATCATCACCCTTAAAGGTCGTGCTGACGGTGCGAGCCGACTTTTATCACCAGCTACTGCAGGACCGCGCGCTATTGGATCACTTGCAGGAGGGCAAACTCGACTTGGGGCCGATGACGCCCGACGAGTTGCGGGAGGCGATCGAAAAGCCGGCCACCGCCGTGGGCCTGACGTTTCAAGACGGCCTGGTCGACAGGCTGCTCGGTGACGCTCGCGACGAGCCCGGTCGACTCCCGCTTCTGGAATTTGCCTTGAAAGAACTCTGGAAGCGGCACGCTGCCGGTCAAATGACGCACAGCGCCTACGACGCCTTGGGCCGGCTCAGCGGCGCCATCGCGGCTCATGCGGAGAGGGTCTATGCCGAATTTGACGAACCAGCGCGTGAGGCGGTACCGAAGCTGTTCCGGCGACTCGTTCATGCCGGGGCGAAGACCGAGGAGGATACCCGTCGCCGGGCCGATTTGCGATCGCTGGACGAAGTAACGCAACGCATCGCTCGCCGCCTGGCGGATGAGCGTCTGCTGGTCACAACTCGAATCGTGCCGAACGGGGAGGAAAGCGATGACCATGCCGCGGAAACGGTCGAGGTGGCGCACGAGGAGCTGCTGCGACGCTGGAGCCGGCTCAACAAGTGGATCGACGCGGACCGCAAGTTT